>CAILVI010000373.1 GCA_903837595.1 uncultured Thiodictyon sp.
TCCGCGTTTGAACATCTCGATCGCCGTCTCGCGCGTCACTGGCGGAAACAGCGGGAGCCTCATGAGCATGGTGGGATATTTGGGGGTGCGCACATTGCAGTCGGTTCCAGCCCCCGCTGGCGTGCGACGCTATCCAGCGCCTCAGCCGCGACCTCTACGTGTGCTTGGTTTGAATGATCATTGCGATGTCGCTTGGCAGGAGCATCTGACTGCGCAGGTGCGGAAGCGGTTTTCTTGCTGGTATCTCCGTCATTGCGTGTTCGATCAGCACGCGGTTTTTCGGCGCGCGCTAACCGTTCCAGGGTACCTTGGAGCCCTTCCTGGGGTGGCTGTGCGCGCGCCGCGGTGGCGGGCGCACCGTTCCGCCTGGCCCGCTCGCGTGCTCGCTGCTCCAGTTGTGCCCACCGCTGCGTCAGCGTGGTGAGGACTTTTCCTGACGCCATTGCGGCATCGGTTGGCCGTTGCGTGTCCATACCCTACCCCGCCTCGGCAGCGGTGAGCGGCATCCTCAGCAGCCGTGCCGGCGCGACGCTAAAAGCCCGGGCTAGCTCGAATAAACATTCCAGGGAGGGACTCCGCTTCCCCCGCTCGATCGCGGAGACATGCCCTTGGACGCAGTCGATCTTGGCGGCGAGCTGGCCCTGCCGCCAGCCAAGGGCGTGGCGGATTTCGCGCAGATTGGTGCCTACAGCAATGGCCACGTCATGGTTACTCAAACGCGCGTTGGTCATCATCACCTCGCTTGCCGCAAGCCCCCGGCGGGGCTTGGTCGTGGTTGCCGGACATCTTGATATCATGCATACTCTCAACGACTTTCAGTCATTTTGTGAGGTCAGACGTTGCGCTCAATGCCCCGTGCGTATCCTTGCTGGTCGTTCGCGTTCAGGCTGAGCCGATGAACGAAGACAATGTCGTGGTGTTAAATGGTGACCGATTGAAACGGGCGCGCATCGCCGCTGGTTTGAACCAAGCCGAGCTGGGTCAGCGTTGCGGGGTCAGCCAGTCCCATATCAGCGGCATGGAACGCAGCGTGCGCGCGCCGTCGATCGAGATGCTCGACACGTTGTCACAGGCCTTGGGTGTCAGCGCCCATTGGCTGATGGGTGGCGATAGCGACGAGACGCTGGCGAACACAGAGATCGGTCGCGAGCACATCCTGGCGGAGCGCAAGACGCCGGTCGGCCTCGCGAGCTTGGCCGGGGACGCCGGTCTGTGCGAGCAGTTGCACATCCGCTCGATTGAGTGGCGGGCGTTGCGCTCGTTGCAGCCGCCGAACGGGCTGAACAAAGAGGGGTATTTGTTGGTACTGCTCGCGTTACGTGGCCACCAGGCCACGTAACCCAGGGGGTTGTTGGCTGCTCCTCGTGGTCTCGCACCGGTCGGGCTCACTATGTTATCTCGTTGATCTATCAATGTATCAAATTGCAAACGCCACCGGCGTGAGGTCGCCGCTCAGGTGCCACGGGGCGGCGATAAGCCGTTCCTCGCCGTCGTGGTTAGCCAAAGTATAGCACTGTTGGTTTTCAAAAAAACATTTTTCAGCCCTATTCGCTTGGCGTAGGGATTCGATGCGCAGTGGGTCGGGTAGCCAGGCGCCGCCGATCGACCACGCTGCGTCCTACTTCGCCCGTCCCCGGACCGTCGCCGCCCCGCCGGACGATCAGGCCTTCTGAGCCGGCAAGCACCGCCTCCCGAGCGAGATCGAACCCGCGATCCCAGCGGCTGTGCCGGCCAGCCTGGTCCGCAAGGCTGGCGATGTCGCGTTGGCTGACCGGCCCGCCGCACGCGTACCGAAACGGACTGACGAGGCACGCCACTTACCCGTTTCCGAGCATCGGTATTTCCTCAATCGCCGCGGCGGACCTTCGCGGCAGCTGCATGAACAAGCGCTCAACGTGAGTGTACTACAGTCCGAGGAACGGGTGCACGTCCGTTTGGCTCAATAAGACTCCTGGATAACGGCCGATGCGAATGTGCATGATGCCGTGCGAGCAGGTGGCGAGTTCACCAAACGCTAATCCCGATACCTCAATGCCGTCATCGATCACTATTTGCATCAAGCGCAACAGCCGTTTCATCGTTGCCTTGTTCCACGCACGTTTCGGTCTGATGCGAAGATCGATATGGCTCTCGGTCACAGCGTACTGGAACGCCGTGCTTGTTTGATGTCTTCCCAGATGCAGGATGAGTCGCTCCAAATGACGCATCTTGACCACGCGCTGTTCGATGTCTGTGAAGCAGTCATCCGCTTGAGCGCGTAATCGTTTACTGGACATGTGTTGTCTTCTCTCCATTGGTTGTTCTGGAGTCAGGCCAGTGGCGCCGGCCGCCATTAATGTGCCGCTGGTACGATGGATTGCTTATGCTTACCTGTTGCCAATAACCCATGGCTTCACCTCGACGACGACGGATACGCGTGGGTCTGCATGTGTTCTCCCCCCCTCTTCAAAAAAACAGCTCGCGCGCACGCGTGTCTTTATCTTTTCTACTTTTCATCTTTTAGGCGCTTGCAGGCTCATGATTTAAAAGGGCTTTTTTCGTCATTCAGCTACAGATTCCGGGCTTAGCGACTACAGATTCCGGGCTCAATAACTACAGATTCCGGGTACTCGACTACATTTTCCGGGTCACCACGGCGCTAACGAGAACTACTGATTTTATTCGTGATTTTTGATACAGCTACAAATTCCGGGTGGTGAATTTTGTGACCAACACAGTGGTTGAGCGACTCTCCTTATCATATTGTTTTTGCTTGTTCTTTTGTTGATGTGACTACAGATTCCGGGTATCGACAGAAACCGGGCGTTCACTGCGCCTCTCTCTTGACAAGCGGGTGCGTGCCTGCTCCCAGGTCTCACCGGGTTGTGCCTTAGCGACGATGTCCTCACGCGACAACGAGACGACGGGGTGGGGCGCTCCCTCATTCTTCAGTTCAAAATAGAACGTAAAGCCGACCACCGCACGACCTTTCTTGTTTTGTGTCCAGGAGACGTTGAGATTTGAATAGGCATTGATTTGTGACACCGCCGGCATAATAATCCGCGCCTTGAGATTGCCAAGCCGGGAGTACTCCCCGCTCAAATCGAAAGCGTGCTTTAGCCATGCTAACGTGATGTCCCGCTCACCCCGCGGTAGCCATTGCAATAACAGCTCGTACAAACGGAACGCGTACGGCGTCGTGATTCGGGCAACACTGGTCACTTTATAGCGCGTAAACTCACTGGCGATGTGTGTCAGGTAGGGAATCACCTCGGGCGCCAGATACAAGCGGAGCGTTCCTTCGGCCGGCAGGTAGTCAAGCTTATGCACCCATCGCGTTTTGGTCTTCGTGAGCCGTGGGTTCTCTGCGTCTGGTGCATCAATAACGATCCACCGTTCCGCAAGTCGCTCGCAGCCGTGCATCATGAGTTCGTAGGCTTGCTTGTTCGGTATACCAAAGAGTTCCGCGAGTCCTCGCGCGGTGACAGCAAACGGGGTTTGCGCCGTCACTGGTACCGCATCAGGATGGCGGTCAATCTGTGCGACGACGCACAGCAGGACGCGCTGCTCAGCGAGTGTCAATTGGTAGCTGGCCTCGATCAACCGGTTCGACTTGACGATCAGCGGGCTTGGTGGCGCCGCCGCGTCCGCCGGCCGGCCCGCCCCCTGAATCACGAGCGAGTGGCCGACAGTGTCATCGCTCGCCGCTGATTGCGCCGGTGCGGGCTCCGTGACAACGCAACGCTTACGCGCAGTGACCTCGATGGGGAGGGCACCGGCTGCCGGCGTCGCAGCGCCCCGCTGTCCGCGGGCCAGGGCGCGTTGCTCCAACCGGGCTAAACGATCGCTCAGCCCGGTTGGGTGCTCGCCCGAGACCTCCGGGGTATGCTTGACTGGGTATGCGTCCACCCCCTACCCCGCCGCGCCGAGCACGTCCGCGCGCGCGGCCACCAAGCGCGCCACGTCAACGGCCTGAGCCACCTCGCACAGCCGCGCCAGCGACGGGTACCGCTTCCCCCGCGCGATCATGCCGATCGGCGCCTGGCGGATACCGGCACTTCGCTCAAGCGTTTCCTGAATCCACCCCAAGGCTTGGCGGATGTTACGGACCTTAACCCACGCGCCTTGGTCGCTGGGCAGTTCAGCGGTCAGCACCCCGGCATGTGTCGCAAGGCGCCCGCCGGGGTCGGAAGTGGTTGCCAGATACCTCGATAACATGGATACTCTCAACGACTTTTAGCGATTTCTTAAGGGTCGACGTTGCGTTTCATACCCGATGCGTCTCCTTGCGGACGGTTCACATTCATGCGATTCAGATGAACGATCACAACGTCGTCGTATTAAGCGGCGCCCGGTTGAAGCAGGCGCGCCTGGCCGCTGGCTTGAACCAGACGGCACTCGCTCACCGTTGCGGGGTGGTCCAATCCCATATCAGCGGAATGGAACGAGGCGTGCGCGCGCCGTCGATCGAGATGCTTGATGGCTTGGCGCAAGCCCTGGGCGTCAGTGCCCATTGGCTGATGGGAGGGGATAGCGAGGAGACGCTGGCGAACACAGAGATCAGCCGCGAGCACATCCTGGCCGATCGCAAGACGTCGGTCGGTCTCGCGAGCCTGGCCGGGGACGCATTTCTCTGCGAACGCTTGCACATCCGTTCCATTGAGTGGCGGGCGTTGCGCTCGTTGCAGCCGCCGAACGGGCTGACCAGAGAGGGATACTTGATGGTACTGCTCGCGTTACGCGGACACCCCAGTACGTGACGCCCGCGCTTACCCGCTGGTTCTTGGCGTCCCTGCGGGCTAGGTCCGGGTGGCGCTGAGTGTGCTATCGCTCTGATCTCTAATCTATTTGCTTATGAACGGCGCCCGCGCAGGTCAATCCTGGCGTGAATCACGACGGGGCCGCGATCACGTCGCCCGCGGGTGTCAGTACGACCGGTGGTTCTGCGCCCGCCAACGCCAAGATTGCTTGCGTCAGCAGCCAGTGGCCGAACAGAGACTAGCACTGTTAGTCATTAAAGAAAACTATATTAGAGCTAGCGGGTTCGTCGACGGCGGCTCCCTGCGGTCAAAAGATCCCCGATCGGCCAATGGCCGATCGGGAAACGGAACAGGAGCGATGCCCTAGTGGCTGTCTAGGCGGCCTCCAACTCCTTGAGGCACCAGAGATCGGCCCAATCCAAGCCTTTCATACCCCGGGGGATCGGCCCCTTCGGAACATGCATGGCGACCCGCACGCCACGGACAACGAGTCGGTCCAGCAGCTTCTCAGCCGCCAGTTCGCCGGCACCAGAAATATCCAAGTCCGCCCACACCACGACCAACGTAACCCCTTTCGGTGGCTCGAACCGCTCCATCAGCGTCGTCGAAACACCGGCCCAGACCGGCATCTTGAGCCGCTGCCGGATCACCAGGGCGGTCTCGATACCCTCGGTAATCCCCAGGGTGGGTCCGGCCGGATAGAGCCGGATGGCGCCACCGACGACTGGCCCCATTGGGATCATCATCTTCTTAGGACTCTCCACCGGGGCCTTGCGCCCGTCGGGGGTCAGGTAAATCCGGTGAAGGCTCACCGGCTGCCCTTGCGCGTCCGACACCCGGGCGATGAGCGCCGGATAGGTGCCGATTCTGCTTCGGTCCTGGTAGTACCCCAGTGCGGGGTGGAACCGGACGACACTGGGGTCCAGTTCCGCATCGATGCCGCGGCGCAGGAGGTAGCGCTGGAGCGGTCGGGCCTTGGGGTCCTGCGGGTCCAGGGTCTCGGACCAGACGCGCCGCAGCGCGGCCTCAGCGCCTGCATCGTCCTGACGCTGCACCGGGGCGGTGCTCGGTCTGGGTTTCGGTTGTGGCGCTGTCCAAGTGCCCCCGGCGTCCAACCGGAGGTCCTGGGCGACCGCCTCCAGGGCCTCACGGAAGCCCCAGTTGTTCGCCCACATCAGCAGGGCGAAGCCGTCGCTGAAGGCCCCGCAGGTATTGCAGATCCCTCCCCCGCGCTCGTTCGCATCTTTGAATACCCGGAAGCCGTCCCGTCCGCCATGGACGGGACAGGGAACGTGCCGACCCGGACGGGCCAGGGCCTGCTCCAGGGTCGGGGCCAGACGGCCGAGGATGCCATGCCACTGGCCTCGGGCGTGCTGGCGGACCAGTGCCGCGTCAAGCTTCATGGTTGCATGCTCGCCGCTGTCTGGCTTGCTTTCTTCGCGCACAACCGTCCTTGTGCGGTGTCGGTGAGGTAGGCGTCCCAATTAACCTCGTTGTTCCACCGTTGAACCGTCGTGATCGCCGCCTGGCAGTGCTCGCCACTGAAATGTTCAGGGAACGCCATGGCAACCAGCGCCCAATCGCAGTCCTCTTCATACCAGCCGCTGCCGGCGAAGGGGTCGAGATTCCTGATCACGTCCGGCATTTCGGCCAAACGCTCCACGCTCACGTGGATTCCTCCATGGCTTTCGGTACTGAGTAAGGTAATGCCAGGTGCAATTACATAGCCGCTGCCATCGCCCCAGGGGGTCTTGGTCATTTTCTGCACAGGGAGCGTCTTGAAGTCGTACATCACTTGCCTCTATTATCGTGGTAAAGGGCATACGCGTCCCCCCACGGGGAAGCCTGCCCCGCAAGGTGGAACGGATCGACAGTGAGCGACTAGGCGCTTATTGCCGTATAGCCTTTAACCAAGTCTCCGTAGACGGTGTCACTGCCACTCACAGCAGCCCCCTCTCGGCCATCGAGGTGGTCTCCCCCTCGCCGACGATCAGATGATCGAGGACCCGTACCTCAATCAATGCCAATGCTTCCTTCAGCCGTTGCGTAATGCGTAAATCCGCCTGACTGGGCTCGGCAACACCACTGGGATGGTTGTGGGCGAAGATCACCGCGGCGGCATTGGTCTCAATGACACGCCGTACTACCTCACGGGGATGCACACTCGCCCCATCAATGGTGCCTTTGAACAATTCCTCGTAGCGGATGACCCGGTGCCGATTGTCAAGGAAGAGGCAAACGAAGACCTCGCTTGGCAGGCCATAGAGCCTCAGCTTCAAGTAGTCGCGGGTTGCTTGCGGACTGGTGAGGCAGTCCCCCTTGGTCAGGTAAACTGCCTCCAGACAGCGGATGGCTTTCGCCACCAGTATGCTGTCGGTGCGCGACAGGGCCGGGCGGCGCTCGTCGTCATTGATATCGTCGGCGAACAGGGATAGTTGTGTGGCCATGGTGGTCTCCTGGGTTGGTGAGACCGGCAGACACACCGTCCCCATCGGGAGAGCGAGTCTCCCGGTGGGGATCGAGCGGGCTGCGTACCCGCGTTAGGGCGGGCAAGCCATGGGCTTAACGGTGGTGGACGGGGTTATCCCTGCGGCTCAAGTTCTTCATGCGCAAAGGCCCCGACGCTGAGGTTGCCCTCAACATCCAGGGACAATGCATAGAGGCCATCGTCCATGGAAGGGTCGTTGGCGCGGTGTTCCCTCGCCCTAGCGAGCACCTCGGACTCATCCAGGGGGCCGACCAGGAAGGGCTCGCAATCGCCCTCAATGATCAGCAGCCAGTGGCGTGCCGGGGGGCACGTCGCGGTTTCGATCCCGTTGCTTGGTGTCATGTGTCTCTCCAGTGATGTGGGGAGACGCACCTTCCCGGTCGGGGGAGGCGGCCTCCCCTTGGGGGTTGATCGAACTGGTTTGATTACTCGGTCGCGGCGACGCCGTTCGGGCCGAACACGACGAGCGTATTCCCGTCCTTCACGTGCGCATGGACCTGCTCCAGCAGGGTGATCGCTTCAGCATCCAACTGGGTATCGGGATGATTGGTGACCTGCGCGACAATCGCCGGAACGGCGTCGTAGCAGAACAGTCCGGCCCGTAAGCCGTCACGCACCGACCGCCAGGGTTTGCAGTCCTTGCTGTCCACGAGGAGGTACTCCGGACACCAGGTCACCCTGGTCCGGCCGCCGTCCGCCGCGTCGAGTGCGGCCAACTTCTGGCGGAACTGATAGGTCGTCGCATCGAACACCTGGCCACCACAGGAGACCCAGGCGTGGAACAGGAAGCCGCCGGTGCCGGAGGCCAATACGGACCCTTCGCGGTGGTGACACACCACGGCACCGGGGTCCTGGCCGTCGACACGCCAGGCGGCATAGCCGGCCACCAGGCGCACGTCGTTGATGCCCTCGCGGGCCAGGAGGTGCTGACAGGCCAAGGCGTGCCAGATGCAGTCCGTGCCGAGGTGACTGCTCGCCGTCGTGGCGAGGGTCCGCACGGCCGTGGCGACCTGGGCGGCGATCTCTTCGGGTATTTTCATGGTGTTCTCTTCGTGAGGGGGACACGCCACCCCGCGGGGCGTCATGCTCCCGGTTGGGGTTTCAAGTGGTCATCGTTTGGGCTGTTCTTCTATGCCGCCCAGCTGGCGGTGATCTCGGTCTCACCATGGAGAACCGAAGAAGACCTGCGTGCGCTGTGCTCTCAGTGGTCAAGAGCGCAGGGCAGGCACGCCTCCCGGACCAGGCCGGGCAGTCCGTGGTGGACTGCCGGCCTGGACCTGGCGTGGGTTGGTTACTTCAGCAGCAGCCGTTCCGCAATACGGAACAGCTCGCCCTTAAGGTCGGCGACGCTGGCGATCTGCACGGCGACCGGAAACAGCCGGTCGACGCTGGTGGCAATCCCGACGCCGATCATCTCGATCCCGGCGATACCGGCACGCATCACCATCGCGTAGGCGCTGTCCCAGTCATTCGGGTCACCATCGGTGAGGGTCAAGATCACCTTGCGCTCCTCTTGTCGCGCCAGCAGGTCCGCCGCGGCATACCACAGCGCCCCCGTCATCGGGGTACCGCCGCGTGCGAGCTGCACGAAGGCGCCGGCCCGAGCCGCCACACGATCGCCGTGGCTCGTGATGCGGGTGACCATTTCGGCCTCCCCATCGAGACTCGGAAAGGCGGTGACGGCACAGGACACCCCCCGGATGGGCTCAAGCGCGAGGGCCAGGGCCATAGCTGCTTCCAGAGCAATTCGATCCTTGCCATGTTCCATCGACCCCGAGAGGTCGATCAACACATGGACCGCCGTGTTGGGGGTCGTCCGCTGGTCAGTGCGCTGAAAGATCCGGTCGTCCCCGACCGCGGCGCGGTGCAGATGCCGGGTGCTCAATGCGCGCCCCCTTCTCGCCGTCCTGGTCTTGGCCATGTCGTGGGCCTGGACGAGACCCTGAAGCCGTGCCGCGAGCTTCGCGGACTCCCCTTTCACCCCACCGAGACGCGCATTGCCGAGTGCCGCGTCGCCCTGGTAGTCCTCCAAGGACGGCAGGAGCGGCGTGTTGGTGCCCGCCGTCTGCGCGTTCAGGGCCTCAGCGACGGCCTCGAAGAGGTCCTCGGGCAGGTCGTCATCGCCGGCAGAGAGGATCGCCCGGAGGGCGTCGCGCCCGACCGGATCGTCGTCACCGGGCTCTTGGTCCCCAGCCGCTTCATCTTGGTCGGACTCCTGATCCCCATCCGCATCGTCATCGTCAGGCTCCTGGTCCCCGGCCGCATCGTCCTCACCGGGCTCCTGGTCCCCGGCCGCTTCATCGTCGCCGGATTCCTGATCCCCAGCCGCATCGTCGCCGGCGGCGGGCGCTTCGTCCTCGGTCGCATCGTCATCGGCGGACTCTTGGTCCCCGTCGGCGTCCTCGTCGTCAGGCTCTTGCTCGCCGGCATTTTCATCGTCGGCCTTCGGCGGAGCCGGCGGCGGCTCCTGTGCCTCTTTCTGGACCAGCGCCACGATACGTTCCGCCAAGTTGGCGGTGGACGCAGTGCTGTCCAGCCCCGGGACTTCAGCGAGAAGCCCCAGGAGGCGATGGACGAAGCTGGCCGGGAAGGTCATCCGCAGCACCCGCTCCGACTCCCCGGCCAGGTCCTTTAAGACAGCTTGCCGTCGCACGCGATACCGCAGCATGGTCAGGAGAAAGCAGGTCAAGACCATCGGCGGGCTGTCAGCCTCCTTGGCCGCCCTGGTTGCACCCTCACGGACCAGCCATCCCAACGTCTCGTCCAGGGTCTTCACGGAACCTGGGTAGGGCCCCAGGATCGCGTTCTCGA
>CAILVI010000374.1 GCA_903837595.1 uncultured Thiodictyon sp.
AGCATACCATTAAAACAGGAGGCCAAAATAGGGCTCGACTTCTTCCTTTCTGCAGTTGGGCGGCGACGCTACGCGTGACGCCGCGTCGGTACCCAAGCGCGAGCAGGACCGCGGGTGGCGCCGTTGACCGCCGCAGCCGGGGGGCGTTCGATCGCTGGCCCGTCAAAGGGGCCGACTCGCGATCTGTTAACACTGATCGCGAGCACAGTGCCACACACGAGCGATTGGAAGCTACTGATGGAAAAGGGGCTGTCGCTCTCTATCAGCACGGTCCAATCTCTGACGGCGGGTCGTTCCACAGTCATGACGCCGGAAATGTCAAACTATTGGAGCCCCCCTGTGGCGCCGTGGGATTTCCCATCTTGCTTAATTTTAGCCGCGCAAAGGTGACCGGGCAACCGAAATTCCCTGCGAGCCAAACGGGGTCGCGTGATGTTCGCAAGAGCGACCCGCGAACGCGAGCATTCAGGGCCTTGTCATTCCGCAACATAGTGACCAGTATCGCGGAACCCGGCTGACGTGAGGAAGGTCGCGACGTCATCAATGCAAGGCCTGGCCCTCGTCGATCTCCGCGTAGTAGACCTCGACATGGATGGCGTCGATCTCGTCGAGCCGACCGGGGGCGCCGCGCAGGACCCTCACCTGCATTGGTCAGTGCACCTGTCGATCTGCGCCGGGGCTGAAAAATACCGCGCTGCACTCTGTTTACAAGCGAAAAAGGGTATTTGTTGCAGTAGACTATCGCAACACCTAACGTAAACACAGCCTCCTCTTAAACCGCGTTTCTGCTTGTCGTTGGCCAAAGTGCAAAAATAACGAACAACAGCAGGGCGCTATGACCGTTCAGGTGTTCGAATAAACCATCGATAACGCCAACTGAAACTATTGCGTAAATGCACAAAATGAATGTACGTTCGGCGTCCTCCGGTATAGTGATGTCGCGGCGTTTGCCAAAAACTGCATTGAATGCGGGATAAATGACGACGGCGCCCAGAAGGGCGACATAAAGCCAGCCATATTTGCAGGCTAATCTCAGCTCCGACTCACTGTTTGAGACTGCATCAATATCAAAGCTCGCGACATCACCGTCCATCGTAACGCCATTAATCAAAATTGGGCTCTCATCACCATGACCGATCCATGGCGATTTTAGGCTTTCAAGGAACAGCATCTCATTCAGGGTATCACGTCCAATAAAGGTCGTCCCTTCGGAAGGGTCTGTTCCATAGAGTCGTACGCCGGGTACTGCATCCTGTAAGCTTTGAGCCACATTGGAAATACTCAGTGATAAGTCTTGGTTGGTTGCTGTCATGTAGTATATTAATACAAAAAATCCGAACCCCACCAATATGTATTTTGCCGATTCTTGAAATACTTTTGAACTGATTATGATGGAAAACGGGGAAAGTAATAGCAATAAACCCGTTCTTGTTCCGGTCTTTATTAAGAATATTGACATTACGACTACTAGCAGTGATTTTTGTACGGTAGAGAAATGAGATCTTATGATAATGTATGGGATTGATAGTGCTGCAAGCCACATGGAGATGCTATGCCCTACTTCTTTTCCACCGGAGTAGCCTCGCAGCAGCAGCAAGCGCTCGCCGTTAATGAATGCATCCCAAGGATAGTAAGCTGGTGCAGATTCATAGTTAATTGCAGTGAGGCCAATACTTAGAGGGATCGAAAAGGCAAGAATTATCAGGAAGCAAAAAAAAGTAAAATCTATCATACGCCAAGTCGGTAAATATGTCCGACTGGCGGTTACAAAAGCATAAATTCCAATATAGCCTAGCGTAAGCGCAATAAGATTTATAACAGATTTCGTGTCACCAAGAAATTGATACATGACAATGAGGCATAAATGCATCGTGATAAAGGCAAGGAGAATAAAGTATCCCGGATTTTTTGTAATTAGTGCGTTCTTGTCGATAAAGAATGAAACAACCAACAGTGATATGGCTATTGCCGTTAAATAGCCTGCGTATTCTATAGGGATTATTGATAATATAATCGTCTGGGCCACTAAAGTAATAGCTATCCAAGCATAGATTAAGGTGGTTTTAGAAATCATTTGGAAAAAATCGCTTAATTAGCGATATTATTGCTGATCATGGGGCGAAAGCTGTTGTCTAGAAAAACGGCCGCTGCCGATATCACCTCATCAACAGTTATCGACATAATGCAGGCTTTTTTGTGTTGATTGCAGACAGTGAGATTGCAGCCCTCGCACTGGATCGATTTGTAGATAATATGATGAATATCGCCGTAGGGAAACCATTTTCCAGGTAGGTTCCTGGAACTGAAAATAGCAACACATGGCGTTCCTACCGCTGCTGAAAGGTGCATCGGCCCGCTGTCGTGACCAATGAACAGGCGCGCGCGCGCCAGCGTGGCGGCGGCCTCGCGAACGGTGAGTCGACCGCAAAGATTGATGAAGGCGCCTGTCCAGTGCGCGGCTAGCGCTTGGGTTCTCCCGTATTCCACGTCAGCGCCTAACAGGACGAGTTGAGTATCCGGGTAAGTCTGACTCAGGCGGGCGAAAAGCCTCGACCAGTTGTCGTCTCCCCAATTCCTGACCTCGTCCTTGGCGCCGATGCTGGCGGCGATGATGGTTCGACCCGGATGCAGTGTCGCCATGGCACGCTCGGCTGCCGCATTCTCGGTTTGCGAGAGCTGTAGATTGAACGCTTCCGGCTCGTCAAGGTCCAGACTCCCGAGTGCGGCAATGGACCGAATTAAACGGGCTCCCTCGTATTCGTAGCGTCCGTCGGCGAGACGACGCGGTCTCTGCAGCCAAGGCCAATACGGCATGCCGATTAGCTGCGCGATGCCGCAGGCATGGAAAAAGGCCGCATCACGGATGACCTTAACCGGACCGCGCGCGGGGTGCAGGCAAACTAAGGTGTTGAACCGGAGTTGCCGGACCCTGGTCCGCAAGTCCATCAGTCCACCAACGTTCCTTAGCCCAATAGGATACTTGATGTACCCGTGCACGAGCCCGGTCCCGTCGAGGACCTGCGCTATGGTCGCTGCCTTGTCACCAAGGCCGAAATTGGTCAGCATCCAGCGCTCCGCGTCCGGGAAGGCGCGGGCGATCAGGCGCAGGGCTGGCAGGGCCACGACGGCGTCGCCGAGCGAGCCGAGACGGTAAATCAGGATGCGCCGAGGCTGGTCAGACGGCTTGGCAAACATTATTTCGTCGCCCTTCCCCAGCGATGACAGGTCGGTTTCATGACATCGGTCGAACAGGGTGCTGGCATCACTCGTTCCGCTTACCCGGTCCTTCTCGGTGCCCGGTCGATGTCTTTTGGAGGACAAGCATACGATTGTCTTGAAGCGCACCGAGCGCCAGCTTCGCGATACTACCGATCCTTGCCGTTACGGCCTTTCGATATAATTGAGCAGCGCGCCCTGTTCCGATGTCAAGTAAGTCCACAAACCGCGCATCAAATCCGAGGCCTTTCGCCTCGTCCAAGATCTTCCTATTCGAAAGGTGATTGGTCGTTGCGTATAAACGTAGATTAGACTCGACTGTTGTTCGCCAGTCCATACCAGATTGCCGCGAATTGCGTAATCCGAGAATAGCGCAGATCGTGAGGTATGTCCTGAATCTGCTAAGAGGTGCCAGCGGTAGTTGCGTATGTAGTTCGATTCGTGTGAAAACGCGGGGAAAACGATGGATTGCGAGACCCCCGGGCTTAAGTACCCGCGCCTGCTCGGCGAAAACCGAACGGTGATCGAAAACGTGTTCGAGGGTTTGATCAGAGAAAACCAACGAGATCGTCTCATCGGCGAATGGCAACTTGTGGTCACTCTGATCGAGAACATGGAGTCTGGCCTTAAACTGGTCTGGTACGACTGGCGCCACTGCGCCGTAAAGGCCGGCATCCTTCCCCCAATATTCTAGTATATCAACGCCGTGTACGTCGTATCCCTTCTCAATGAGATGGATCGTCGTGTCTCCCCCGCCACAACCGAAGTCGACAATGCGGTCTGAAAAAGAAACATTTCGCCCCGTGATTCTTGCAAAAGCTTTGTCGATAACACTCCATGCAGAAGCTGATTTCATATAATATAAATTTTTCGGCAAGAGTGGTTCGCATTGTCTTACCGCATCAATATATTGTTCATTAAGGTTTGTCATTGATTTGCACTCGCTTCATCCGATTTTGGGGAGTCGCCTACTCGGTCCTTAGCTCTTGGCGTTAGGTTAATGGCCACATCTTCTTATGAACATGTAACCGCTCAGGTAGGCGGAGGCCGCGGGGCTGGGCTGGGGTATGCGCGTCGTTACGGGCGATCATAGCCTGTGTGGTCATCTGTTAGATCGAGTATGCCTTGTTATTCGTTGTCGCTATTGGTCGTTGCGACCGCTGTCAAGTTTTGTGAGAAAATCGCTCCCCGGTCGAACACGCCGCATTCAATCGCGATGTAGCACAACCAACCGAGTCGAAGGAAACCCCAGAGGACTGCCCGAACAGCCGACTTTACGCCATGCGCTACCGGACGGTCCTCGAAACAATCGACCGTTGCAAAACCGGATGCCTTCAAGAGTTGCGTCAAGGAAAAGCGGGTGAAGGTGAGTTCATGGGAGAAATCCGAATAACGAATCCTGCCGAAAAAAGGGCTTTCGCCATTCGGGACATGAATGATCCAGCGTCCCCCGGGACTCAGCACCCGATGTACCTCATCCACGAAGTCGATCAATTCTGATTTGGTCAGATGCTCGATGACATCGTAGGTAATCACGCAATCCGATGACCCGCAGGCCGTGGCGGCGAGGGCTTCCATGATGTCGCCTTGTACCACACCAGGAACGCCAAGGCGCCGCGCTGCTTCGACCTGTTCAGGAGAAACGTCGATGCCCCGGACATGCTGATAGCCTGCTTGCCGCAGCGCATACACGATAGCGCCATGGCCGCAACCGAGATCAAGGATACTGGATTGCTTGTCCGGCGGTGCCAATCGGCGGACCATCGCCCTTAGTGTGTACAAGCGTGCTTGAAAGCCTTCCAAGGGATCCAAGCCATGCGGCGCCAGCGGATTGAGACCCGCGTTGACGTAGTTCTCGTAAATTCGTGCACGGTAGTTGAACGTGTTATCGGTGGACATTGTGGTTCCAGAAAATGAACGACCGAAATAAGAGTCGCGGGTCGATTGCATCCAGCAACAGTTGCGCCTCCGCGATCGCGAGATGTGCAGAGGCGGCCTTTAGGAGATACACCGCCATCAATGCATCCGTTAACAGGAGTGCAATACCTGCATCCGCGAGTCGACCAGTAAGTTGCACGAAAACTGCGGCGAGCGCGACTCCAGACGCGGAAGCAATCAGGAACCAGAGTGATGCGCGAAGATGGAGGTTTCCGCCCTTGAGCAGGCCCAGCGCGATGCACCATAGTACCGACGCGACCGCCGAGCTCAAAAGCCAGCCGAATAGCGCTCGATCCATTGTGACGTGACCGCTTGTCCAGATCGCCACTATCCAGTCGCCGAGAGTCAACAGGAGAATCGCGGCGGCGATCGCTAGCCAAATACTATATCCCAAACCTCGGACAAAAAGTTGCCGCAAAAGAAGCTGGTTACCCAGACCCCAAGCCCTTGCGAACTCTGGCTCCACGGCATTACTCACGGAGATAATCATCTGGGCCGCCATGCGCGTCAGCGTTCGGAGTGTGCTAAAGGTAACGACCGCGGTTGGTCCCAACAAAGCGCCAATCATCAGGATCATGCCTTGCAGGTTCACTGTCATCGATAGCGGCATTGCAAGGTTCGCAAGGGCGGGCCGCAGGAGGATGCCCAGGGTGTGAACGTTGGCATGTTGCAGACCAAGTTTCAAAGCCGTGTGTCGACGCAATAATAGCGCGGTGACCGAAATTGATACGAGAATACGAATCAACAGGAAAATCGCGGCCGCAAGCCATGGTTTCCCTGCGTTTGCGGCAACTAACCAAAGTGCCAAATTTTGCAAGAGAAGTGTACTGAAAAAAATGCTAAGATGAAACCCATATTCTCCTTGCGAACGAAATCCAGCGAAATTTATTCCATCAGACAACCTGACCAAGACCTCAGCGCCTAGCAGCCATAAAATCCAGCGAACATCGTCGATCGGCAACTGGGAAAATAGCATCCACTTGTTCAGCGGGATACTAAAGATAATGGCTGTAAAAACAATAAGTCCGATTGATCCGGCGCAATAAACCAACACGGCTAGGCTCTGAAATACGACCAGTGCGCCGGCAGTGTCGCCTCGCCCCACTCGGGCGGTCATATCGTTCGCCGCCGACTGGGAAAAACCCAAGTCGGTGATCGAGAGATAGGCAGGAATTGCGAACAGGATCAGCCATTCGCCATAGAGTTCGACGCCCCAGTAGTGGAGGAGGATCGGAACGCCCGCGAGTTGGATGATGAGGACCACCCCTTGCCCGTAGAGGTTGGCACCAAAGCCGCGGACGATCCGCTGGATGATAGCATGCTGCATCGCGTTAGTGACGATAGAGACTGGGTGCTGACGTGGCTGCGGTGCGATCTTGCAGTGGATATTCTGCCACCATTAAACGAGTACCAGTAGTCCGCAACGCCCTGTTCAACGGTACGGCACCGCTCGCGCTAACCGACAGCCCCGCAATGTCGTAAGACAGGCCTGGGAAAAGCTCTGATAGGCGCATTTCAGTTCATCGGGGAAGGGAGTAAACGGGATCGCCGCTGCGACACCGCGCCGGCGGTGCCGGGTCAGGACCCCATGTGCCATAGCGTTGAAGGTCATCGCCGCGCCGGTGCCCACGTTTGCAGAAGGCGCCAGGAATAATGAAGCCGGCGCCGCCGGTCACCATGTACATCTGCAGCGAGCTCCGTCGGTGGCGATGGGGGTCAGTCTTGGCGAATCCGGCGAATCACCGCGGTGGTAGACTCGCCTTCGACATAGTTTAACACGCGGACCTCACCGCCGTGTTCCCGAACGCAGTCCGCTCCGGCGATCTGATCTGGGGAATAATCGCCGCCCTTGGCCAACACATCCGGCAGCACCAGGCAGTAAAGCCTTTCGGGCGTCGGTTCGTTGAACGAAATCACCCAGTCGACAGCGCGTAGGGCAGCCAGTACGGCCATACGGGTCGCGAGTGCCTGCACTGGGCGCGTCGGGCCCTTGAGTTGGCGCACGGACGTATCGGAGTTGACGGCGACGATCAGGCGATCGCCCAGGGTGCGGGCCTGCTCCAGGTAGGTGACGTGGCCGGAGTGGAGCATATCGAAACAGCCATTAGTCATGACGATGCGCTCGCCACGATCGCGGGCCTGGCGGACGGCCGCGATGAGTTCGGGCTCGCCGAGGATGCCTTGCGTCGGCCGTGCCTGCCCCCGCAGCGCTTGGCGCAATTCGGTTGCGGTAGTCGTCGCGGCACCGAGTTTACTGACGACGATCCCCGCCGCAGTGTTAGCAAGATGGGCGGCCTCAATCAATCGATAGCCCGCGCCGAGTGCGGCTGCGAGGACCGCGATGACGGTGTCGCCAGCGCCTGTGACGTCATAGACTTCGCGGGCTTGGCTCTGGAGATGGTGCGGCGGTTCTGTCCGGCTGAGCAGCGTCATCCCCTGTTCGCCGCGCGTGATGAGCAATGCCTCGAGTTGGATATCTCGCAACAGTGCCTCACCTTTGGCGAGTAGTTCGGCCTCGGTGGCGCAGTGACCAACGACGGCCTCGAATTCGGCACGGTTGGGTGTGATGAGGGTCGCGCCGCGGTATTTCCCGAAGTCCCGGCCTTTCGGGTCGATCAGAACCGGGCGACTCAGCGCCCGTGCCGCGCGGATGAAGCCTTGCGGGTCGGCCAGGGTGCCCTTGCCGTAGTCGGACAGAATCACCAGTTCGCTGGCGTTGATCAGCCGAAGAAACGCGGACTGGAGGTCGCCGTGGTCGGCATGATCCAGGCCCTCTTCCATGTCGACGCGGAGCAACTGTTGATGCTGGCTGAGAATACGGAACTTGGTGCAGGTGGTGGTGCCGGCCGCCACCTGGAAATGGCATGAGACGCCCCTGTTGCGCAGCAGGGCGCCAATCGTCTCACCCGACTCGTCGTCGCCAATAACGCCGAGTAGGTCGCAGTGCGCACCGAGCGCGAGGATGTTCAGCGCGACGTTGGCGGCGCCGCCCGCGCGTTCTTCTCGCTTCTGGACATGCACCACAGGTACTGGCGCTTCGGGCGAAATGCGTGTTGCGGTTCCGGACCAGTAGCGGTCGAGCATCACGTCGCCGACGACGAGAACGCGTGGCCTGGCAAGGCGGTCGGGCTCTATTTCCATCAAGCGCCCCCCGGCGTCGCGTCCAACGTCGCTTCGATCTGTTTGCACCAGTAGTGGCCGATCAGGATGTGGGCCTCCTGGATCCGTGCGGTAACATCTGATGGAACGATGACTGGGAAATGGGCAAGTGGCGCAAGCTGCCCGCCGTCGTGGCCAGTGAGGGCAATGACGATCAGCCCCATATCGTGGGCCGTTGCGGCGGCACGTATGACATTTCCGCTCTGTCCGGAGGTAGATATCGCGATGAGGCAATCACCTGCGTGCCCAAGCCCCAGGAGCTGTCGGGCGAACAGCGTGTCGAAGTCGTAATCATTGGCGTGAGCGGTGACGAGCGACGTATCGGTGGTCAAGGCGATCGCCGCCAGCGGCGGGCGGTTACGCTCATAGCGGACCATCAGCTCGGCGGCGAGATGCTGTGCGTCTGCCGCGCTGCCTCCGTTGCCGCATAACAGAATCTTGCGACCGCTCGCGAGCGCGTCTGAGAGAGCGGCAGCGGCCGACTCGATGATGGACGTGCGGTCCAAGAGTAAGCTGATCGTTGACTGATGTTCACGGAGTTCTGTTTCAAACATACAAGTTGCTTTAGCCAAAGTTCCATAGTCGGGACAATTTGGAAATAACAATATGGCTAATCCATGTAGACGCCAACCGTGGCGCGGAGAGTGCCGGAAAAACTGTCAGGTAATTGATCTGACAATCAACGCGG
The DNA here is from genome assembly GCA_903837595.1 of uncultured Thiodictyon sp. Classification (GTDB taxonomy): domain Bacteria; phylum Pseudomonadota; class Gammaproteobacteria; order Chromatiales; family Chromatiaceae; genus Thiodictyon. The sequence goes on from CAILVI010000374.1 coordinate 9,002, forward strand.
ATCCGCTCTTGTCTGGCATCGGAATGGCAATTTCAGCTTTGTCTTGCAAGAAGTGTTCTACCGCCTGTCGAGCGCCAGGCCAGGCATTATAGTCATGTACTACAATCATGCCATTATTGCTCATTCGGGGATAAAAATAACGCAATCCATCCAATGTCGGTTGATATAAGTCCGCATCTAGATGCACGAAAGCGAAACGCCTCAAGTTGAGGTTTTCAGGAACAGTTTCCGGGAAATAACCAGAGTAAAAATGAATGCGGTTGTTCTTCTGGCAAATATAGTCTTTCACTGCTTCGATCGACGTGTCGGCGAAATGCAAGGCATTGACCGTATCGCCGGTAGCTGTCAGTTCCGCCGTCGAGCCGCGATTGGTAAAACCCTGAAATGTATCGAACAGATGGAGTTCCCTTTCCGGCAAATAGTAGTGAAACAGCTTAGCAGTATTACCTCTATACACACCAAGCTCAGCGATATCACCTTCGATCTTCTCAACGACGACCGTTCGCAGCAGAAGTACAAGCATATCTCTGCGGGTGTTATCCCAGGGTTCTAGGGGTACGATTTCTCGATCGATCGATGAGTCCATCATAGTGGGGAAAAAGCCACCTGTGGCTGCCGCAAAATCGCGTCTATGCCATAGGGACTTCGGGCTGATATCCATCTGCAATTGCATAAAAAAAGAGGAATCCTTAAATATCCAACACAGTCGTTGCTGCGCTTGTTGGGCGCCGCGTCTAAAATATTTCTTCGGATTTCCAACAAATTTGATAACTTTATTGATCATGATTTCTGCCAAATACCGATTGAAATTCAGGCGACTGCCCAATTGCCAGTGTTTGTTGGGTGACGACCTACGCTTTGGTCGGCCTTGGCGAAGACCTCCCGTCAGAGAATCAAGTCCATTTTCGGTACGCCGTCAAGCGGTTTAACCAGAATTATAGACCATAAGAGGCTATACGATTGAGCGCAAACAAGGTAGCCGTCTGACGGCGCTTGTCTGACACGATGTCGGCACTCCCAGGCAGACGGGCACTAACGGTCTTGGCGCGATTATCCCTCCTTGTTGGCGCGGCATCAAGCCAAACAGGCGTTATTCATCGTTTCGGTTATCTTCGCTCGACCACCATCACGCGGTCGGCTGCCCTGACGGCGGACCTCCGAATCTTGTTCGTCGGGGCGATGAGGTCTTAGCCATCGCACATGCCACCGGACTCGGGGTGCGGAGCGCCTAAGACATGCGTCAAACCCTGAGAGATTAGGAAAGTATTCGCACACCCTATACCTCGCGGCCGTTCGGCGTGATCGTCCGCGACTCCGCACCGATCCATGCCCATTCTCACGGCGACGGTACCCCCAAGTGGGGGCGCGTAATCAAGGTCCCATCGCGCGGCGTCGTTCAGTAATCGAATAGAACGGCCTGATAAGCCCTAGAGCAGGCGGACTTGCCAGCATGCTGTTCCACATATGCGCGTCCGTTCCTGCCAAGGCGACTACGTTCATTTGGGTCGTTGATCAAGCATTCCAGGGTGTCAGCGAATCGGTCCGGCTGGTTGGGGGGGCAGATGACGAAGGCATCCGACGCCTCACGTAATGTGTCCAGCGACGAGCCGGCGTCGGCGGTGCAGATGAATGGTCGCCCAGCCGCCATGATCGAGTAAATCTTGCTCGGCACGGCAAATGCTGCACCGACAGGGTTCTGGGGCACCAAGTGGATGTGACCATCCGCCAGTCCCTCGGACAATTGCGCGGCTGGCCGTAGCGGCTCAAGGCGTATGTTCCCTAAGCCCCGATTCATTACTTGCTGCTGAAGCTCGTCCCGATAATTGCCATCCCCGCGGATGATGATGGCTACGTCCAGTTGTCGGTGTCGCAGACGCTCGGCGAGGTCGACCAATTGCGCAAGGCCTTGTTTGCGTCCGATGTTGCCGCTATAGAGCAGCGTGAAGACGCCGGGCCGTTCCGGCAGGGGGCGGATGAGTCGGTCATCGACCGTGGGCGGAATGATGCTGATCGGGGGGGTGACGCCAAGGGACAGGATGGCGTCGGCCATGGCTTGAGACAGCGTGACGATGCGTTGCATGCGGTTCAGTGTGTGCCTCTCGAACCATCCCATGAGCGTCGTGATGCCGGGGAGGTGGGTCATCTTGAGTGATTTCGCCAGACCGCTTTGGATGTCGTGAATGATCGCGATGCGACGGGCCGATCGGGGCGAGCCGAGCACGCCGGCGGCAACGGTGAGGATCGACGGCGAGACCAAGACCAGGCAGGCGGGGCGTGGCATTCTCAGTAATTTCCACCAGGCGCGTACTGCGAAATTCAGTTCGGTGTTCAAGCGCGTCATCAACCCGCCCCCGGGTTGGTAGGATGCAACGGGTATCCGCGTAATAGCAACCGCTTGATGTTCCTCCTGATCGCGTGAGTTGTCCCGGTAGTTCGCATAGACCCTCATTTCTGGGTAGGCTGGCCGAGCGGTCAGCACGGATACCTTGACGCCGAGTTGTGCGAGGCATTCTGCCATTTGCTGAACCGGGGGGGCGCTGCCGGCGGGTTCCGGCCAGTAATAGAGCGAGACGATGAGGATCGTGGTCGACGATAAATCAGCATGGACGCCAGCTTTGGTCGGAATGTGCGTGGTTGCGTTGATCATCGTTTAGGCTGCCCTGCTGTATGAGGACATTGGTTGGTGAAGGTGGTCGGCGGCAAGTCGGTGTCGTCGCTGGCACATTGCATTGGGTTGGCATGGGAAGCGGTGATCGTATCGGCAAATATCGTCTTGATGGCTGGGGTTCATCTCAGCAGCTTGATCAGGCGTGGGCGCTGTTCGATGATGGTGGTGCGCCAACTCCCGTTCCTCAAATTCGCGCCAGCGCGCGGACAGGATTACGTATTGATATTCGCATTTCATAAGTAAACCAGCAGCAGCATCAGTAGCCTGCTTTCCAGTTCGCGGCGATCACTCTTGCTAATAGGCGCCATCGTTCTTGAGCACGACGCGGATTGTCTTAAGTAAAATAACGATATCCATCCAGAGCGACCAATTCCTGGCATACCAGGAATCCAAATACACTCGTTCGTCGTAGCCGGTATCGTTGCGGCCGCTGATTTGCCAGAGTCCGGTCATGCCGGGCTTGGTCTCGAGGTAGTATTCCAAGTCCTCGCCGTAACGCTGCAGCTCGCTGGTGACGATGGGGCGTGGGCCGACCAGACTCATATCGCCAGTGAATACGTTCCAGAGTTGTGCCAGTTCGTCGAGGCTGTATTTGCGTAGGGCCTTGCCCAGGGGTGTAATACGGGGATCGCTCTTGAGCTTGAAGTCGCGTGCCCAATCGGCCCGCGCCGCCGGGTCATTGGCCAGGACCCGCTCAAGCCCCCCTTGGGCGTCCGGCACCATGGTGCGGAGCTTGAAGCAAGAGAATGGCTTCCCCCGCTGCCCGATGCGCTGATGGGCAAAGAAGACGGTCCCACCGTCGCGGCCGATGCGCAGCGCCAGGTAGATAAATACGGGTACAAAAATCAATAATAAGAGACCGGAGACAACCAGGTCGAAGATGCGTTTGAGTAACCGCGGCCCGCGGCGGGCGAGGTTATTGCCAAGGCTTAGCAACAAGACCTCGTGGCGAAAGAGGTGGCTGATTGTGGCGCCAGCGAGTGGTACGCCGCGTAGCGGCGGGACGATATGCACGTCGCCGCAATAACGATGCAGCCGTGAGATCAGCTTGGCGTGCCGGCTGATGTCATCATACGGCTCGTAGGCAATGATCAGCGTCGGGCGATCGGGGCGGCTGAGGGTTTCGATATCGTCCGAGCTAAAGCCGACGATAGGTACCGGGCGGCCCCCCAGACCCAGCGTGCGTGGCGCTTCGCAATCAGGGTCTGTCAGTTGGGCGAAGGCGACTACGTGGTACCCCATCGCATATTGGCTCTCCATTGCCGCAGCGGCATCAAGCGCATTCTTGCCTGTCCCGAGTATGATGATGGGACGTTGCCAGATATTCCAGTGCAGAAGCAGCTTCTTTGTGACTAGGCGTAGTGCGGGGATCAGCACTATGGCGGAGCACCACAGGCCGAGGAACCAGAAGCGGGAGAACTGTAGCTTCGTTAGATAGAGCAAAGTGGCATCGATCGCGGCAAGCAGACAGAGTACACGCAGGATCTCGCCGACTTCGTCCCAGTAAGGGCGCCGGCGTGTGTAGTGCCCCAACAGCCAGAACCAGCCGATCATCGCACTCGTTATCAGGCCGAAGATCTCCAGTCGAGTAGCGGCTGGCGCACCCGCCCACAGGGTTACTATGGGATTGTCGTCAGCCCCTTGATAGAACCAGTGCAGGGTGTTGGCCAAGGTGGCGGCGACGAACAGCGCCAGCAAATCCGAGAGGACCAAGCTGCATTTGCTGATGGTTGCGTTAGTCTGCCCGATTGCCAACCAGGACAACCGCCCACGTGGTAGGCCAGCGTTCTGAGTCGCCTGCTCAATCATAGCGTTAGTCCTTGAACGGGTTTTCGATCTGATCGGCTGGCGGGGACGCGCGATCCAAGTCGGCCTCGTCCGGCGCGGTGTTGGCAAGGCGGTCTGTGTGCTGGCGGTTCGGTGAAAGGTTGCGCGCGCGGTGCCGCTGATCGCCCGCGCCGTCCAGTTTTCCGGCGGGCATGAAAAAGATGCCGGCGAGGAGTGCGAAGACGGCCTGGTTGGCGGGCGTGGCGAGGTTGTAGTCGACCAGTTCGTGCAGGGCGAGCAGCAGTAGACCGATGCCGGCGCCGGCCTGCAGGAAGCGGGCACGGGTCCATGGGGCGCGGCTGTAGACGTGTGTCCACTGGCGCAGGTAGAGCAAGAGTGCCAGCGCGATCAGCGCCGGGGCGATCAGGCCGACGTCTGAGGTCCACTCCAGGTAGTCGTTGTGGGCGTGGTTGAAAAACTTGGAACCCAGTTCAACCGGCGCGAATGCGCGCATGGCGTCCGGTATGGTGCCGGGACCGGTGCCCAGCGGCAGCCGCTCGCCGATCCCGGTGAGGGTGGCGGTGAAGATCATGCCGCGGCCGTCTTCGGTGACGCTTTCGACCGAGAACCTGCTGAGCACCGGTGTCATGCCGATGGCGAGCCCCAGACCGAGGACCAGTGCGACGATAGTGCCGGTGACGCCAAAGGCGTTGCGGCCCCCGATGCGGGGAGCGAACAGGAGGGTGCCGAGCACCAAGCCCAGCATCGTCATGCCGATGCCCATGCGGGAACGGCTGAAGATGACGCCAAGCAACAGCATGAGCGCGGTGCTGGCATAGAGTATGACCTGCATGCTACGGCCGGAGCGCAAAAAGGCCGCCGCGCGGCGACGCCAAGGCCCGTGCGTGCGGGAGGCTGGTTCCGTATCCAGGCTGGAGAACAACAGCGCGAGTGCTAGTGGCAGCGTCATTTCCAGCAGTCCGGACAGGTGGTTGCGGTTGGCATACGTGCCGATGGCCGAATCGGTATGGCCGCCGCTCACGGCAAACAGCATCTGGCCGTTCTGTACGGTGCCGAACTGGATCAGGCCGAGCAGCGCCTCGGCCGCGGCGATGCCCAGCAGCAGGTGGGTCAGCCGCAGTAGGGAGCCGGCATCCAGCCGCCGGCAGCCGATGAAGACCGCAAGGGGCACCAAGAGCCCCAGTCCGGCGTTCAGTGTCGCCGTGGGGTTGAGGGAGAGCGGCTTCCAGCCGCTGGCACCGCCGTCGGTCAGCAGGCCCGTGGCGCTGGCATAGAGTGCGCGACCCGGTAGGGCGTCGATCCAGGCGGCGGGCAGCGGGATGAGGTATAAAATGACGCTAGCGGGCAAAGCGGCCAGCAAGGCGATTTCCAGGGGAGACAGTTGCGGCGCACGTGCCGACCACAGGGCCGCAACCAGGATGCCGAGCGCTAGCAGTTGAAGTGCCATCGACGCGAGCGGCAGCAAGCCGGCGCGGAACAGTGGGGCGATGACCAGTAGCAACGCGAGCAACCCGAGGAGCCATCGGGTGCTGTGTTCTTTGCGCCCAGCTTGATCCCGTCTCGTGGGTGGGTTTCTTGGTGCAGTAATTGCCATCTTAAAAATACAGTAAAGACTCAGCTAGTCGGCAGATCCCAGGGCGCACACACGATATGTAATCGACTTGACGACTGTTAGTATACAGGTTGGAGGCGGTTCTGTGGTGTATAATAGCTACTTCGCAGGCTTTACTATGGGTTTCGCTTAGGGGACTGACGCTGATCTTCGAGGGGTTGCCCGGTTTCAGGTGAAAACCCGTGAAAACTCCCACACCTCAGTGCCTGGCCCCGGCCAGTGTCCCGAGTCTGGGAGCTTAAGCATATTTGAGTCAGTTATTTGCCGTTTACCTTGTGGGAGCAAGGTCAGGGCGAACGGGAGAGCGTTACCGTAATGGCATTGTGTTCAGGGCAGAGAGACGGACAAGATGCCTCTCCTCTGCACCGAAGATATGCATGTTTTTCTTGAGCTATATCCTGAGGGTGGAGCTAGGATCGCCGTGTACGTGACTAACATTCTTTCAGTTGCTGCGCTGACGGTGGCCGTGTCCGGCTGTGCCGGAGGGCCGGCGTCGAAGGCGAAGGCGGAATTGTTTGGGGAGACCTCGTTGGGCGAGTCAAGTCGTGCCGCGCCGACGACTGCGGACCGGCGGGAGTTGTTCGCTGCTACCTCGGTGGGCGAGTCGGGTCGCGCTGCGCCGAAACCCGCGCACCAGCCGGAGTTGCTCGGTGAGACCTCGTCGGGGGCATCGGCTGGTGCTGTGCCGGCGACCGCTGGCCGGCAGTTGGTGCCGGTGGTGGAGGGGCCGCCACCCGTCGTGACTACTTCGACGGGCTATGTCATCGGTCCGCGCGATCTGCTGAGTGTAACGGTATTCAAGGTTAAGGAGCTTTCGTCCGAGGAGCGGGTCAACCAGGAGGGTGTCATCGTGCTGCCGTTGGTGGGGCCGGTGCATGTCGCTGGCCTGACTCCGGATCAGGCAGAGGCGCTCATCGCGCAAGTGCTGGCCAAGGACTTCATGTATAACCCGCAGGTCGATATATTTGTAAAGGAGTATGCGAATATGAAAATAACCGTCAGTGGCGCGGTCAAGAAGCCCGGTGTATTTCCGATCACCGGGGATATGACGCTGGTGCAGGCCGTGGCGCAGGCCGAGGGTATGACCGAGCTGGCCAGCACCGGCGATGTCGTCATCTTTCGTGGTCTGCCGGGGCAGGCGGTACACGCCTATGTGGTGGACCTGAAGAAGATCCAGCGCGGTGAGTTGCCTGACCCCGTGCTGGTCAGTAACGACAAGGTTATGGTGCCAGAGTCGCGCACCGCGGTCTTCCTGAGAGATGTCACCGGCGTGCTTCGCGGCTTCATATACGCGCGTCCGTTGTGAGGCACAGCTGATTTATGAACATCCCCGAGCAGCTTCCGGTCACTCTTAGTGCGTCTGGGGCGCCTCTGCCCGCACGCTCAGGGCTACCCCATCAGATTGCGTCGGCGCAACCGACGCCCGCGACTCCACGGCAGGACGTGGATGTGGTCGATTTGCGGGCGCTCTGGCAGGTGTTGATGCGACGCCGGTCGGTCATTTTTTCGACCCTGATCCTGGCGATCCTGCTGGCCTTGGTCGCCAGTTTCGTCATGACGCCAATCTACCGCAGTACGCTGATGCTGCAAATTGAAACCAAGGGTAGCCAGGTGGTGGATTACGGCAATGTCACCCGCGAGGAGGCGGCCGGCTACCGGGCCAACCAGGATTTTTACCGTACCCAGTATGAGCTGTTGAAGAGCCGCACGCTGGCGCGTCGGATCATCGATCAAGTGGGCCTCAAACTGGAGGATGATAATCGCAATGCCTGGTGGTCGGGAGTCGCTACGCAGCTGCGGGCCTGGGCGGGGTCGCATGCCGGCTCCGACGCGGCCATCGACCCGCAGGCCATTGCCATGCACAAGGCCGAGGATGAATTTCTTGACCGCGTGACGGTCGAGCCCGTGCGCGATTCGCGGCTGGTGCGGGTGCACTATGATAGTCGATCTGCGGCCGAGTCGGTTGAGGTGGCAAACGCGCTGGCCGCTAATTTTATCAACCTCAACATGGAGCGGCGTTACGATGCGTCGTCGTATGCGAAGCGCTTTCTGGTTGAGCAGCTTGATCAGTCACGGGCGACGCTCGAAGACGCCGAAAAGCGCTTTCTCGCCTATGCGCGTGAGCGCGAGATCGTCGACACCGACAACCGCCTCAAGATCACACTGGAAAAGCTGAGCGACATGAGTCGTCAGTTGGTTACGGTGCAGGGGGCGCGGATCGAGGCCGAGGCGAAATACCAGGGGATGCTTGAGAGAGGTCCCGCTTCGGCGCAAGAGGTACTGGACAACAAGGTGATTCAGTCCCTGAAAGGGCAGCGTGCCGACGTTGCCAAGACCTACGATGAGAATCGCAAGCTGTTCAAGGCCGACTACCCCAAAATGCTAGAGCTGACCCAGCAGATGGCTGGCCTGGATCAGCAGATTGCGCGTGAGACTGCCCTGATCGCGGCGGGCGTGAAGTCGCAGTACGAGACGAAGGCGCGGGAGGACGCAAAGTTAACGCAGAGTATTGCCGCGCTGAAGCAGGAAACCCTGGCTTTGCAGGATCGTAGTACCGATTACGAGACGCTTAAGCGTGAGGTGGAGACCAGTCGGACCTTGTACGACGGGCTGTTGCAGCGGATGAAGGAGGTGGGGGTGGCCGCCGGGATTGGCGAAAACAATATCTCGGTCGTCGATGCGGCGGCGGTGCCGATTCGGCCGTACAAGCCCAACCTGAAGCTGAATCTCGTCTTGGCGATCGCGCTGGGGCTGGTCTTGGGCGTTGTGTTGGCATTCCTGTTCGAGACCCTGGATGATGCAGTCACGACGATCGAGGCGGTGGAGCGGCTGGTGAATGCTCCCGTGCTCGGCCTGTTGCCAAGCCCCTCCGCCAAGGAGCTGGCGAGCGCTGAACGCGGCCTTGGGCTCTTGGTGGCGCAGGCCCCGCGGAGCCCGCTGGCCGAGGCCGCGCGGTCGCTGCGAACCCAGTTGCTGCTGTCCACTGCCGAGGGTGCGCCGAATATGATCCATGTCACCAGCTCCGTTGCGGGCGAAGGCAAATCGACGCTCTCACTCGCCATTGCTATCGCCTTCGCCCAAGCCGGTGGCAAGGTGTTAATCATTGACTGCGATCTGCGCAAGCCATCCTTGCACAAATCGCTGTCGATGCCGAGCAGTCCCGGCTTGACCAACTATCTGGTGGGCAGCGCCGAGGCGCTCGGGATTAGCCAAGCAACGCAGGTGCCGCGCCTGTTTGCGATCACCGCCGGCCCGCTGCCACCGAATCCCGTGGAGCTATTGTCGAGTGCGAGGATGCTCAATCTGATCACGCTGGCCGCCGAGCGTTTCGACATGGTGATCATCGACGGGCCGCCGGTCATGGGGCTTGCCGACGCCTTGGTATTAGCTAATCTGGCCAAGGCAACGATCTTCGCGGTGGATGGTGACACCGTTCGTCGGCGCCAGCTCGAAGGCGCCGTCAAGCGATTGAAGATGGCCAACGCCCATCTGATCGGGGTTGTGATGACGAAGGTCGGGTCCACCGGTAAAGGCTATGGCTATGGCTATGGCTATGGCTACGGCTACGGTGATATGTATGGTTATGGCAGTAACACCAGTGAGGAATTGCTGCCCGACCTGAAGGCGACTTAGTGGGGCAAGTCCGCCATGGTTCCCCCCCTCGTAGAACTGGCTCTGGACTATTACCGAGATCCATTATCTTATCCGCGCTTGAGGGATGGTGGGCAGGTGCTGCAGCCGGTGTCCAGCGGTATGCTGGTGGAGCTCTGCCGCGCCCTTTCGCCACCTCGGATCGACGCGACCGCGGCGTTCCTGGATAGCGATGCGGGGGAGGTGCGCGAGGCTGGCCGGTTCTTGTTGAGGCAGATGTTGCTGCAAGTGGAAGGCGACCATTATCGCTGTTTGGACCTGGACCCTGATGCGCCGCTGGAGCGGATTCGGACGCACTATTTGCTGCTGATCGGACTCTTTCATCCGGATCGGGGCGGCGGGGGGAATGACCTTGATGTGATTGCCGCAACCCGGCTGAATACGGCCTATCGTACCCTGCATGACCCCTTGGCCAGGGCCGACTACGATCGGTCGTTGCCGCCGGGCGGCGTCCATCTGGCGGGTAACGCCCGGGCATTTCTGAAGCGGCCGGCCCTGGGCTTGGTGGGCATGGACTTGATGCGGCGGCGGCGGCCGGTGAGGTGTTTACGCGGGGGCTGGCCGGGGCCCATCTTGATGTTCACGGGGCTGGGTATCGTTGGCGCTATCAGCCTGCTGCTGTTGCCGCAGAAGACGCATTTGCGGATGACCCAAAGTGGGGTGTCGCCCGGTGTGCTGCTACCGAGTTATGTTCATGACGTGACGCGGCTACCCTTGCCGGTGCGCGCCGTCCCCCGCCCCGGGTCGGCGCCCATGCCGATCGTGGTGCCAGTGCGAGTCGTGGCGGACCCGATGTCGCTACCAGCGCAGCCTTGACCGTCGTCTCGGCGAACACGTTATGTGTAACAGGGTGCTGCCCAAGCGCCCGCTCGCCAGTTGGAGTGCGAGTCTTATCGTGAAAGGTATGATCCAGCCCCGCGGGGGCGATTTTATTTCTCTGCTCTGTCAGAAGGATTGAAGGCTGCTCATGACAGTTCGCATCTATTTTTGGCGCGCCGTGCTGCTGTTTACCGTGCTCTTACTGATCTGGCTTAGCGTGGCGGCTGGGCTCGGGGGATTCTTTGCCCAGCGGGTTGAGCGGGGTGACGAGGCGGCGGTCGATCCACTAATTGGGTGGCAACCGGGGCATCCTGAGGGCTTGTTCAAGAAGGCGTTGACCCTGCGCGATCGCGATGCTGCCGCCGCTGCTGTGCTCCTGGGGCGAGCCTATCGGGCCAATGCGGCGGATCCGCGTCCGCTGATCGCGTTGGCGGGTTGGTTGGGCGAGGAGGCGCAGTGGGAGCGTAGCGATGCGCTGTTCGCTGTCGTCGAGCGTCTGGCTCCCGTCGACCCACAAGTACAGATGACTGTGGCGAAGCATTGGGCGGTCCGGGGGCGCTTCGACTTGGTGCTGCGGCATTTGTCGACGGTGCTCGAGGCGGATAGTGCTCGCCAGGCGGTCCTGTTTCCCGCGTTGCTCCAGATGGCGGATGCCCCTGAACAACGCCAACTGTTTACGCCGCTTTTGCGGTCCCCGCCCGCCTGGTGGACGCAATTTTTCGGCTATCTTTGTGCCCAGGCGTTGGATCAGGAGACCCCGCGCTATTTCTATAACTTGAGGCGAGCGACCAATAGTGCGCCGCTGATGCCAGAGGAGCGCGCCGCCTATGTGTGGCGCTTGCAGCGCGATGGGATGATTGCCGAGGCTTATGTGGTCTGGATCGGTGGGTTGGACAGTCGTGAACGCGACAAGCTGGGGTTGCTGTTCGATGGCGGCTTCGAGCTGCCGCTGGAGTACCCCGGTTTCGGTTGGCACGTGGCAAGCGACAAGCACTTTGCAGCCAAGCTCGCGACTACGCAGGGGGCGATCGGCTCCAAGGCGTTGGGGCTGCAATTTCGGGGGTTCGAGGGGTATTTTAACGGCTTGTCCCAGGCCCTGTTGTTGGACCCTGGGGTCTATCGCTTGACCGGACGGGCGCGTCCGGATGGTCTGGTTTCCAAGGGTGGTTTGCGTTGGCAGGTGCACTGCCTGCTGCCCAAGGTGGAACTGCTCGGGGAGGGCTCGCGCTTCCTGGGCTCGATGCCCTGGAGCGATTTCGATCTGCGCTTTGAAGTTCCGCCGGCGTGTCAGTACCAGCAGTTGTCCCTGGTGTCGGCCGGGGAGCACGCGTTCGAGTATCCGCTGGATGGCTCGCTCTGGTTTGACGACCTGAAGATTGTCAGGGTGTTAGAACTGGACGCGGCGGCGCGAGCAAGTGGCTTGTTGAGGCGTAAGGGTAGCGATCGTTAAGTAACTAAACGACTAAGCGCTTCCACTTGAGTGGGATGTCGGCTAAGATTATGTGGCGGTAATTCGCAAAGATCCCTGCCAACCAGTCCTTGCCGGAGATGCCGGCGGGGCATTTACTGGAGTTTGATATGGAAAGATTTAGACGGGTTTTGGTCACAGCCGTTGGCGCGTCGCTGGTGGCTCTGGCCGGCGGTACCAGCGCGGCGGATAATATCGGCGCGGTCAAGCGGATTGATGGGGGCGCCCTGATCAGTCAGGGTGGTCGCTACGTTCCCGTGCATGAGGGTACGGTGTTACGGGCGTTTGATCGTCTGATCGTACTCGAAGATTCCAAGGCGCTGCTCGAGTTTCAGGATGGCTGCCGCTATCAGGTGCAAGAAGCAGGGTTGGTCACCATTCCTGCGACCAGTATCTGCGTCGACAGGGCATCGTCCCGGCATGATGTTGCCTCGGCTGAGCGTGCATCGAAGTCGCTGGCCAAGACGAAGCCTGTGATGTGGGCTGGTACTAGGACGGGGATTGATGTTGTCGGCCAATCCGGGCAAGTCTTTGGTGGTGGTGCTGCTGCTAGTGGCGGCGGCGGTGCTGCCGGCGGTGCTGCCGGCGGTGCTGCCGGCACTGCTGCCGGCACTGCTGCCGGCGGTGTTGCCGGTACTGTTGCCGGGGGCACTGTCGCAGGCGCTGCCCTGACCGGGGGGACGCTTGCTGCTGCGATCGGCGGTACTGTCGTTGCTGGCGGCGTCGTCGCCAGTGCTGCCGGCGCTGGGGGTGGGAATGGTGGTGGCTCCGTTGCCGGCGTTGCCGCGGCTGGTACCCCCTCTAGCGGGGGCGGCACCGCCAGCCCCGTCCCGCCGATCAGTCCATAGTAAGAGCGTGACTCCGAAAGCCGGGAGTGATTGTTATCGGTCATTATCCCGGCGGTGGTACCTCTATCGCCCAGCGATGGTACTGCTGGTTGCGATGCTGGAACGCGGGCAGGTGCTGCCCGCGGAACTAGCCCGGCCGACGCAAGCGACCGCCGAAGCCGGTTAGGCCCTGCCCGCGAATAAGTTGAACAAAGTGGCGTCAACGGTGACTCCGTTTTTTCAGGTTATTTGCGGGCAAGACCTTAGTTTAGCGCGCAGACTGTCATGGCCAGCGAACCGGCTGGCATTAGTCCCGGGGCGCGTCGTCCATTGATGTGAGTGCGGACCTGAGGTTGATCATGGTCACCGCCCAACACGGATGCGGCCCCGCCCATTACTTGGCCGCCTACACCTGTGTCTGGGTGCGGCGCGCGCGGGTCACCGAGAGCCTGGTGGCGGGACCCGACATGCTGCTGTCGGGGCCTGGAACGTCATCCGCAGGCGCTGCCCAAAGGCCAGGCAGGCGGGTGACGAACTTCCGGAAAAAGGCGTCAAGGCGCTTGCTGGCCTGCGGACTGGTACTGAGTTTAGTCGGGAACCTGTCGGTCGTCGGCTGTGCTGGCTCGCCGCCGGCGACGTTCTACAGTCTGCGGCCCTTGGCCGGGGCGGATGCGCGCGGGGCGACGACCGGCGGTGCCATCGCGATCGGGCTCGGGCCGGTGACCTTTCCCGGCTTTCTGGATCGGCCACAGATCGTCTCGCGGGATGGGACCAACGGTCTCACCGTGGATGAATTCAATCGCTGGGGCGGTACCCTTCAGGACGACTTTCTGCGGGTCTGGAGCGAGAATCTGGGCTATCTGCTCGGCACCGGCCGGATCGTCATCTTCCCGAGCGAGATCCGCTATCCGCTGGACTTCAGAATTTCGGCAGACGTGCTCAGCTTTGAGGGAGCCCCAGCGGGCGAGGCCGTACTCAAGGTGCGCTGGGCAGTGCTGGACCCCCGCTTGGAGCAGGCCCTGTCGGTCCACGAGAACAGCTATCGGCGGCCACTGCGCCAACCGGCGGACCAGGCGGCACTCATCGGCGCCATGAGCGCGGCCCTGGGTGCCTTCAGCGAGGACGTGGCCGCCGCGGTGCGCGGTCTGCCCAAACCCGTTTCGCCGCTTGGGGCCTCCCCTTAATATTGAGCCTGCCGCGGGACCAGCGGCCCTGAGCCAAAGTCGAGTATTTGCGATTTCCGCTTGTAAATCGTGGGCCGGGGCGTTACGTTTTTGGGTTGCGGAGCCTCCATCTGCGGGAGGCCCGAGAGGGGCAATATCAGGGACACTTTGTTTCAAGCATGTCCGTAAACGCCCCGGCGGGGTGGAGTACCGATGGTCAATTTCGCGAAATGTCACGAACAAATCCATAAGATTACGGAGATGTCCAACGTCTTTCTCTATATCATTCAGGAGCGTGACCTGTGTGATACGGACTGCGCACGGCGGCTCTTCTTTGAATATGTGGACCACGTACGCAACCATATGGAGACGGTGGATAAGCGCTTCTGCGGTCGTCTCATCCAGAGCCAGGATCGGAACATGGCGAACGTCGCCGACCGCTTCCTCTCCGGCTCCACGGAGATCAAGCGGATCTTCGCCCGCTACCGCAAGGACTGGTGTGATGAGCGCAAGCGCGAATTAAAGATCGCTGACCATGCTGCCTTCGTGCGCGACACCAATCAGATGTTCGGCTTGGTGCTTGATCGCATCCAGCGTGAGACCGAGAGTCTCTACCCGTTGATTCGCGAGTTGGAAGAGCGGGCCGGGCGGGAGAGCGCGGCCTGACTGGGGGCCATCGTCAATGCGCGTCGGTCAAGCGCTTCTTGACCCGCCGCAATCCGAGCCAGGCAATGCCGACGACGAGCGGTACCGCGATGCCCATGCCGAGCGCCGCGTTGATCGGCAGGCCCCCTTGCTCCAGACCCTTGAGTGCATAGCCGACGAGTCCCACCCCGTAATAGCCGATCGCGATGACCGACAGTCCTTCCACCGTTTCCTGGAGACGCAGTTGGAGATGCGCACGGCGGTCCATCGACTCCAGTAGCTGACCATTCTGCTCCTGCAATGAGACCTCCACCCGGGCCCGCAAGAGGCTGGTCAGCCTGGCCGCGCGTTCGGCCAAGTCGGTCAGGCGCCGTTGGGTCGACTCGCAGGTGGCGATCGCGGGTGCCAGGCGGGCGTCGAGAAACTCGGTCAAGGTCTGCAGGCCCTCGATGCGTTGTTGACGCAGTTGCTCGAGGCGCTTGCGGACCATCCCATAGTAGGCGCGCGAGGCGTCGAAACGATAGGTCGTACGGGCCGAGATCGCCTCGATCTCGGCGGCGAGTGTGGTCAGTTCGGCCAGCAGTTCGCTCTCGAAGGCGACGTCGGTTGACGTCCCCTGGGTGGACATGCGCGACGCCAGCATGGCCAGCCGATGATCGGCGTCAGTGAGTGAGGGTGCCACCTGCCGTGCCAGCGGAAACCCGATCAAGGCGAGCCCCCGGTAGGTGTTGATATCCAGTATCCGTTTGGCGAGTCGCCCGGCCTGGTTCTCCGACAGGCTGCAGTCGCGTATCAGGATGTGCACGAAGCCGTCGGAATGGATCCTGAAGTCCGACCAGACGCGTGCCAACCCGCCGACGGCCTCGGAGCCGATGACCGCATTGCCGTCGAACAGATCGGTCAGTTCGTCGTTGTCGCGCTCTGGCGTTGCACAGGAATCCACCGCCAGCGAAACTGCGGAGATCACCTCGTCGGGCAGGTCGCGCAGCCACTCCGGCGGGAGTTCGTCGAGCACGGGCACGGCAAAAGGATGCGTGAAGGCGCCGCGCTTGGTGAAGGTGTAGGTGACGAACTCGGTGTGAAGCTCCCAGCGCAGGCGCATGGGACCCAGGTCCACCGCGTAGTGCTGGCCGACCATCTCCGGGATGGGCAGGCCAAAGTGCGCCAGCAGCCGCTTGAGGTGTTCGACATTGCGGGCCGTGCCCTGCTCGCCGCACACCACGGCCAAATGCGACAGCCGTTCGGGGGCCCGCAGCGGCTCGAAGGTGCGGGCGTGCAGCTCAGCCGTCAGGGCGCGGCGCAGCGGATGCTCTTGGAAGACAAAGGGCATGATTGGGATGATCCGTGTTGGGATGCGCGAGTGTAACCGGGCTGGGTGACGAAATGAATCGAGGATGACCGACGCGGATTCGACGATCTTCTGCAATGCGTCCTCACGTTTTCCCGCCCGGCGCATTGCGCGCGATACGTCGCGGCCGGGGGGCCGCTCCTACGCCGTTGGAGCGGCCCCCCGACCGCGACGAGTTAGAGGAGCAACCGCCGGATATCGCCCAACAGTTGCCCCAGCAGCGTGGTGAAGCGCGCGCCCATGGCCCCGTCGATCACCCGGTGATCGTAGGAGAGGGACAGCGGCAGCATCAGCCGGGGCGCAAACTCCTTGCCGTTCCAGACCGGCTTCATGGCGGAGCGGGAGACGCCCAGGATGGCCACTTCGGGCGCATTGACGATGGGGGTGAAGGCGGTGCCGCCCAGGCCGCCCAGGCTGGAGATGGTGAAGCACCCACCCTGCATGTCGCCGGCCAGCAGCGTGCCGTCGCGGGCCTTCTTGCTCAGCGCCATGAGGTCCCGGGCCAGGTCGTAGACCCCCTTCTTGTCCACGTCGCGCACCACCGGGACCACCAACCCGTTGGGGGTGTCCACGGCGACACCGATGTGGGTGTAGCGCTTCATCACCAGCCCCTCACCGTCGGGGGTCAGGGATGACTTGACGGTGGGCATGCGCTCGAGCGCGGTGGCGACGGCCTTGAGCAGGAAGGGCAGGAAGGTGAGCTTGACCCCGTCCGCCTCCGCGGCGCTTTGCTGCCCCTTGCGGAAGGCCTCCAACTCGGTGATGTCCGCCTCGTCGAATTGGGTGACATGCGGTATCGAGAGCCAGCAGCGGTGCAGGTGTCGGCCGCTGATCTTTTGGATGCGGGAGAGTTCCTTGGTCTCGACCGGGCCGAATTTGGAGAAATCGACCGCGGGGGCGGCCGGCAGCGCAAAGGGTAGGCTGCTCGCGGCCGGTGCCGGCGTCCCCTGGGCCAGGGTGCGTTTGACGTAGCCCTGGACGTCCTCTTTGAGGATGCGGTTCTTGGGTCCCGACCCCTTGACCAGGGTCAGCTCGACGCCCAGTTCCCGGGCGAAGCGCCGCACCGAGGGGCTGGCGTGGGCCTTGCGGCCGGGGGCGATGGCGGCCAGGTCCGCCGGGCGCAAATTCACCGGGGCCGGGCGGCGCTCGGCCTCGCCCGGGGCGCGCTCGGGAGTGGGCGCGGCGGGGGCGGGCGCGGCGGCCGGAGCGGCGGGCGCTGG
>CAILVI010000375.1 GCA_903837595.1 uncultured Thiodictyon sp.
CGGTTTGCCCTTTCACGCTCGCCAGCCCCTGCTCCTCCCGGCTCTTGAGTACCCGCCCGGCCATCTCCCGCGAGCAGCCGACCAAGCGTCCGAGCTCCTGGCGGGTGACGCGGATCTGCATCCCGTCCGGGTGGGTCACGGCATCCGGTTGTTTGCACAGATCCAGCAGGGTGCTGGCGATGCGTCCGGTCACGTCGAGGAAGGCCAGGTGCCCGACCTTGGAGCTGGTCTGGCGCAGGCGCTGCGACAGTTGAAAGCCGATGGCATAGAGGAATGGCTTGGCGACGTCCTTCAGTTCAGTGTCGAGCAGCCGGTCCAGGCGCACATAGGAGATCTCCGCGACCTTGCACTTGACGCGGGTGCGCACGATGACGCTGCGGGTGTTCTGGGGGAAGAACAGCCCCATTTCGCCGATGAACTCACCCTTATTGATATAGGCCAACATCAGTTCACGGCGGTCCTCATCCTCAATGACCGCGGCCACTGAGCCCTCGATCAGATAATAGAGGCTCTCCGCCGGCTCGCCGACACGGATAAAGTCCACATTTTTATCGTAGGCTTTGGTGTGACAGAACGACAGGAAGGGCCTTAACCAGACCGGTTCTTCTGGGGGGTGGATCAGCATGGTCATGGGTGTGGGCAAGGTGGCGGGTGAAGATGTAGGGCTTGATGCCGGATTCTAGGCAAGGTGGTTGGCCTTGTCGAACGCCGCTTGCTCCGGTCGAACTATGGTAGCCTCCCGCGCCAAGGGTGGCGCCCTCGGTATCAGGCGTCCTGGTGTGATCGTCGCGGGGGTCTCGATGAAGGCGCGGGTGAAGTGGATCGATGGGGTTGCCATGTTGGGTGAGTCCGGCTCCGGGCATGGTGTGGTCATGGACGGCCCGCCGGAATTGGGCGGGCGTAATGTCGGGGTGCGGCCCATGGAGATGCTGTTGATCGGCATGGGCGGCTGTACCCAGTTCGATGTACTGCTGATCCTGCGCAAGGCCCGCCAAGAGGTGACGGACTGCGTCGTTGAGCTGACGGCGGACCGGGCCGCGACCGACCCCAAGGTCTTTACCCGCATCCACGCCCATTTTATCGTGACCGGCCGCGGGCTCGACCCGCGCCAGGTGGCGCGCGCGATCACACTCAGTGCCGAGAAATATTGCTCCGCGTCCATCATGCTGGGTGCGACCGCCGCGATCACCCACGACTTCGAGTGTCGCGATGCCTGACGTTGCCGAGTTCGATGCACTCACCACGGAGTTCTACGAGGTCTGGCTCCATTATCACCCGGAGCTGGCCCCGCAGGCCGGGCTCCCGGTCACCGGGCGGCTGTTGCCGGCCCAGGACGACGACGACCTGTCCGCCCTGCGAGGGTGGTTGGAGGAGCTGCTGCTGGGCCTCGACGAGGTCAATTTTCTCGCCCTGGACGCCGATCGGCAATTGGATTGGGAATTGCTGGCCGGGGCCGCCCGGGTCGAGCATTGGGAGCTCAGTGACTGCGATTGGTATCACCTTGACCCCCGGCGCTGTTTGCCGGGCGCTGTGCTCCAGTGGCTGACCTGGGGGCCGGCTGAGGCCCTGGACGATACCCGGGGCGACACCCTGGCGCGTCTCTTGAGTGAGGTCCCGCAACACCTGCGCCGTGCCCAGGCGCGGTTACAGATGGCGGCGGTGCGCTTGGCTGCGCCCCTGCTGCGCGTTGCCGCCGATGAGGCGCATAGCGTGCGTCGCGCCCTGCGCGAGCTCGCGCGCGGCCCCTGGTGGCACCAGTATGCCCAGGGGCACGCTGGTGTTTACGCGCAGCTTGAGGCCGCCGATGCGGCGCTGGCCGGCTATCAGCACTGTCTCACGCAGGACCTGGCCCCCCGCGCCCGGGGGGCGCTGGGCTGCGGGGGGGAGCACCTGGGTTTGCGGTTGCGCGAACTGCATTTCATCGATTGCGAACTCGACAGCGATCCGGGACGCGGTCAGGCGGCCATCAGGCGCGCGCTTGAACGCGCCGAACTGGCCTTGGCCGATCCGCCCGCCGCCCCGGAGCCGGTCGCGGCCCAGCGGCTCGCGCAAGGCTGCGGTGGTCGTCACCACTTCGCCGTGACCGACCCGGAGCGCGCGCGCCGCCTGCCGCGGCGGCTCGCCAACGACGTCTCGCTGGCGATGGGTTGGCACCTCTACCTCGGTCATCGCCTGCCTCGCCGCGCACCGGGGGACGGGGCCCGACCGGGACTGGCCGCGGAGCGCGAGCGGCTCCTGCTGGCCTGGCTCGATCTGGACCTGCATACCGGACGGATCGACGGCGATGGAGCGCTCGCGCGCCTGCGCCAACAGGGGCTCGCGGGTCCGGCGGCCGACGCGCGCCTCGTTCAGCTGGCCCGGCACCCGGGTGAGGCCCTGGCGGGTGTGCTTGGCTGGCAGTTGCTGGAGCAGGCGCGCCACTCACACGCGGCGGGGGATGGCGGCGGGTTCGCCGAGCGCGATTTCCACGACCTGGTGGTCTCCCAGGGAGCGATCCCTCTGCCCCTGGTGCTGCGCTATGGCCACGGGCCAAGCCTCTGGCAGGCCGCCTATGCCGGGGTATTGGGCCGCTGAGGCGGGTACCTTAGTGGTAGCGGTTGGCCGTCGGCGGCTGCTACGATGCGCGGTTGAGCCTACAGGAGTCCCCTATCATGCCGATCGGCATCAAGAAGCTGAAGCTGCAGGGCTTCAATAATCTGACCAAAACCCTGAGCTTCAACATCTATGACGTCTGCTACGCGGATTCCGAGGCCCAGCGTGAGGCCTACATCCAGTATATCGACGAGGCCTACAACGCCGAGCGCCTGACCGTCATCCTGACCGACGTGGCACAGATCATCGGCGCCAATATACTCAACGTCGCCCACCAGGATTACGACCCCCAGGGCGCCTCGGTCACCATGCTGATCTCCGAAGAGCCCCTGGTCGCTGAGCAACTGCAAAATTTCGCCAAGCCGGGACCGCGCGCCAAGTCCGCTCCCTTCCCGGACGCCGTCGTGGCCCACCTGGACAAGAGCCACATCACGGTCCACACCTACCCGGAGAGCAACCCGGTCACCGGTATCAGCACCTTCCGGGCCGATATCGACGTGTCCACCTGCGGGCGCATCTCGCCGCTGCGTGCGCTCAATTATCTGATCCACTCCTTCGAGTCTGACGTCGTGATCATGGACTACCGGGTGCGCGGTTTTACCCGCGACGTCACCGGGCGCAAGCACTTCATCGACCACAACATCAGTTCCATCCAGAACTACCTGTCGCGCGACACCAAGGACCGCTACCAGATGGTGGACGTGAACGTTTACCAGGAAAACCTGTTCCACACCAAGATGGTACTGAAGCAGTTCCAGCTCGACGACTATCTTTTCTGCATCCAGGAGAAGGACCTGACCCGGCCGCAGCGCCAGCGTCTCCAGAAATGCCTGCGCCGCGAGCTCTCGGAGATCTTCTACGGCTGCAATATGGTGCAGGAGCTCGAATTTATGGGCTAGCGGCTCGCCGCTACAGCCAATAGACGCTGCGCGTCATGACCCCCGAGGCCAGGCGCATGGCGGTCCGCAGCCCCCCCGGCAACTCCGTTCCACCCGCCGCCTTGGCCACTTGGGCGTGGTGGACCTCGTCCAGTTTCATTTGCTCGAGGATCGAGCGGGTGCGCTCATCGCGTTCCGGAACCTGGTCCAGGTGGTCGGTCAGATGGTCCTCGACCTGATGTTCAGTCGCCACCACAAACCCCAGGCTCCAGCGATCCCCGGCCCACCCGGCCGCCGCGCCAATGGCAAAGGACCCGGCGTAAAAGAGCGGGTTCAGCAGGCTGCGGCGGTCCCCCAATTCCTCGATCCGGGCGGCGCACCAGGCCAGATGGTCGTTCTCCTCGCGTGCCGAGCGCTCCATGCGCTGGCGCGTCTCCGGCAGGTGTGCCGTGAGTGCCTGACCCTGGTAGAGGGCCTGGGCGCAGACCTCACCCGTGTGGTTGATGCGCATCAGGGCGGCAACGTGTCGGCGCTCTTGCTCCCCCAGCGCTACCTCGTCCAGGGCTCTTGCCGGGTAGGGGCGGTCGGTGCCCCGGGGGCGACCGAAGAGGGTACGCAGCGCCAGGTCGGCGTTCTGGATCAGCCGGTCCACCGGGGTGTAGTGGCGGTTCGTCATGGGGGTGCCTGGGGTGTCGAGTGGTCTTGGGAGGGCGATTTTGGGCGGTGGCGAGGATTGATGCAACCGATACTGTGCATCACTTGATCTGTCTTGCCAACAGTTCCACCGGGTGACAGACCTCGATGGCCAGCGCGGCCTCCCGCAGACCGGCGATCAGGTGCAGGGCGCAGCCGGGATTGGTGGTGACGATCAGGTCGGGTGACCCCGCGGTCAACCCGGCGAGCTTCTCAGCGACCAGGGCGTCGGCCAACTCCGGTTGCTGGAGCGGATAGGTCCCGGCGCCGCCGCAACAGGTCTGATTGCCCGGGAGCGGTTGGGCGGTGAGCCCCGGGATGCGCGCGAGCAACCGGTACACCGCCGCGTTGCCCCCCAGCAGCTGGCGTTGGGAGCAGGGCTCATGAACCAGTACCAGGCGCTCCAGTGGCCGAAATCCGAGCCCATTGAGGGTCGGTAGTCGATCGAGCCAGTCACAGAACTCTTGGGTGTCCGCGCTGCCCGGCGCCGCGCGCAGTTCGGCGACACAGGCGCTGGCCAGTCCCACCAGGGGTGGATCACCCCGGTGCCGGGCGCAGGCCGCGCCTCGACGCTGCCCATCGGCCGGCAGGCCATTGTGTTGGTGCAGCGCGCCGCAACAGCGCGGCGCCGATGGGACCCGCACCCGCAGGCCGAGCCGCCCGAGCAGGGTGCGGGCGGCGGCCACGGCGCGCCCCTGGGCCAGCCCCCCCATGCAGCCGACGAAGAGTTCCACGTCTGCCGATGCGTCGCTGCTGCCGGGTACCGGCGCGGCGGTCTTGGTGATCGCCCGGGCCAGCCGATGCAGTGGCCGCAGTCCCCGCAGCCCGGCGAGCCCGCAGCGTTGCGCCAGCCGGGCGACCCCCGTGCGCTCATAAAGCGCCGCCGCGCGGGCCAGTGCCCCGGTGAAGTGGGCATCGGCGAGCCGCCCCAACCAGAGCCGCCGCCAGGCCTGGCGCCAGGCGGGCGACGCGCGCAGGCGTGCCGCCTTGGCACCATCGATGAGTTGGCCATAGGCGACCAGCGAGGGACAGGCGTCCTCGCAGGCGCGGCAGCCCAGACAGCCGCCCAGGTGCCCGGCCAGGGTCGGGCTCATGGCGAGTTCACCGCTGGCCCAGCCCTGGATCAGGGCGATGCGCCCGCGCGGCGAATCGGCCTCGTTCCGCAGCTGCATGAAAGTCGGGCAGTGCGGCAGGCACAGCCCGCACTTGACGCACTGGTCGGCGAGGGTAAGGAGTTGGTCTGGGGACACGTCGATCCTGGTGGCAGAGCGGCCGGGAGTTGCGCCGGAGCGCCCCGTCTGCCGACGCGCCGGTGCGGACATGGTAACCTCTCGCGGCGGGCGCCGCCCGCGCCACCTAAGCAACGGAGGATTCCGATGTCCTACTACCGGCATCACGTCTTTTTCTGTACCAACCAGCGTGAGGACGGCCGGCGTTGCTGCGGCCGCAGCGGAGCCGCGGACCTGCGCGACTATCTGAAGCGCCGCACCAAAGAACTGGACCTGGCCGGTCCGGGCGGCGTGCGGATCAACACCGCCGGTTGTCTGAACCGCTGTGCCGAAGGGCCGGTGGTGGTCGTCTACCCGGAGGCGGTCTGGTATACCTACGCCAATCAGGACGATTTGGAGGAGATCCTGACCGAACACCTGATCGCGGGTCGGGTCGTCACGCGCTTGCAGTTGCCGGGCTGAGGGGCGTCTGGACGCGGAAATGTCCAAGCATGCGGCGCGGTTTGAGCGGGCTGAGAATAAGTGGACAGGATTAACAGGATTTCGCAGGATCAACAGGATTGTCGTTGGTTTGAAGCGCGACCTTGTTATCCTGTAAATCCTGAAGAATCTTGTTAATCCTGTCCATTTTCCAGCGGCTGGCGCGGTTTTTGAAATTGGCTTCGTGGCCTCTGGTTCATCGGTTTCAAGGATCCCGCTCATGGTCAGCACCTTGCTGGCAACGCCGGGATGCCGCAGATCTCTTGCGAGGGGTTGCGTTGAGGCGCCGCCTCCCGTATAGTTCGCGGTCTTTCGCGCTTTAGCTCTAACGAACTTAAAGACCCGCCGCATTCCCACCGGCACCCCTTGTGGGGTATCCGGGCCGGGGCGCACGCGGACTCGGTACGGGGATAACGGATCATGACGACGACTGTGAGCACCAAACCGGCAGAGGTACGCCGTGCCTGGTTTTTGGTGGACGCCGAGAATAAGACGCTCGGCCGGCTGGCCACTGAGCTTGCGCTGCGCTTGCGCGGCAAGCACAAGCCCCAATACACCCCCCATGTGGACACGGGTGACTATATCGTCGTGGTCAACGCCGGTAAGGTTCGCGTGACCGGCAACAAACTCGCGGATAAGATGTACTACCGCCACACCGGCTATGTAGGACACCTCAAGTCCATGAGTCTGGGCAAGCTTCTGGACCACGCCCCGGAGCGCGCCATTGAGATTGCGGTCAAGGGCATGTTGCCCCGCGGCCCCCTGGGTCGTGCCATGTTCCGCAAGTTGCGCGTCTATGGTGGGCCCGAGCACGGCCATCAGGCCCAACAACCACAAACCCTTGAACTCGACTGCTAGCCCAGGAACAGCATCCATGTCGGAGACTCAATACGCCACCGGCCGCCGCAAGACCTCCGCCGCCCGGGTCTTCCTGACCACGGGTTCAGGCGCGATTACGGTCAACGGTCGCACCCTCGACCACTTCTTCGGCCGGGAAACCGCCCGTATGGTGGTCCGTCAGCCACTGGAGACCTGCGGCCTGTTGGGCCGGGTCGACATCATGGCCACCGTCGTCGGCGGTGGTAACAGCGGCCAGGCCGGTGCCATTCGCCACGGTATCGCCCGCGCCCTGGTCAGTTATAATGAAGAGCTACGCTCCCCGCTGCGCCGCGCCGGGTTCCTGACCCGCGACGCCCGTGAAGTGGAACGTAAGAAGGTCGGTCTGCACAAGGCGCGCAAGCGTCCGCAGTACTCCAAGCGCTAGCGCGCTGGAGGGCTTCTGGCGGGTGTCGCGTAGCCGCATACCCCGCCGGTCGCCGAACAGTTTATTGGGGGATCGTCCAGCGGCAGGACTACGGACTCTGACTCCGTCAACCTAGGTTCGAATCCTAGTCCCCCAGCCAAACAAGAAGGGCTTAGCCGCGAGGCTAAGCCCTTTTCGTTTGGGCCCTGGGCGAATACCGGGCCGATGCACGTCCCGACGGAGCCAGACATGTCCGGTCCCGGCCGCATCGGCGGGCTTGATGCGGGCCTGCGTCCGCGTTGGATCAGAGCACCCCGTCCGGCGGCGATTGGTGCGGGCGTCACTCCCGCCGCCTTCGTCCGTCCGGCGGGACATGATATCCGTCCGAGACGGCAGGTTGCGTCGCGGCTGAAGCCGCTCCCATCGGGTCCCGGCCTGATGATCAAGGCCGCCCCACGCCGCGCTCATCGCCCCAGGGTGACCCGCCAACCGCCGCGGCTGGGCAGTAAAACGCCGTATCGACATAGGTCGCCGCGACGGACTTGGCCGCGGTGACGTCGCTCAGTAATCAACTGGCGCCGGTGCAGTCGCCACTCCACGCCAGGAAGGTGCTGCCGGGCTCCGCCGTCGCGTTGAGGGTGACGGGGGCGCCCGTCGCGAAGGTGCCGCCGCCGCTGACCGTACCCCACCCAGTGCCAGCCTTGTTCAGCTTTAGCGCATAAGTTGGCACGGCACAAGGCGTGGCGGCAACACTGACATTGTTGTCCGCATCGCCATCCGGGGTCCCGGCAGTGACCGCGACCTGATTGGAGAGGATGTCACAGGACGCCGGGGCAGTCACTACCAGGCTGATCGGGGCGGCGGCACCGGCGGCTAGCGCATCGCGGTAGCAGCTCACGACCCCGCCCGCCTCGATACACCCCCAACCGGTCCCGGTCGCCGAGACGAACACGCTGCCCGCGGGCAGGCGGTCTTCGACCCGCACGTCCCGCGCCGCCGCCTGCCCCATGTTGGTCACCGTGATACCGTAGGTCAGCGGCGCACCGGATACCACCGGACTCGGGACCGGCGTCTGAGCGACCGCCAGGTCGGTCTCCATCTGCACCACGACGACCATGGTCCCGGTCGCCGTGCCGGTCGCGAGCGCCAGGATCAACCCGGCCAGCGCGGGCCAGGTGCGAAGCGTGCAGAATCCATCCATCAAGCCGCTCATCGAACGCCCCCGCTGCTGTTGTGCATCATCAACCATCTGGCGGCGGCTGGATGCCCGTCGATGGCCCGCCACCGTCTCTGCCGCCGCCTAAAGCCCGGCGCACGTGGGTCTGAATCATGAGCCTGATCCAGTCCGCTACCCTGCGTAGGTATTTCGTCGGATTTTTCGTCTGACTCTATCCCGGTCACTTCGGTGAGGTTGTCGCGGCCAGCACGAAACAGTTCGGCCGTCCTCGCGCGTCAGACCTGTCTGGCGTGGCGGCCGTCATTCGTGCGAGGGCCTTGGTCGTCATTCCGGCCGTCGCGCCGCACGGCAACCCGTCCGGGCGGGAGTTGCTCCTCGCGCTGACGGCCTTCATGTTGAACAGCCTTCCCGCAACAGCCGAAAACAGTCTGAGTTTGCCATAATGAGAATTGCTGATTTTCGCGTTACCCAGCAGCGCCTTTAGTATACTATGAAAGTCTACCTCATCACGCCTGTAATTCTAGCCGCAAGATCGAGCGGGGGGACTACGCGCGTTGGCGTTTCTTCGCTACCTCGTCTGCAACAGCAATCCCGATCAGGACACCTTGGCCATCTTCCGGCGGCGTTTCGCAAGGACTTCGAGGCGGTATTCTTGCAGCTGCTGGAGATCGCGCGAATCAACTCAGGCGCTTCGACAGCATCAGCCGCGACGGCACCAAAATCCACGCCAACACCAGCCGCCATAGGGTGAGGTTTCCTGGCTAGCCATGCTAGTAAGCCGATGATCGCACTTCGCGACCGTTAGAATATTCACGTGAATCTCCTGACCTCACCATGGGTTGGTTGCCTCACCAAATTCTGCCCGCTGGAGTTGTCACCATGTCTCCGAACACAACCGAACCTCAACGCGATTCCGCATGGAATCGCTTTTTCATGAAGGTCGCGTTTGGGTTAACAGTCTTTTTCTCCCTCACCTTATTCGCGTCCGCTACGACGATCCTCGACACCGAGTATAAACCAACCTTGGCAGGCCGGGCGTCGGTAAATGGGGTAATTGCGCTGTCCAACGGCAAAGTCATTGTGTTCGGCGATGGAGTCTCCATGAACGGTGGAGCCGCGGATGGCATTGCGAGGCTCAACGCAGACGGCTCGCTCGACACCACCTTCCACTTAGCGCCCGAGCTAATAATAAACAAGACTTACGCCGTTGCGGTGCAGAGCGACGGCAAGATTCTCATCGGGGGAGAGATCGCGTGGTACGGTTATTCAGGCTCGCAAAACTACCTCTTTCGCCTTAACGCCGACGGGTCCTGGGATAATAGCTTGGACGCTGGCGGATACGTCTGGGGATCCAACAGCTCGTATGGTCTGAATGGCATCGTCAGAACCATCCTGGTCGAGCCCGGGGGGAAGATTGTTGTGGGAGGGGACTTCACGTATCCCTACAACCACATTACACGGCTGAATACTGACGGCACCGTCGACGCCACTTTCGATCCGGTCGGCGGCGCCAACGGCGTGGTGACGCATGTCGCACGCCAATCTTCAGGCCACCTTATCATTGGTGGGGGCTTCACGGCCGTCGGCGGTGTGACTAAAGGCGGTATTGCCCGTCTCACGTCAACCGGCGCGGTCGATGCGACTGCATTCGGGCCGGGTGTATCTGGCGGCGGATTGTCGGCGCTCGCGGTGCAAGACGATAACCGGGTCCTGATCGGCGGGCGCTTCACTATGGCTGGTGGAGTAAGTGCGCCGAAGATGGCGCGTTTCAGCGACATCGGCGAAATCGAGAGCGCCTTTACCCCCTTCGTTCGTGGCTACCTGGATGAGGTGACCAGTCTTTTACCGCTCGCCGGCAGCATCATCGTCGGCGGCTGGTATCCCGTCATGTATTTCAACGGCTATCCAACCGATCACAACGCGCAGGTCTACGCTTTGAGCGTCGATGGTGCCTTTGTCAATTACGTGGCCTTTAGCGGCAAGCCCACCGACGTTTGGGGTCTGGCATTGCGGAGCGACGGAACTGTGGTGGCGGTCGGCAGTTTCACCCAACGCGATGACCCCATCGACACCGGCATTTATGCTGGCGTCTGTCTTCTTTCCGGAACCAACTTCCAGTTGGACCCGACTTACCGTCCGATCGCCGGTGCAATCCCCGATGTCAGGTCCCTCGCGCTCCAAGCGGACGGCCGCATCCTGGTGGCTGGAGACTTCTGGCTGGTCGACGGCGTGCCTCAGAGCAAACTCACCCGCCTGAACACGAATGGCACTCTGGATGCGAGCCTAACGCCACCTGCCACCGTCGGCGGGCCGATCAACGCCGTGTTGAGCCGCAGTGACGGGAAGATCATCATCGGTGGTTCATTTTATCGCATCGCCAACGTGGACTATCGGGATGTCGCACTGCTTGGGCCTTCAGGTACCGTTGAAGCCGGTGCCTACGTGTGGAATGCGACGGCGCTGGCCTGGTATCCCGGGGATAAGATCGTGGTCGGCAGCTATAACAAGCCGGGGATCCATCGTTTGAACGCAAACCTGTCCGTCGACGACACATTCAACCCAGGAGGCGGCATTTCCAACGCACAGCAGCCAGACTACGAATTTGATCGGGTCAATGCGGTGGCAGTACAGCCGGATGGAAATATCCTCGTCGCGGGCTCATTCTCGACCTTCGCTGGTGAAACGCGTCAGAATATTGTGCGACTGAACGCTAACGGTTCGCTGGATTCGAGCTTCCACTCGCCCTCCTTCACGGTTTTCAATTTCCGCAGTGAGATCTTTTCAATCGCAGTACAGGCAGACGGCAAGATACTCATTGCCGGCCGCTTTTCTAGCGTCGACGCCATTAGCAGGCCGACCGTTGCACGGCTGAACGCAGACGGCACGGTAGACACGCGATTCGTAACCCCTTTTCTCGATCAAGGATCAAGCGCCTACTCGGCAGTCTATCTGCAACCCGATGGTCGCGTCCTCGTGGGCGGTGACATCCAGTTGATCGAGGGTGGCTCGATCTTCAACGGGATCGTACGCCTCCTGCCCAATGGCGCACGCGACAATTCATTCAACTCATCTGCAGCCGGCGCAATCAATGCGATACTGGTGACCTCCCCGGTGGCTGGCGTCTACAACACCTTCGCTGGTGGAGCCTTTGGGGTGATCGATTCGGCATGGCGCTTTGGTATCGCAAAGCTGGTCGATAGCAAGGCCATGTACGCCATCACCACGACGGCAAGTCCCACTGTCGCTGGTGCGGTGGTTTGCGATCCAAATCCCGTCAGCATCGGTGAAAATAGTACCTGTACCGCTACAACCAACGCCGGTTATTTGTTTGCCGGTTGGGTTGGTGGCTGTGCGACTCAAGGCCGGGGCACCTGCGCCTTGACCGCTATCACTTCGGCACCAACGGTCACGGCAAACTTCGTTGATATTAACTTAGTGCTGCCCGCTCGCGGAGGTTGGAGGGCGGTCCTGGGCCGGTGATCTTGGTTATGAAATACTGACGGGTGCGCCGCGTGCCCGGACCGGCCTCGCGTCTGGACTAACGTCAGTTTCGGTAGAGGCCCGCGGAACTATCTCCGGCCTTGAGCGTCGCTGCGGTCAACGGCGAGCCAGCATTCCGGCCAGGACGCAGGAATGCTGGCCGGGAATGGCAACCTCTCAGCTACCATAGCCAGACAGAATACAATGGCCCGGCGGCAACGATGATCAAGGCTGACGTACGCGTGGCTGTCGGGCGAAGATCGCGCGGGCCGTCTCGCTCTGTTATGGCTGCTTGGTCAAAGGGCCTGGTAACCGGCGTTGAAATTCAAGTTGCCGTTGTTCAGCAAGTGCTTTTAGCAATTCTTGCGCAGGAGAGCCGGGGGCGGCTCGCCACGCCGGCGCTCCCAGGCCATTGAGGAACGCCCAGGCCATCGCCTGAACCCGTGGGTCGTCATCGATCGGGACGCGACGATAGCCAGCTAACGTTTGCATGGATGTCCTCCTCGTCCAGCAGCACGCTCAAGCGCCGCGATACAGTTGCGACGAGTTATCGTTGATGGCGCGCCCGATCAGGTCGGCGAACATCAGCTCTTCGATACTGTTGCGGGCGGTGGCCTGGAGGGGCTCGAAGCGCTTATTGAGGCTGCGTGCGCCCTTCACGCACTGGATACCGATGGTTGCCGCCGACGCGGTCTGGGTCTGCGAAGCAATACGCGCGCTACGGCAGTGGATCGGGAAGCTATACATGGTCTGAGACTCCTGACACTGTGTTGGGTTACTCTGGTCGCTCGATCGCGACCTTGGGCACAGCATGCAGGAGGGCGGTTAGACAGGACCTGAGCGGGCCTGTCAGCAAATGCTCAGAATTGGTTTTGTCGCCGGACAGGAGGGGGCGGCGACGACGGGTATGATTGGCGGACCCGGTCAGGCGCACCGCCGCGGGGCTCGCCCGTCCCTGAGGCGTTCCGGGGCGGTCGCCTGGCTCCCAGTGTGCCTGCGCCCCACCCACAAAAAACCCGTCCATGGCCCTGAAGAAGTCCGAACTCCACTTCTCCCTCTGGTCCAGCTGCGATGAGCTGCGCGGCGGCATGGATACCAGCCAGTACAAGGACTAGTCGTCATCGACAAGAAGGACGCTGCGGCGCGCAAGGGGATTTTCATGATCGACGCCAGCGGCGGTTTCATGAAGGACGGCCCCAATAACCGGCTGCGCGCCCAGGGCATCCACAAGATCGTGGACTGCTTCACCCGCCGGCTCGAAGTCCCCCGTTACGCGCGCCTGGTCGGCATCGAAGAGATCGAACGCAACGACTTCAACCTCAACCTGCCGCGCTACATCGACAGCCAGCAGCCGGAGGACCTCCAGGACATCGCCGGCCACCTGCAAGGCGACATCCGCGCCGCCGATGTCGATGCGCTGGCCCCCTGTTGGGCGGCCTGCCCGCAGCTGCGGTAGGCCCTGTTCAGTCCCAACCGCCCCGGTTATCTGGACCTCGGCGTGGCAAAACCGGCCATCAAGACCGCCATCTATGAGCACCCCGAGTTCGCCGCCTTCATCAGTGGGATGCAGACCCATTTCGTTGCCTGGCAGGCGCAGAGTGCCGCCGCACTTAAGGCACTCGCGGCCGGCTGCCACCCGAAAGCGGTCATCGTCTGGGGCTCTCCGAGGGCTTGCTGGCACACTACAAGGACAAGCCGCTCATCGACCCCTACCACATCTACCAGTACCTACAGGACTATTGGGCCGAGACCCTGCAGGACGACCTCTATCTGATCGCCGCCGACGGCTGGAAGGCCGAGACCTATCGCGTTATCGAGACCGACAAGAAGGGCAAGCGCAAGGACAAGGACAAGGGCTGGACCTGCGACCTGATCCCCAAGGCCCTGATCGTCGCCGGCTACTGACCCAGCGGGTCAAGGAACTGGCCGAGCGCTACGAGACGCCGATGCCGCGGCTGACCGGGCGGGTTTCGGAGCTGGAGGGCAAGGTAAATCGGCATCTGGAGCGGATGGGGTTCGCCTTATGACCATGGCAACAGCGATCGGGCATCGCGGCCCCATGCGCCTGAAAGGCTATGACTATGCTCAGGCCGGGGCCTATTTCGTTACCATCTGCGTGCAAGATCGCCTCTGCCTGTTTGGCGAGGTGGTCGATGGTCTGTTGGTGTCGAATCGATATAGCGCACTGGTTGCGCGGGCCTGGAGCGATCTGCCCAACCATTATCCGCACGTCAGTCTCGACCAATTCGTCGTCATGCCCAATCATGTCCATGGGATTATCGTCCTGGCCGACATCGGGGCGGATTTCAAACCCGCCGTACGGGCGGGTTTGAAACCCGCCCCTACGAAACGTTATGCCTTGCCCGAGATCGTCCGGGCATTCAAGACCTTCTCTGCCCGCCGGATCAACGAGATCCGCCAAACGCCGGGTACCTCGGTCTGGCAACGCAACTATTATGAACACATCATCCGCAGTGAGGCGGATTACACCCGTATCGCCGAATATGTCATCGACAACCCGCGCCGCTGGTCCGAAGACAGCCTCCACCCTGACAATGCGCCGGTTGTCGATACCGCCATCGTCGCCGCGGGCTTCACACCCGATCACTGCCATCGCGGCGCCGATGTGGTGGCGGGTCTGAAACCCCATGACCACGGCGATGCCGGCGTAGGGGCGGGTTTGAAACCCGCCCCTACGGACGCCCGGGGGTTGCGATGAGTGAGATCCCAGTAGGGTACAAGAAGGCCGAGGTTGGGGTAATTCCAGCGGATTGGGAGATTGAACCATTTGAAAACCTGGCGAAAATTGAACGTGGCAAGTTCACTGCTCGTCCACGCAATGATCCAAAATATTACGGGGGAGACATTCCGTTTATCCAAACCGGCGATGTCACAAACGCGGAGGGACGGATCACAACCTACTCTCAGACACTAAATTCGGAGGGCCTCAAGGTGAGTAAGCTGTTCCCGCGGGGGACGCTGTTTTTCACCATTGCCGCCAATATTGGCGACGTTGGCTTTGCGGATTTCGACACCGCTTGTCCTGACAGCCTTGTTGCTATCACCCCGACCAAGTCGGTCGATGCGATATGGCTCTCATATGAGCGAGCTAAACGGAAAACAGCGTTTGAGGGCATTGCAACGCATAACGCACAGCTCAACATCAACCTTGAGAAGTTGCGCCCCCATTTGCTTCCTTGCCCTCCCTTATCCGAGCAGCGCGCCATCGCCAAGGGGCTGAGTGAAGCGGATGCCTTCATCGAATCATTGGCCCAGCTCCTTGCCAAGAAGCGCCAGCTCAAGCAAGGCACGATGCAGGAATTGCTCACCGGCAAGAAGCGCCTAATAGCGTTTGCAGATAGCTCCGGCTACAAACGGACCGAAGTGAGGGTGATCCCGGAAAGCTGGGAGGTAAAGTCGCTGAAGCAAGCAGCCGAAGTTAGGTCTGGTGTTGCTAAGAATTCCAATAGAAAGCTCACCAATTCAATTTTCGTTTACTACCTTCGCGTCGCCAATGTTCAGGATGGTTATCTGGACCTCTCAGAAATGAGCAAGCTCGAAGTGAGTCGCAGCGATTTCAAGCGCTACGAGGTCCTTTCCTCTCGTTCCCACGCGCCGCGTGGGAATGCAGTTGCACCGCGCCGCGGTGCGGGCCGGGCGCGGCGCGCCCGGGCTGGTTCCCACGCGGCGCGTGGGAATCAGCGCTCACTCAGTCAGCCAGTGCGATGTGACGGAACTTGCTGGTCTTCTTGCGTAGCATGCGTTCGAGCTGCGCAATGCTCTGGCCGGTCTCAATGGCGGTCGAGCTGGCCACGGCGCGGATGATCGCCTTCCGGCTGGGTGGCTTCTGCGTGGGTTTTGTTTCCATGGGGCTTTTCGCCGGCTGATGCGCTTTAGTAGCACTATAACGTCTCCAAGGCTGAGCATCTTCACCAGGAGTCATTGTGATGTCGACTGTCGGCCAACCCGAACGCGCCACCCAGGACCGCGTCATCGCCCTGTTCCGCGACGAGCTGGGCTATCGCTACCTGGGCGACTGGACCGACCGCGTCGGTAACAGCAATATCGACGAGGGCCTGGTCTCGGCCTGGCTGAACAAGAGCGGCTATACGCCGGCGCGGATCGCGGTGGCGCTGCACAAGCTGTGGACCGAGGCGGGCAACCACAACCGCACCCTCTACGGTAACAACCAGGCGGTCTACAAGTTGCTGCGCTATAGCGTGCCGGTGAAGATTGAGGCGGGCAAGGTCACCGAGACCGTCCACCTCATCGATTGGAAACGGCCCGAGCAAAACGACTTCGCTATCGCCGAGGAGGTGACGCTCAAGGGCAACTACGAGCGGCGGCCGGACGCCGTGATCTATGTGAACGGCATCGCCATCGGCACCCTGGAGCTGAAGAACAGTCGCGTGTCGATTGGTGACAGTATCCGCCAGAGCCTCTCGAACCAGCGGCCGGAGTTCAATGCCTGGTTCTACAGCACAGTGCAGTTCGTCTTCGCCGGTAACGATTCAGAGGGGCTGAAATACGATACCACGGAGACGCCGGAGAAATACTTTCCCAAGTGGACGGAGGACGAGGCGGACGACAACCGCTTCAAACTCGACAAGTATCTGCTCAAGATTTGCGATAAGCGCCGCTTGATCGAGCTGAGGCACGACTTTGTGCTGTTCGATGGCGGGGCATCAAGATCGGGGTTACGGCGGCCCAGCGGCATGTGCTCCTGAGGCAGGGCGGCATCATCTGGCACACCCAGGGTAGCGGCAAGAGTATCGTCATGGTACTGCTCGCCCGCTGGTTTCTGGAGAACCATCCCAACGCCCGGGTGGTCATCATCACGGACCGCGACGAACTGGACGCGCAGATCGAGGGCGTCTTCACCGAGGCCGGTGAGGCGATCTACCGCACCAGCAGCGGGCGCGACCTGATGCACCAGCTCGGTCAGGCCGCGCCGCGGCTGCTGTGCTCGCTGGTGCACAAGTTCGGCCGCCGCGATGTCGACGACTTCGAAGCCTTCATCACGGACCTGGAGGCCCAGCCGAGCCAAACGGTGGGCGAGGTCTTTGTGTTCGTGGACGAGTGCCACCGCACTCAGAGTGGCAAGCTCAAGGCGGTTGACGCCAAGCCGGGCATGACCAAGACCGAGACCTATGAGGCGCAGGCCAAGGTGCTGTTCACCAGGGAGCCGGCCAACATGAAGCTGCTGGTGGTGGTGGACAAGCTGCTCACCGGCTTCGACGCACCGCCCTGCACCTGGCTCTATATCGACAAGTCCATGCAGGACCACGGCCTGTTCCAGGCCATCTGCCGCACCAACCGGCTGTACGGCGATGACAAGGACTTCGGCTATATCGTCGACTATAAGGGCCTCTTCAAGAAGGTGGAGAATGCCATCGCGGTCTATACTGCCGAGTTGGACCATAGCGCCGGTGGGGCAGACCCTGAGGTGCTGTTAAAGGATCGACTCAAGAAGGGCAGGGAACGCCTGGATGACGCGCTGGAGGCCCTGGTGCTGCTGTGCGAGCCGGTGGAGCTGCCCAAGTGTGGGCTGGAGCATATCCATTATTTCTGCGCCAACACCGAGGCGGCGTCCGATCTACAGGAGCGCGAGCCGCAGCGGACCGCGCTCTATAAGATCGAGGCCGATGAGCCCCGCACCATCTGGCCCTTCGACAACCTGGGTCTCTTGGAATTGATCGTGAAGACCGGCATCGCCGATGCCATCGCCGCGCAGCTCGGCTGCCTGAACGGCAACAAGCACGCGGTCGCGGCGACCATCGAGAACAACGTCCGCCGCAAGATCATCAAGGAGCAGCTGACCGATCCGGCCTTCTACGCCAAGATGTCTGCGCAGTTGCAGGAGATTATCGAGCTGCGCAAGGCGCGGGCCATCGAGTATGAGCAGTACCTTCAGCGTATCGCCGAACTGGCGAAGCGGGTGGCCGCCGGGCAACCACCGGACACGCCCGCGGCGCTGGATACGCCCGGTAGGCGCGCCGTTTACAAGAACCTGAAGCCATGCGGTCCAGGGCCGATTGCCGATCCGGCCGTGGCTGAAGACCCCGAGGCGTATGTCGCATCCGGTGGTGCAGCCCTGGCGTTTTCGCTCAAGAGCGATCAGGTGGTGAGGGCAGTCCGCCCCGATGGTTGGCGGGGGGCCAGGCGCGTGAACTGGTGATCAAGCAGGCGCTCTATGGCGTGTTGCAGGATATAGCGGAGGTCGAGCGCCTGTTTCTGATCATCAAGGCGCAGACCGACTACTGATGGCCGCCGCGTTTTACCTTGGCGACATTGCGGTGGATGTCGTCTTCAAGGACATCAAGAATATTCATCTCAGCGTCTATCCGCCGGATGGCCGGATGGCCGGGTGCGGATCGCGGCCCCGTCGCGCATGAACCTGGACAGCCTGCGCGTCTACGCCGTCTCCAGGCTGGCCTGGACCAAGCAGCAACAGCGCAAGCTGCGCGAGCAGGTGCGGGAAACGCCCCGCGAACTGTTGGACCGTGAGAGTCACTACCTCTGGGGTCGGCGCTATCTGTTGCAGGTGATCGAGGCAGACGCCGCCGCGTCCGTGCAGATCAAGCACCGCACACTGATCCTGAGGGTCCGGCCGGGGACCACGCAGGAGAAACGGCAGGACATCCTGGCCTCATGGTACCGGCAGCAGCTCAAGTAGGCCGCCTTCGGGTTGCTCGCACAGTGGGAAGGCGTCCTCGGGGTACGGGTGGAGCGGGTCTTTGTCCAGCGCATGAAGACCCGGTGGGGCGGCTGCAACCCCGCGTCCCGGACGATCCGCCTCGACACCGAGTTGGCTAAGAAGCCGGTGCGGTGCCTTGAGTACATCATCGTCCACGAACTGGCACACCTGCTGGAGTGACATCACAACGCCCGGTTCATCGCACTGCTGGATGCGAACATGCGGCAGTGGCAGCAGTATCGGAGCATTCTCAATGGCCTGCCGCTGGGGCACGAGGAGTGGCTGTACTGAGGGGCGACGCGGTGGGGCACCGATGCCGCCTCCGTCGCAGCCCTGGGTACAGGGTCTCCGCGAACCTGCCGGGTTGAGAGTCCGTTGAACAGTGACGCACTTGGCCTCCCCACCCCTTCGGATTTGAACCCTTCACGACGCTTGAACCAGGACACTTGACAGTTTATGCTCCTCGCGCTACTGCTCGTGGCCGAGTTGCCGCGCAGGGCGTCTGGGTCCCGGCAGCCGGCCGCAATGATGGAAGCGATCGGCAAATGCCGGATTGCGGCACTCAATAATTCGCGTATCGCAACCGGTAGTTCGGGTTCGCAGCAGTGCTGCGGCGCATTGGCGATACGGCGATTGCACAGCCCGCGGAACAATCGGTATGTCCTAATGCGAAATCAACGCGAATCCGCCGTCGTTCCCTATCCACTGGGCGTGGGGCAGCAGGGATTCACGCTCCTGGAATTAATGATCGTCGTGGCGATCGTCGGCATTCTGTCCACGCTGGGTATGCCTGCGTATAAGAACTATACCATCCGTGCCAGACTGTCCGAGGCCATCATTTTTGCGGACGCCTGCAAGCGATCGGTTTATCTGGCTTATACTGACACGGGGCAATTGCCGGGCACTCTCGCCGCCTCCGGCTGCTTCATTTCAGACCCCAGTCAGCCCACCGTAACAACCGTAAAGACACCGAATGTCGTCAGCGGTTTGGATGTGACTGCGGGCGGCGTTATCAAGGTGAGTATCTATGGGACGCGAACCGGGCTTGGTGGCGCCTGCGATCTGTATCTCACGCCGACGCCTAAT
The DNA here is from genome assembly GCA_903837595.1 of uncultured Thiodictyon sp. GTDB lineage: Bacteria > Pseudomonadota > Gammaproteobacteria > Chromatiales > Chromatiaceae > Thiodictyon. The sequence goes on from CAILVI010000375.1 coordinate 19,556, forward strand.
ACCAACGCGACGCAATGGACCGGATCGTCAACCTGCCCACCGCAATATCTGCCGGCCAGTTTCCGTTGAGGTGATTGCCAAGTTCCGCGCTTGGACCAATAGTCAGGCACGCGGCGCCGGATAACGCGACGCGATACTTGAGATTTGTTTTGATGCGGCGCTGGAAGTCGCGGAAACCCAAGGACCTTAAGGGGGAGGGCCTCCGTGCGTGATTGCGCCTTGTATTGGGCGGGTGCCAGGTCAGAATGGGGATCGCGACCGACGTGACGACGCGAAAACGCACTGAGGTAGTCCTGCGCGAGAGTGAGGAGCGCTTCCGGCTGCTGGCCGATCATGCCACCGATGTCATCTCGACCATGACGATCGAAGGCGTCATGACCTATGTGAGTCCATCCGTGGAGAAGCTGCGGGGCTATACCGCGGCCGAGGCTATGACGCACCGGCCTGCCGATATCATCACGCCTGAGTCGCTCGTCATTGCCGTGCAGTATTACCGGCGAGTCCTGGCCAATCGGGACGCCGGGCGGCCAGTGGAGGAGTTCCGCGGTGAGCTTGAGATGTGGTGTAAGGGCGGCGCCACGGTCTGGACCGAGGTCACGGCCACCCCCATTTACGACGCCCATGGCCAGGTGTTTGAAATACTGGAGGTGGCCCGTAACATCGCGGAACGCAAGCGCTATGAGCGCGAGCTTCAGCAGGCCTGCGCGGTCGCCGAGACCGCCAGCCGCGCCAAGAGCGAGTTTCTGGCGCAGATGAGCCACGAGATCCGCACCCCGCTCAACGGTGTGCTCGGCCTGGCCCAGGTGCTGAACCGCGAGCCGCTCACGGCCAACCAGCACGAGCTGGTCGGGCTCATTCAGACCGCCGGCCAGTCGCTGCTCTGCATCATCAACGACATCCTCGACTTCTCCAAGATCGAGGCTGGTCAGTTGCGCGTCGCGCCAGGCCCCTTCGACCTGTTGAGCCTGCTGGACAAGCTCAAGGGTCTGATGGGGCCGGCCGCCCAGGCCAAGGGGCTCGCGCTGGGTCTGGTGGCGCCGCCGCAGCCACTGGGCCTGCTGCTGGGCGATGCGCTGCGCTTGGAGCAGGTCGTGGTCAATCTGCTCGGCAACGCCGTCAAGTTCACCGAACAGGGACAGGTGACCCTGTCGGTACACACGCTGCACAGCGACCCGGCGGCCGTGCGCCTGCGCTTCGCGGTGCGCGACACCGGCATCGGCATCCCGCCGGAGGCGCTCACGCGGCTCTTCACCCCCTTCACCCAGGCCGAGGAGGGCATTGCACGGCGCTTCGGCGGCACCGGGCTTGGGCTCTCCATCGCCAAGCGTCTGGTGGCGCTGATGGGGGGTGAGATCGGCGTGGAGAGCCTCCCTGGCGAGGGCAGTCTCTTCTGGTTCGAGTTGCCGTTTGCGCGGGTGGCCGGGGATGAGGCGGGGTTGTCGGCCGCAACCGCGGGCCCAGTGTTACCACCGTCTGCCGGGCCCCGCCTGAGCGGCACACATTTCCTGGTGGTCGATGACAGCGCTATGAACCGGGATCTCGTCGAGCGGGCGCTGGCGCTGGAAGGCGCGACCGCCACCCTGGCCGCAGACGGTCAGCAGGCCGTGCGGATTCTCAAGACGGGCTGGCGGGAATTCGATGCCGTGCTGATGGACCTGCGGATGCCGATCATGGATGGCCTCATGGCCACCCGCCTGATCCGCGGTGAGCTTGGTTTGACCGAGTTGCCCGTCATCGCGCTCACCGCCACCGTGTTGCCCGCAAGACAGGAGGCGGCGCGTGCCGCCGGCGTGAATGCCATCCTGCCCAAACCATTCGACCTGGAGCAGATGGCGGCGCTGTTGCTGAAATGGGTCAAACCTAGGCCGTCGGCGCCCGCGGCCGTCACTGCCGCGGCGCTTGCTGAGCCAACCCCAGGGGCTGCGCCGGTCACCGGCCAGCACGCGGCTGACACGTTCCCCGACATTGTCGGCATCGATCGGGAGCGGGCCGCCGCGACCCTGAGTCATAATCGGGACTTGTTCCTGCGGTTGCTGGAGCGATTCGCCGACGAATACGCCGATGCCGCGGACCGCACGGCCCGTGATTTGGTCGTGGGCGAGCGGGAGGGTGCCGCTGCGCGGATGCATACCCTGCGGGGTGGGGCGGGCCAGCTCGGGGCGCTCGACCTCATGGCCACGGCCAAGACGCTGGAGGAGGCCATTGACCAGGGCGAGACGGACCTGGCAGGGTGGCTCGCGGTCCTTGGCCGACAGTTGGCGGACCTGATGGTCGCCAGCGCACCCTGGCGGGAGGTCGTAACAGCCGCAACGTCAGCGCTGGTGATCCCACCAGCGCTGGACGCGCGCCACGTTGATGCGCTGCGCGAGGACTTGCGTCGCCACAATTTGAAGGCCCGGTCGCGTTTCGAAGCACTGCGACCGGCGTTGGCGGGCGCTTGGGGCGAGGCCAGAACCGCTGTGCTCGACCGCGCCATCCGCGGCCTGCGATTCGGGGAGGCACTCAGCATCTTGGATGAAGCGGCAGCGGGCGCTGGGCGGCGCGATACCAGCGCGGAGACACGGCGATGATAACCACAGTGAGAATCCTGATCGTCGACGATGATCCTGCGGCCATTGAGGCGCTGGAGCACGCATTGGCGGGTCTCGGGGAGCTGTGTTGCGCCACTGGCGGAGCGCAGGCGCTGGCCCTGATGGCAGATGACCCGGTCGATCTGGTGCTGCTCGACGCCAATATGCCGGATCTGGATGGTTTTGCGACTTGCCACAGCATCAAGCAGGAATATCCCGATATCCCAGTGATCTTCGTCACGGCCTTCGGCGACGAGGTTCATGAGGTCCGGGCACTCAAGGCGGGGGCCGTGGATTTTGTCCACAAGCCCATCAAGCCGCCCGTGGTCCGCGCACGGGTTGGTGTTCATCTGCGACTGAACGCGCTCAACGCTGAGCTGCGCGCCCTGAGCGGTCGTGATGCCCTGACCGGAATCGCCAATCGCCGGGCACTGGATAACCAGCTGGTCCTGGAATGGCGCCGGGCCGCGCGGCAGCGACAGCCGCTCGGTTTGCTGATGATCGACATCGATCACTTCAAGCGCTACAACGACTATTACGGTCATGTCCGGGGCGACGACTGTCTGCGCCAGGTGGCCCAGGTTCTCGCCGCGATGGCCAATCGGGCCGGCGATCTGGTGGCTCGCTATGGGGGCGAGGAGTTCGCGGTGCTGCTGGCGGGCAGTAACCTTGAGGGCGCCGGCACGCTGGCCGGGAAGATTTGTGCCGCCGTGCGGGCGCTGGCCATCCCTCACGTCCACTCCGCCGTCGCCCCTTATGTCACCGTGAGCATCGGCGTTGCCAGTGGCGTCCCGGCGATTGATCCGACGCGCCAGGGTGCCAACGCGACCAGCCAATCTGCTGCCAACGCTGCACCGGTATTGCAGCGTGTCCAGGTCCTGCTTGCGCGGGCCGACCGGGCGCTCTATGCCGCCAAGGCGGCCGGCCGGGATCGGGTCTGTGTCGAGGCGCCTGCGACCGCGGTTGAGTCTTAGAAGATGGACCCTGCGGGGCTAGGATGCCACTCACGGTCGGCAACGCACCGGGCGCCAAGAAGCCCATTGCGGTGCGGACCGTTGATCCTGCGGCCAACCGTGGCGCAACCGTGCCGCTACGGAATGACCGGCAGCGGATTCCAACTGCCCTGTAGAAGAGGTCTATCATGTCAGCACCCGCATTTACGCCCGATCAGGCAAAAGAGTTCCATGAGCAGTTCAAGGTGACCTACTCCGCATTCGTCGGCCTGGCCGCCGTTGCGCACCTGCTGGTCTTCGCCAGCAAGCCCTGGTTCTGATCTCAGCCGCTGGAGGTAACGCAAATGGCCGATAACATCGCAAAGCCGAAAAATCCGGACGACGATTGGAAGTTCTGGCTGGTGGTCGATCCTTCCACCTGGTTGGTTCCGATTCTGCTCGCCGTGCTGCTGATCGCCCTGCTCGTGCACAACTATGCGCTGCACCTGCCCGGTCGCGGCTGGTAATCGGTAATCGCCGATCCCGCCAGGGTCTGACCAGGACCAGTCAGACCCTGGCCTCACCGGCTAAGGTCCGACCGTATACTCCTTCAGCGCCTGATTGTTGTCCTCAACCGACTCAGCGGTGCGGCAGTAGCTATCCACGAAACCACGCAGCGTCTTGGTCCCCGCGGTCGCGGCTCGGAGTCCGGATACGGTCATGGTCTTGGTGGCGCCGGCCGCCAGCGTACCGACGCTGATATTGACGTCGCCATTGGCCGGACAGGTTGGCTGCGTCGGTTGATCGGCCCAGACCTCCAGATAGCCCCCATCGCCGCTGCCTGAGCCCTGATTCTTCACGGTGACTACTGCGCTGAAGGTCCGGTTGGCGATCGGATTGCCAGGCCGCAGGCTGATGTCCGTCACCACGAAGTCGGGTATCTGCCGCGGGAAGACGGCGTAGGTCTTGATTGATTGGTTGTTGGTATCGTCGCTCTCGGCCGCCAGGCAGGCGCTGTCGACGAAGGCGCGCAGGGTCTTGGTGCCGGTCACACCCGCGGGCAGATTGCTCAACATGACGGTGCGGCTGGCGCCCGCCGCGAGGCTCGTCAGGGGCGCTGACTTGTCCCCTACGGCGGCGCAGTCCGCGGCCGCGCTCCGGTCGCTCCAGACTTGGAGGGTTCCTGGTACCCCGGCCTCCGTGCCCTGGTTTTTCACCGTGATCGCGGCGTTGAAGGTACCGTTGGCGAGCGGGCCACTCGGCGTGAGGACGATGCCCGTCACCACGAAGTCCGGGGCCGAGACCGCGTAGGCGAGGGTTGACTGGTTGTTGGTCTCGTCGGTCTCCACGCTCTGACAGGCACTGTCGACGAAGGCGCGCAGCGTCTTGGACCCGGTGGTGCCGGCCGGCAGGCCGCTGAGCTTGACCGTGTGGCTGGCGCCCGCGGCGAGGCTCGGCAGCGTCGCGGATTGGTCGGGCGCGGCGGCGCAGTCCGGCACCTCGGGCTGATCGGCCCACACGCCAAGCGTCCCCGGCTCCCCGGCCGCGGTGCCCTGATTGAACACCGTGACCGCCGCCTCGAAGGTCCCGTTCGGGGCTGGGGCGGCCGGTGTCAGGACGATGCTGGTGACCACGAAGTCGGGGGCCGGGACTGTATAGGCCTGGGTCGATTGGTTGTTGGCGTCATCGGTCTCGGCGCTCTGACAGGCGCTGTCGACGAAGGCGCGCAGGGTCTTGGACCCGATGGGACCGGCGGGCAGGCCGGTGACCGTCACCGTTTCGCTGGCACCCTGTGCGAGCGGCGTCAGGGTGGCGGATTGGTCACCCACGGCGGCGCAGTCCTGGACCGCGCTCTGATCGGCCCAGACCTGGAGCGTTCCCGGCGCCCCGTCCGCCGCGCCCTGATTCATCACTGTGATGGCCGCGTCGAAGGTCCTGTCGGGGATCGGACTGGCTGGTGTCAGGACCATCCCAGTGACCACGAAGTCCGGTTTGGTTGGCCCAAACCCAGGTATACGCTGCGGTTTTGAGCGATTGGTCTTGGTGCCGTCTCCCAGTTGGCCAGCCGCGTTCTGTCCCCAGGCCCAGAGGCTGCCGTCGGTCTTGCGCGCCAGTGAGTGCTCATGCCCGGCAGCGACAGCCGCGACCTCGCTCAGGACCTGGACCGGACGCGGGCGATCGGTGGTGGTGCCGTCGCCGAGTTGGCCGGACCCGTTAGCCCCCCAGGCCCAAAGCGTCCCGTCGGTCTTGATGGCCAGGCTGTGATGATCGCCGGCCGCGATCGTTGCGACCCCGGTCATGACCTCAATCGGACTGAGTTGGGTGGTGGCCATGTTACCGTCGCCGAGCTGGCCGTACCAATTCCCCCCCCAGGCCCAGAGGCTGCCGTCGGTCTTGATGGCGAGGATGTGCCCAGCGCCGACCGCCAGTGCCGTGGCTCCGGTCAGGATCTGGATGGGAGTCAGGCGTTCGATCCAGGTGCCGTCGCCGAGCTGGCCGGAGGAGTTACGTCCCCAGCCCCACAGGCTGCCGTCGGGTTTGATCACCAGGGTGTCGTTGGCAGCGGCATAAATCCTTTGAGTATCGGTCGTGCCGGCGCTCGCGACCGGTGTCACCGACTGCGCCATGCCCTGGTTCAGCCACAGGCCCAGCGTCAGCCCGAAACAGCAACCGATCACCCTGGTGTGCCGGTTCGACGGCCGGCAGCGGCGTGCAACAGATCGGATAACCATGACTCTTTCCCCTGGCTGCTCTGCGCTTTTTCAGTGGATCGGTGCGCTCGATCGGGGCGGACCCGTGGCGAACAGCCGGTGCATCATAGAAGGCGATCACGTGCGCCGACAAGCCCTCAGGTGCGTCCTGGGGGTGGGTTTCGCGGCGCCCAGGTCGAGCAATCCCGGCGCGGGGCCGCGGGCCATCCCCCGCGATGCGCGGGACCGCGTGGTGCAAGGCTGGTAGGCTATCATGTACGCTCTTCTCGACGTTGCGACCCTACCGAGAATTGGACAGCCATGAGCACTAAAGACCACCTGATCATTTTCGACACCACGCTGCGCGACGGCGAGCAGTCCCCCGGGGCATCCATGACCCGGGACGAGAAGGTGCGTATCGCCAAGGCCCTGGAGAAGCTCAAGGTCGACGTGATCGAGGCCGGGTTCCCCATCGCCAGCCCCGGGGATTTCGAGGGCGTCAAGGCGGTGGCTGCCGTCATCAAAGACTGCCGGGTCTGCGGCCTTGCCCGTGCGCTCGATAAGGACATCGACCGCGCCGGTGAGGCCCTTGCCGGGGCCGTCGCCGGGCGTATCCATACCTTCATCGCCACCTCTCCCATCCATATGGAGAAGAAGCTCGGCATGACCCCGGACCAGGTCCTGGAGCAGGCGGTCCATGCGGTCAAGCGCGCGCGGCGCTTTACTGACGACGTCGAGTTCTCCCCGGAGGACGCCGGGCGTTCTGAGATCGACTTCCTGTGCCGCATCCTGGAGGCGGTGATCGCGGCCGGTGCCCGCACCGTGAACATCCCGGACACCGTGGGTTACAACATTCCGGATCAGTTCGGCAGCCTGATCCGCACCCTGAGGGAGCGGGTGGTCAATGCGGACCAGGCCATCTTCTCGGTCCACTGCCACAACGACCTGGGGCTCGCCACCGCCAACTCGCTGGCGGCCGTGCGCAACGGGGCGCGCCAGGTGGAGTGCACCATCAATGGTCTGGGCGAGCGCGCCGGCAACGCGGCCCTGGAGGAGGTCGTCATGGCGGTGCGTACCCGCCAGGACCTTTTCGACTGCAACGTGCGCCTCGACACCACCCAGATCGTCCCCTGTTCGCGCCTCGTCTCCAGTATCACCGGGTTTCCGGTCCAGCCCAACAAGGCGGTGGTCGGTGCCAATGCCTTTGCCCACGAGGCCGGTATCCACCAGGACGGGGTGCTCAAGAACCGCGAGACCTACGAGATCATGCGCGCGCAGGAGGTCGGCTGGAACGCCAACCGCATGGTCCTGGGCAAACACTCAGGCCGCAACGCGCTGCGCAGCCGGCTGCTGGAGTTGGGGGTGGTCTTGAGTTCGGAGGAGGAACTCAATGCCGCCTTCTCTCGCTTCAAGGACCTGGCGGACAAGAAGCACGACATTTACGACGAGGACCTCCAGGCCCTGGTCAGCGATGCCAACCTGGACGCTGCCAAGGAGCGGGTCAAGCTGGTCTCGCTGCGGGTCTGCTCCGAGACCGGAGAGGTCCCGAATGCGGCCGTCGTCCTGCAGTTCGATGGCGAGGAGCGCACCGGCACGGCCACTGGCGGCGGGCCGGTGGATGCCACCTTCAAGGCCATCGAGTCGATCGTTAACAGCGGCACCGTGCTCAAGCTCTACTCGGTCAATGCCATCACCAGCGGCACCGACGCCCAGGGCGAGGTCACGGTCCGGCTGGAGAAGGGGGGGCGCATTGTCAACGGTCAGGGGGCGGACACCGACATCGTCATCGCCTCCGCCAAGGCCTACATCAATGCCTGCAACAAGATCCTGCATGCCGTCGAGCGTGCCCATCCCCAGATCGGGGACGTCTGAGCCCCATGGCCGGGAGCGACCAGACAGTGGACGAGTCACGGCGGCGGGCCTATTTGCAGGCCATGGGCATCGAGGCGTGGGTCCCGCGAGCGGGCGTGTCGCCGCCCGTGGCGGCGCCGTCCTCCGGTCCGCACCGCGCTGCGCCGCCGGTCGTCGACCTGATTGAACCGACGCCGCCCCGCGTGGCGGCAGCGCCACTGGTGACGCCGCCACCTGAGGTGCCGCCGACGCCGGCGCAGGATCGGCAGCCCCCGCCCGAGCCGGGCAGCACCTGGGAGCCGGTATGGGAATCGGCCTGGGAGCCCGTTTGGGAGCCGCCCCCGGGACTTGCGACACCCCCTGCGACGGCGTCCAGCACGGTGCCGGCCAAGCATGCCGTGCCAGCCGACGTGGCCGATCCTGCGCCCCTGCTCGAGGACCCGGGAGCGCTGACTTGGGACGCCCTGGCCACTGCGGTTGCCGGCTGCCGCGCCTGTGCGCTCTGTGAGACCCGCACCCAAACCGTTTTTGGCGTCGGTGATCGGCAGGCGCGCCTGCTGGTGATCGGTGAGGCCCCGGGGGCGGATGAGGACCGGGAGGGCCAGCCCTTCGTGGGCCGGGCCGGTCGGCTCCTCACCCAGATGTTGGCCGCCATCGGTTTAGCCCGCGATCAGGTCTATATTGCCAATATCCTCAAGTGTCGCCCGCCCAACAATCGCAACCCGCACCCGGGGGAGGTCCAGCACTGTCACGGCTACCTGGCACGACAGGTTGAATTGATCCAGCCCCGGGCGATCCTGGCCGTGGGTGCGGTCGCGGCCCAGAACCTGCTCGGCACCGACACCCCTGTGGGTCGCTTGCGCGGCCACTGGTTCGACTATGGCCCCGCGGCCATCGCGCTGCGCGTCACCTACCATCCGGCCTACCTGTTGCGCTCCCCGGACCAAAAGGCCAAGGCCTGGGAGGACTTGATCGAGGTCGCCCGGCGGCTGCGGGCTGCCAGCTAGTCAGTCAGGGTTTGGCGCTTGACAGGTGTGCGGTCGGTCAGTGGGAAAATCGGTCTTGCATATTTTAGAGACTGCTTATATGCTGATCTCCGTGAGCGAGGCGCTGGGCGCCCCGCTGGTTGTAACGAATGCAATCCACTGGAGACCAATAATGAAGAAGCTTGCTGCTGCCGTCGCCGTTGCCGCCCTGCTGGGCGTGTCCGCCTCCGCATCCGCCTGGAGTCCGTGGGGTGGCGGTCCCTGGGGCGGTGGTCCCTGGGGCGGCCCCGGTTACGGGAACGGTTGGGGCAACAACAACGGCTGGGGCAACAACGGTTGGGGTGATGGCTCTGGCGATATGTTCGGTGACGGCGACTTCAGCATGAGCATGGGCGGCGGCGGTCGCGGGTACGGTCGTGGGCGTGGCGATGGGTATGGCTATGGCCGCGGCTATGGTGATGGCTACGGCTACAATGCCCCTTACTACGGCGGCTATGGTCCCTACGGCGCCCCCTATGGCGGCGGTTATGCCCCCTACGGCTACGGCGCCCCTTATGCTGCTCCTTACCCGGCGCCGATGGCCCCGCCGCCCGCCCCCGCGGCCCCGGCCAAGGCCGACGCCAAGTAAGTTCGCGCGGGCGACCGCGGGCGCGCCCCGATGGCGCGCCAGACCAAGGCCAGGCATCCCCTGGCCTTTTTTATGCGAGCCCACCTGCCCCCCAACAGCGTGTTCTCGTAGGAGCGGCTCCCGGCCGCGACGGTTACTCCATATCCTGGAGTCACTCACGCCAAGGCGCCAAGCTCGCCAAGGCTTGTCAGTCACTGATCGGCGTCGGGTGCTTCACCTGCGCGGGTGATCACTCGGCGCTTGGGGGCAACTGTCTGGTTGGCCAGCCCCGCTGGTTGACCGTGTAGGGTAGTCTCAAACGGTGCCACTCGACTTGCCCCATGAGTTGGTATTTCTTGGCGAGCTTGGCGCCTTGGCGTGATCAATTGCCGGCTTCCAGCCCTCGCCGCTGCCGACACTCCATCCTTCCCAGGGAGGGAGCAAGAAATCCAGGACAAAAAAAACGGGGCCTACTGGCCCCGTTTTTCATGCATCCCTGCGCGCGCCCGAAGGCGCGCTCCTATCTCATCAGAAGCTGTGGGTCATGCCGACCGAGAAGCCGTTCCAGTTCCCGTTCCCGCCGCCAACCCCACTGACCTTGTCGGTGGTCTGGGTGAAGAGGGCATAGGCCGCGGTACGCTTGCTGAAGTTGTAGTCATACCCAACCGAAAACACTTCCTTGCGCTTTTGGTCCATCAGCGGGGCGCCGCTGCCGGCCAGGTACTGCCCGACGACGCCCGCCTGGCAGGTGAAGCGGAAGCCAACCAGGTTCGGATCGGCGCACCGGCTCAGGTCCGCGCGGCCCCATGCAACCTTGACCGTGTTGCTGCCGAAGGCATAGGCGCCCTGGAACTGCAGGAAGTTGCCGTTCGACTTCACCGGGGCGCCATTGATGTTGTTGCGCTGCTCGTAGATACCGGTCAGGGTGAACCCGTTCCAGTCCAGCAGGCCTAAGCCAATGCGCACCTTGGTGTCGTCCTTGGCCGTCTTGTTCTGGAAGGTGAACTGGTAGTACGGGTTGTCAGCCGCGAAGTTTGATTTCCCCAAGGCCTCGTAGGCCACAGACCCGTAGAAGGGGCCGTTCTTGTAGGTGGCGGCCATTGAGTAGGCACCGGCGAAATTGGATGCCTTGTTGTCGGGCAGCCCGTTGAGCAGAATCGGGGTGGAGGCATTCTGCGGGACGGCGGCCATCGCCAACTGGAACCCGCTGAAGTTCGGGCTGATGAAGGCGATTGTGTTGTCCGCGCGGATGTCCTGGAAGCCGACCGTGCTGTTGTAGTCCGCCAGGGTATCGGCGAACAGGTCCAGGCGGGCCGTGGAGAGCTTCAGCGGGGTGTCATAACGACCCAGCATGACGGTACCCCAGTCACCCGTCAAACCGACGAAGGTGTTGCGGAAGGAGAAGCCGGAGGGGGACACGCTGGTGCCGACGCCGGCCGTGCCGCCACGGTTGCCAGTGGTCAGCGAGTAGTCGCGGTTGGCGTTGCTGATGTCCACGCCGATTTCGATCTGGTAGATCGCCTTCAGGCCGTTGCCCAAGTCCTCGGAGCCCTTGACGCCGACGCGGGAGGCGGGGCCGTTGATGGGATTGGAGGTATCCAAGCCCCAGCCATTGTACTTCTGGCCGGCCCGGATGCTGGCGAGGGACGAGGCGCGCAGTGCCGCCGCGGCATATCCGCCCTTGCCGTTGGCGCCGACCAGCGCCAGGATCTGGGCATTGGCCTGTGCCGTTTGCACCGCGTTGATCGAGTTGGCCTTGATGGCATTCTGGAGGTTCGCCACCTGGCCCTGCGTGTAGGTGTTCAGCGCAATGGCGCCGCCATAAATGTTGCCGAAGCCGCCGGCCTGGACGGCCGCCCACCCGGTATTCTCCGCCGCGGTCACGTTCGCCAGTTGCTGCGAGGTGAGATTAATGACCTCTTGGCCAGCGCCCCACTGCGTACCGGTATTCGGGTTGCCATACTGCGCTGCCCCGGCGGCCGCCACGGTGGCGGCGTTAGCCGCGGTCGCACCGGCCCGGATCTGGGAGTTATAGATGCTGGCATAGGTGTTGTTATACTGCGTGCTCAGCGTCGTGACCGCCGCCGCCGATACCACGCGACTCTGCGTCAGGCCTTGCGTACCGATGCCCCCGGGAAGGAACACGCCGCCATTGACGATCGGCAGCCCACCGAGTTGAGTCTGGAGGGCGACTTGCTGGGCTGCCTGCGCCACGGCGTTAGGCGCCGTATTCTGCCCGCCGGTGCCGTAGAAGAAGCTGGCCGCATTGAACAGCGGGCTGACCGTGTTGCCAGGACGGAAATAGGTGGCGTTCTGGCTGACGTTGATGTAGTCGAGCGAGACGTTGACCTTACCGTACAGGATGGCTTCGGCAGACGCGGTGTAGGCCGGGACGGCCAGGGCGGTGGCGACCGCCAGGGTAAGAAGCTTTTTGTTCATCATGATCTCCGCTGTTGTGGATTCAGCAACAAGGACTGCATAAACCTAACGCAATCGCGCTTAGCAGGGCGAACTATAGACGACGCCGGGGAGGTTTGCAACAGTGTCGAGAAAAAAAAGAGACACCAAGAGCGACTGTTGCGTTTTCGACTCACTCGGTGCCAGGTGTCCGGTCGGCTCGGGTTGCGCGGTCCCCGCCGCGAAGGGCGCGGCAGCCGGGCCGGTGCTGCAAAGATCGTTGACGGCTTGCGTGGCAAGACCGGTAGCATGCTTTGCACCGCCGGCCCGTTCCGATCGGCGGGCAATTTGTAACCCATTGAATAATTGATGATGCCTAGTTGGCCCGCCGTTTGCGTCAGGGTCCCTACATGCAAGACGCGACCCCCTGCGCGGTCGCCCACCCGAGGGGAGAGACGATGCCGACCACCGAGACCTTCTATGAGGTCATGCGGCGCCAGGGGATCACCCGCCGCAGTTTCCTCAAGTTCTGTAGCCTGACCGCCACGGCCCTGGGTCTGGGGCCGGCCGCGGCCGACCAGTTGGTGCAGGCGATGCAGACCAAGCCGCGCCTCCCGGTGCTGTGGCTCCATGGGTTGGAGTGTACCTGTTGCTCTGAGTCCTTCATCCGCTCGGCCCACCCCCTGGTCAAGGACGTGGTGCTGTCGATGATCTCGCTCGACTATGACGACACCATCATGGCCGCCTCCGGGCACCAGGCCGAGGCGATCCTCACGGAGATCCGGGCGAAGTACAAAGGCAACTACATCCTGGCGGTGGAGGGCAACGCGCCGCTCAACCAGGACGGCATGTCCTGCTTCATTGCCGGTCGGCCCTTCATGGAGCAGCTCAAGGAGGCGGCGGCGGACTGCAAGGCGATCATCTCTTGGGGCACCTGTGCCTCCTGGGGGTGCGTCCAGGCGGCCCACCCCAACCCGACCCAGGCGGTCCCGATTCATAAGGTCATCCACGACAAGCCCATCATCAAGGTCCCGGGCTGCCCGCCGATCGCGGAGGTCATGACCGCGGTCGTGGCCTACCTACTGACCTTTGAGCGCATCCCCGAACTGGACCGCCAGGGCCGGCCCAAGATGTTCTACGGCCAGCGTATCCACGATAAGTGTTATCGCCGACCCCACTTCGACGCCGGTCAGTTTGTCGAGTCGTGGGACGACGAGGGGGCGCGGCGCGGCTACTGTCTCTATAAGATGGGCTGCAAGGGGCCGACGACCTACAACGCCTGCTCCACCGTGCGTTGGAACGACGGCGTTTCCTTCCCGATCCAGTCCGGGCACGGGTGCATCGGCTGCTCCGAGGACGGCTTCTGGGACAAGGGCAGTTTCTATGACCATGTAACCGAAACCCGCGTCTTCGGCGTCGAGCTCAACGCCGATCGCGTGGGCCTGGCCGCGGCCGGCACCGTGGGGGCCGCGGTGGCGGCCCACGCGGTGGCCTCTGCCGTCAAGCGGGCCCGCAAGCCGGGCGAATTCGGTGACAGCGCGCCCGGTGAGGGCAGTGGCGATCAGGCCAAGAACCAGACAGGTGAGCGTTCATGAGTATCAAGACCCCCAACGGCTTCACCCTGGACAGCTCTGGCACCCGGGTCGTGGTTGACCCGGTCACCCGGATCGAGGGCCACCTGCGCGTCGAGGTGAACCTCGACGCGGACGACGTGATCCGCAACGCCGTGTCCACCGGCACCATGTGGCGCGGGCTGGAGGTGATCCTCAAGGGCCGCGACCCGCGCGACGCTTGGGCCTTCACCGAGCGGATCTGCGGCGTCTGCACCGGCACCCACGCGCTCACCAGTGTCCGGGCGGTGGAGGATGCGCTCGGGATCGCGATCCCGGAGAACGCCAACACCATCCGCAACATCATGCAGCTGACCCTGCAGTCACACGACCACCTGGTGCATTTTTACCACCTGCACGCACTCGACTGGGTGGACGTGGTTTCGGCCCTGAAGGCGGACCCCAAGGCCACCTCCACCCTGGCGCAGTCCATCTCCAGCTGGCCCCAGTCCTCCCCGGGCTGGTTCCGGGACGTGCAGAACCGGCTCAAGCGCTTCGTGGAGTCCGGCCAGTTGGGTCCCTTCATGAACGGCTACTGGGGCAATCCGGCCTACAAGCTGCCGCCGGAGGCCAACCTGATGGCGGTCGCACACTATCTGGAGGCGCTCGACTTCCAGCGCGAGATCGTCAAGATCCACACCGTCTACGGCGGCAAGAACCCCCACCCCAACTGGCTGGTGGGCGGGGTGCCCTGTGCCATCAACCTCGACGGTACCGGGGCCGTGGGCGCGGTCAACATGGAGCGGCTGAACCTGGTCTCCTCCATCATCGACCGCACCATCGACTTTATCGACCAGGTTTACCTCCCGGACCTGCTGGCCATCGCCTCCTTCTATAAGGACTGGACCTTCGGCGGCGGGCTGTCCAGCCGCTCGGTGCTGTCCTATGGCGACATCCCGGAGCGGGCCAACGACAACTCCGCGGCCAACCAGTGCCTGCCGCGCGGGGCCATCATCAACGGGAATCTCAAGGAGGTCCTCGACGTGGACCTGCGCGACCCGCAGCAGATCCAGGAGTTCGTCGCGCACTCCTGGTACAGCTACCCGGACGAACGCAAGGGCCTACACCCCTGGGATGGCGTGACCGAACCCAACTTTGTGCTTGGCCCCAACACCAAGGGGACCAAGACCAATATCCAGCAGATCGACGAGGGCGACAAATATTCCTGGATCAAGGCCCCGCGCTGGCGCGGCCATGCCATGGAGGTCGGTCCACTGGCCCGCTGGGTGATCGGTTACGCCAAGGGCATCCCGGAGTTCAAGGAGCCGGTCGAGAAGGTCCTGACCGATCTTGGGCTCCCCGTGACCGCGCTGTTCTCGACCCTGGGGCGCACCGCGGCCCGCGGGCTCGAGGCCTCCTGGGCCGTGCATAAGTTGCGTTATTTCCAGGACAAGCTGGTGGCCAACCTCAAGGCCGGTGACAGCAGTACCGCCAATGTGACCAAGTGGGACCCCTCGACCTGGCCGAAAGAGGCGCGGGGGGTGGGGACCACCGAGGCCCCGCGCGGCGCGCTCGGGCACTGGATCGTCATCAAGAAGGGGCGGATCGAGAACTACCAGGCGGTGGTGCCGACGACCTGGAACGGCTCCCCGCGTGACCCGGCGGGCAACATCGGCGCCTTCGAGGCGGCCTTGCTGAACACCCCGGTCGCGGTCCCCGATCAGCCCTTGGAGATCCTGCGCACCCTGCACAGCTTCGACCCCTGCCTGGCGTGCTCCACCCACGTCATGAGCCCCGAGGGGGAGGAACTGACACGGGCCAAGGTGCGGTAAGCAGTGGGGACATCTGCCCTCTTATTCATCAGTTGCGGAGATCTGTACCCATGAGTACCGCCGTCCCCACTGTCAAGCGCACCGCGGTCTATGTCTATGAGGCGCCGCTGCGCGCCTGGCATTGGATCAGTGCCCTGTCGATCACCATCCTGGCCGTGACCGGGTATCTGATCGGCAATCCATTGCCGACCCTGTCCGGGGAGGCCAGCGATCATTACCTGATGGGCTATATCCGCTTTGCCCACTTCGCCGCCGCCTATGTCTTTGCCGTCGGTTTCATCTTCCGGCTCTATTGGGCCATGGTCGGTAATCGCTGGTCGCACCAGCTATTCACCTTGCCGGTCTGGCGCCGCAGCTTCTGGAGTGAGCTCTGGCACGAGGTGCGCTGGTACGCCTTTCTGGAGAAGGAGCCGCGCAAATATATCGGCCACAATCCGCTGGCCCACCTGTTCATGGTGGTCATCATCACCGTTGGCGGCATCGTGATGATTTTCACGGGCTTTGCACTCTACTCGGAAGGGGCCGGGCTCGGGAGTTGGCAGGACCGCTGGTTCGGTTGGGTCATTCCCTTCGTCGGCCAGAGTCAGGATGTGCGCATGTGGCACCACTGGGGGATGTGGGTCATAGGCATCTTTGTCATGCTGCACGTCTATACCGCCATCCGCGAGGACATCCTCTCCCGCCAGAGCCTGATCAGTACCATGGTCAGCGGCTGGCGGATGTTCAAGGACGACCGCCCGTAGGGGCGGGTTTCAAACCCGCCCCTACGCGGGGCGGGGCATGCGCCCCGTCCCGAACGTTTGAATTCCGCCATCACACCGTAGGCCCACTGCTTTGCAATCGGCACCTAAACATTCCGGACGGGGCCAATGCCCCGTACGGCTCGGGCACACGCGATGAATGAGCCACCCAACATATTGATTCTGGGCATCGGCAACGTCCTCTGGGCCGATGAAGGATTCGGGGTGCGGGCGGTGGAGGCGCTGGCTGGCCGCTACCGCTTCGGCCCCAACGTCCGGCTGCTCGACGGTGGTACCCAGGGGATCTATCTGGTCGATCAGGTACGGTGGACCGACGTGCTGGTGGTCTTCGACGCGGTGGACTACGGATTGCCACCCGGCACCCTCAAGCGGGTGGAGGGGGCCGAGGTGCCCCGCTTCCTGGGGGCCAAGAAAATGAGCCTGCACCAGACCGGGTTCCAGGAAGTGCTGGCGCTGGCAGACTTGCTGGGAGAATATCCGCAACACCTGTTGCTGATCGGCGTCCAGCCGGTGGAACTGGATGACTTTGGCGGCAGTTTGCGGCCGCCCGTCAAGGCCTGCATCTTCCCCGCCATTGAACTGGCCCTCGAGTTCCTCGCGGGCTTCGGGGTCCATGGCGAGCCGCTCGATGGCAACCCCGGGCGCTTGGTGGATCTCCCCGATCCGGCCTTGAGCCTGGACGCCTACGAGTCCGGTCGTCCCAGCGAGGCCACGGCCTGTCGGGTGGGCGACCCGCGGGTGCTGGCGGCGTTCGGGGGAGCATGATGTGTATCGGCGTGCCGATGCAGGTCATTGAGGCCGGCCCCCACTGGGCCTGGTGCCAGGGTTCCGGCGATGCGGTCCAGGTCGACACGCGGCTGGTCGGGGAGCAGCGCCTGGGCGCCTGGCTGCTGGTGTTCCAGGGTGCGGCGCGGGAGGTGTTGAGCGAGCCCCGCGCCCGACTGGTGCTGGATGCCCTGGCGGCACTGAGCGCGGCGGCGGCCGGCGATCCATTCGACCACCTGTTCCCCGACCTGGTGGGGCGGGAGCCCCAGTTGCCGGAGTTCCTGCGCGAGCCCTGAAGGGGCACCCCGGGATTCGCTCGTGCCACTCCGCAAGGTCCACGTGGCCCGCAGAACAAATGGACAGGATTAACAGGATTTCGCAGGATTTACAGGATTATCGATTACACGAGTTGCGATCTTGTTATCCTGTGAATCCTGCAAAATCCTGTTAATCCTGTCTATTTTTCACCGATTGGCACGACCCTCAATGACTGGCTACCGGCCTTTCGCGCGTCGGTCTGAGACGAAGCCGCGTTAGACCAATTGCTTTCTCCACTGAGTTCACCTATGCACCAGATCCAGAACCCCATGGGCCTCGTCGGTCCCGGTACCCAGCCGGCGGAGGAGGACGGGGCGGCGCTCGACTACCTACCCATGCCCAAGACGATGGGGACCTATTCGCCGCCCAACCTGCCCGAGCCGGAGGTCCTGCCTGCCTTTGGTCCGGCCCTGGCGCTGCTGGCGCGGCTCCAACTCATACTCGCCGCCCAGCGGGTCGCGGACCCGCCGGTGGTGCTGGACCTGTCGATGCTGGATGCCGGTAACCGCGAATTTCTGGAGCAGACGCTCGGTGATGGTGAGGTCAGCGCCTTGATCACCGGTCGTGGGGCCGGGCGGGTCCAGGAGACCCGGCTGGCCGGGGTCTGGTGGGTGCGCTTGGTCGGTGTCGATGGGGCCGCGGGGCCGGTTCATCTGGAGGTAGCGGACCTGCCCGCCCTGGTGCGGGCCGCCGCCTTGCACGCCGCAGCGGACCAGGCACCGATCCCCGATCCGCGGCCCGCGGGTGTGATGAATGCCCCCGGCGTACTGGCGGAGGTCAACGCCCAGGTCGCCGGCCGTCAAGGCGGTGCGCCGCCGCACATCGTGAATCTGACCCTGTTGCCCCAGACCCCCGAGGATCTGAGTTGTCTCGCGGCCAGCCTGGGTACCGGGCCGGTGACCCTGCTCTCCAGCGGTTATGGCAACTGTCGGGTCACCGCCACCGCGGTGCGCCATTGCTGGCGGGTGCAGCACTACAACTCGCAGGACGTGCTGATCCTCGATTCCATCGAGATCACCGAGGTGCCGGTGGCGGTGCTGGCGGCCCAGGAAGATCTGGACGACAGCGCGCAGCGCCTGGCCGAGATCTTGGAAGCCTTGTTCTAGTCTGGTCCGCGGCGCGCCCCGTCCCAATACCCTGAGGCCCTGCCATGTCCCCCGCCCAAGCTACCTTCTACCACCTGAGCGTCGCCCTGGCGGTTGGGCTGCTGATCGGGATTGAGCGCGGTTGGTCGGAGCGTGATGAAGAGGATGGCACCCGGGTCGCGGGGGTCCGGACCTTTGCGCTCATCGGTTTGCTGGGCGGCTCGGCGACGCTGGTGGCGCCGCCCTTGGGGACATGGCTGACGGCCCTGGGGCTGATTGGGCTCGCGCTACTCTTCGCTACCGCCCATGCGATCCGCGCCCGCAGCCGACCGGATCACATCGGGATCACGGTCCCGGTGGCGGGGCTGCTGACCTTTGTGCTGGGCGCGCTGGCCGCCTCGGGCCAGGTCGCCGTGGCTGCCGCCGGGGCGGTAGTCGCCGCCGTGCTGCTGAGTGCAAAACCGGTCCTGCACCATTGGCTCACCACCCTTCAGCGCCAGGAACTGGCCGCCGGGCTCCAGTTGCTGCTGCTGTCGGTGGTCGTCCTGCCGTTGTTGCCGAATCAGGGCTATGGCCCGTGGCAGGCGCTCAATCCCTATCGCATCTGGTGGATGGTGGTCCTGATCGCGGCCATGTCCTTCGTCGGCTACTTTGCGGTGAAGGAAGCGGGAGCCCGCAAAGGGGCCGTCTTCACCGGGATCTTTGCCGGCCTGGCCTCGTCCACGGCCCTGACCCTGCACTTCTCCCGCCTGGCCCGCAGCCAGCCGGACTTGAGCCCCATGCTCGCCACCGGCATCCTGCTCGCCTGCGGTACCATGTTCCCGCGCATGGCCCTGGTCTTGGCGGTGGCGGCCCCCAGCGCGCTGCTGCCGGCCCTGCTCCCCTTGGGTCTGATGACGCTCGTGGTCTATGGGGCGGCGTTCTACCAATGGTGGACCGCGGGCGACTCACCGGCAGCGGCCGCCACCACCCTGACCAACCCCTTGGAGCTGACGGCGGCCATCGGCTTCGGCGCCTTTCTGGCCCTGATCATGGTCCTGGCCAAGTGGGTCGAGGGCTGGCTTGGCAGCGCCGGGGTGCTGGCCCTGGCGGCGGCCTCGGGCATTGCGGACGTGGATGCCATTACCCTGTCACTGGCCGGAATGACGGGTCTCACCCTGCAAACCGTGGTCACCGGCATCATCATCGCGGCGGCGACCAACTCACTGGTCAAAGGCGCGATGGCGACCATCATCAGCGGCCGGCGACTGGGGGCGAGCGTGGCCCTGCCACTGGTGGGCGCGGCCGTGGTGGGCCCGCTCGCGGTGTGGATCACGCTCTGGTGAGGTGAGTGGTCCGCACCGCGGACCCTTGTACGGGCTTGAACCCTCTGCGGTTCGCCACTACGTGCGGGGAGCTGCCCGCGCGGGCGGCCGGTGCGCGTCGGACGGGGTTAAGCAAACCGTCACAGCGGCCATCTAGACTCCGCGTATTGATCTACGCTCAGGTTCGTTGCTGCCTCGTCCTTCCCGATGCCCCGCTGCGTGGGCGTCGGACCCTTGCCGCTCCTGACCCCGATAGCCGTGCGGCCCCGTCGCGGGCGCTCGACGCGCTGATCAGAAGGGTCGGGATCCCTCAACCGACGGAGGAATCCCCGGTGTATATCCCTCAGCAACTTGCAAGCCAGGTATTGTCAACCTGGGTCCGACCCCAACGCGGCCCGCGCGCCGCACTCCCCTGGCCGCGGTGCACGGCCGGCTCCCTGTCTGATCTTTTTGCACTGTCTGAGCAGGCGCTGCATCTGCCGCGCTACCCGCATTACGGGTCCGGCGAGGCGCTGGTCGGCGACTACCAGTATTTCTTTCTGCGCGGCGAGCGCTACCGCAGCTGCCAGGCCGCCCGTTTCCTGCTCTTTGGCGGGGACTTCATCACCCTCGCGGACCAGGGTGCGGTGCATCTGGCCGCTGACATCTCCGCTTACTGGAGCGGCTTTTTTCGTGAGCATTTTGCCGGGCAGATCGGCGCCATACTGCGCTATGCCGGCCCCACCGACTATCGCCATCGGGTCGTCGAGCACCCGCACCTGCGCGTGGTCTCGCCGCACCCATTCGACAGCGCGCACATCCCCGCCGAGCGGTTTTATCTGGACGACCCGACGCTCGCGGTGCGCCTGAACGACAAGGGCCGACTGCACGAGTTGACCGAGCGGGTCCCGCGCCATGAGCGCCTGAGTCCCGAGTCCTTCGCCCAGGGCCGGTGGCGGGAGCGGTGGTCGCTGCCGTTCGTGGTCAAGCTGACCGAACCCTGCGGCGGGGGCGACGGGGTGGCGCTGTGCCGCTACGAGCGCGACCTGCTGGAGGCCAGCCATCGCTTTGCCGGCCGCCCGTTGAAGATTGAACAGTACCTGCAAGACATCCGCAACAACTTCAACGTCCAACTCCAGATCGCACCGGATGGTGAGATCTCCTACATCGGCGGTTCGGTGCAGCGGGTGGTGGACGGTGCCTACGCCGGCAACTGCATCGACCCCCAATGGGTGCCGCCGGCCGCGGTGGCGGCGGTCTGCGATCAGGCGGCACGCGCCGCCGCCGCGCTGCGCTGGCATGGGGTCTGCGGCCTGGACCTGATCGAGGACGGGGCCGGCGAGGTCTGGCTGATCGACCCCAATTTCCGGCTCAATGGGTCCACGCCCTTCTTTCTCTTGGGGGACTATCTCACCGACCGCCACCGCCGACCCCAACTCAGCACCGGCTACTTCTGCTATCCTGGCACCCCGGCGGAGCTGTTCGACCGCTTCCACCGGGAGATCCACCGCGGCACCCTGGTCCCGGTCGGGGCCCACTACGACGCCCGTGAGGATGGGTGTACGCGCCTGTATGCCGCGGTGGTCAGCGATGACGACCCGCAGCGCCATGCCGGGCTGCTGCGCGCCTTCGCCGCCAAGCAACTGCTATCGGGAATCGGACTGTGAGCCAGGTATTCGACACCCTCCCACTCGATTATCGGGAGGGCCAAATCCCCGTCCTGCTGGAGCTGCCGCATGGGGGCCACCTGACCCCCAGCGAGGTCAAGCCCTACCTGCATCCCAAGTTCACCCCCGGCGACCGGCGGGAGGACTCCGACGAGTTCTCCGATGAGCTCTATCTGGACCTGCCCGCCGCCCCCCATGTCTTGCGCTTCCCCATCTGGCGCGCCCACGCGGACCCCAACCGTCCGTGCGAGGACATCGGCGCGGATGGGGCCGTCAAGACCCTCACCAGCCAGCGCGTGAAGATCTACCAGTCCGATCGTGGGCTCCCGGCCCAGGTGCGCCGGCAGGTTATCGAGCGCTACATCGAGCCCCACCAGCGCCGTCTCGTCGAGCTGGTCGCCAGCTCAGCCATCGAAAAGGTCCTGTTTTGTCACACCATGCCGGGCATCGGGACCGGTGGTTCCAATGACAAGGGTGAGTTGCGCCCGCTCATCATGTTCGGCAACGGCGGCGATCAGAAAGGCAATCCAGTCAACGACTGCTTTGCCGAGCGTGCACTCCTGCTCACCCTGTCCGAGATCGTCGAGACCAGCGTCGGCGACCTGGACGTCGACTTCAACTTCTGCGACGTGATCCGCTACAACCACCCCTACGCGGGCAGCCATTCACTGAATCGCTTCGACCCGGAAGCCTTGCGCGGCAAGCAGCCCTTGACCATCGAGATCAACCGCGACCTGCTCCTGCACAATCCGGACAACATCGCGCCCACCCGCGCCATCGTCAACCGCCTGGTCCTGGCCCTGGCACAATGGCGGCGGGAGTGAGCGGGCCTGACGCATGACCAACGCCCGCCCGAGTATTCTGGTGGTGGATGGGGAAGCCCTGTCCCTGGACACGCTGCGTTCCATCCTCGCCGACGAATTCGATGTCCATATCGCCCCCAGTGTCACGGAGGCCGAGCGTTGCCTGGAGCGCGACTGTCTCCAGGCCGTGATTGCCGATCAGCGGCTGCCGGAGATGCGCGGCATGGACTTCCTGGCCCGGGTGCGTGAGCGCTGGCCGAACCTGGTGCGCCTGATCCTCTGCGACCACCCGGCGGGGAGCGGCCTCATCGACGGCGTCACCCGTGTCGGCATCTACCAGTTCATCACCAAGCCCTGGCATCCGGACCAACTGCTGCTCACCGTGCGCAACGCCTGCCGCTTGCATCGGCTGCAGCGCGAGAACGACCTGCTGGCCTTGGAGATGCGGGTGACTGCGCCGACCCTGGAGCAGCGGATGGATCGGCAGCGCGCGCAGCTCAAGCGCAACTTCCGGCTCGACTCCATCACCCGCAGCCCCGACAGCCCGCTGAATCGGGTCTGCGAGCAGGTCGCGCAGGTCGCCCCCTATGACGTGCCGGTGCTGCTCACCGGTGAGTCCGGCACCGGCAAGGAACTGTTCGCCCGCGCACTGCACTACAACAGCCCCCGCGCCGACCGGCCCTTCGTGGCCGAGAACTGTGCCGCACTGGCCGACGACATCTTGGAGAGTGAGCTCTTCGGCCATGAAAAGGGCGCCTTTACCGGCGCGGTCAACGCCCGCATCGGGCTCTTCGAGCAGGCCGACGGCGGGACGATCTTCCTGGACGAGATCGGTGAGGTCTCCCCGGCCTTCCAGGTCAAGCTCCTGCGGGTACTCCAAGAGGGCGAGGTGCGCCCGGTCGGCAGCAACCGCCGGCGCCGGGTGGATGTGCGGGTGGTGGCCGCCACCAACCGCGACCTGGCCCGCGAGCGCCGCGCCGGGCGCTTCCGCGAGGACCTCTATTACCGCCTGGCGGGGCTCTGCCTGCACCTGCCGCCGCTGCGCGACCGGCGGGTGGACATCCCGCTCATCGCCCGGTCACTGCTTGAGGAACTGACCCGGACGCTGGGGAAGGCGTGCCGCGGCATCACCGACGACGCCATGGTCTGCCTCCAGACCTATGACTGGCCTGGCAACGTGCGTGAACTGCGCAACGAGATCCAGCGCATGCTCATCATGGCCCCCGGGGATCTCTTGGGGTGCGAGTTGCTCGATCCCCGTTTGTGGCGCGGTGCCGCCCCGGTGGAGGCCGATGCCGGGTCTGATCAGCGCTCGGACCCGGTGGCCGACCCGGTCGCCGCCCCCGGCGGGCTCAAAGAGCAGGTGGAGGCCCTGGAGGAGCGCCTGGTGCGCGAGGCCCTGGACCGCCACGGCTGGAACAAGAGCCAGGCGGCCGAGTCCCTAGGCCTGTCCCGGGTCGGCCTGCGCAACAAGCTGGAGCGCTATGGGCTGGCGCCCAAGACCGACGCCTGAGCGGGCGCCTGCCGGCTGAAGCCTCCAGTTTTTGTTATTCCCACGTTCCAGCGCGGGAGCCAGAAGCACCAACAACCACCGGAGACCCTGACCATGGACACGCTGTTTGAGATCCTGGCCCGCGAGCAAGCCTTGGGCGAGGGCCACGCCCGGCTACTGTGCGAGCAAGGGCGCGATGACCCGCAGACCTATGCCATGGGCATCATCGCCTATGTAGACGCCAAGGCCGCCTTCGATGTGCTGATCGAGGGGGCCAAGACCCACCTGATCGCGGATCGGGACCTGACCGAGGTCGAGGGCTTCCGGGCGCGGGTGGAGTCCGCGGTCGCGCAGCGGGCGGCCTTCACCGACCTGGTGCGCTCGCGGCTGATCGTCCTTGAAGGGGCGACCCGGTTTGGACTGCCCGCGGCGCTCGATGTGGGAAAGCTGGTCAAGGGGCTCATCGACTCGCTGCTCGCGGTGCTCAAGGCGTTCCGGGAGGCGGACGAGACCCGCCGCCGCGAGACCCTGGCCCGGCTCGACGCGCTCAAGTGGCGGCCATTCGAGGCCATGAGCCGGGACTAGTGCACCGTCGGCTCGGATGTAGGTGCGACTTAAGTCGCACCTACACTTGGCGGTATGCTAATTGTTGGAAATCGCCTCAGTGCCGGCATCCTGGGTATTGTCGTCGGGTGCGGGTGGGTTCGCCTCGGCTACGCTGTCCTGCGTCAGTTTCACCGGCAGGAAGGTCGCCTTGTTCGCCTCGATCTTCAGTCGTGCCAGGGTCGTCTGTTGGCCGTTCTTGTCGCTCACATCCACCGCCCAGTCACCGACCGCAACGCCGTTGAGTATGAAGCAGCCGCGCTCGTTGGTCTTGGTGGTCAGTGCGGGGGTGCTCCCCACGCTCACCTTGGCCTTGTCTGCGGGTAGGGCGTCCTTATCGGTCACCAAGCCCCACTACCGACCCAGTAAGCGCGCCGGTGGGCGGGGCCGGTATGACCTTGTTGAGCGCGGCGCGGACCCACAGCAGCACCGTCTCGGAGGCGAACCCCGCGGCAAAGGCCAGCGCGACCGTGCCCTCCGTCGACTCAGGCCGGATCACGTAATAGGCGATCACCGCGATGAATGGGGCCGAGACAAACCGGACGATCTGAAACACCAGGTACGCGCGAAGCATCGCCGGGGTCAGTTGGGGGGCGCCCGCGACCGGGATGTATCAGGGCTCGGACTGCTTCTGGTATTCCGGGATCCGCCGGGTCAGGCTGATGGCCCCGCCGATCAGGGAAAAAATCACCAGATAGAGCGGAATGACCAAGCCGCCGCGGATCTCAAAGCTGCCCTCGACGTCTTTGGTCGCCGGCTCGGCCGGTGGGGGGGCTGGCTTGGGGACTGGGGTTTCCACCGGGGTGGCGGGTGCCTGGACACTGGTCCTCAGGGGGCTGACCTGGCCACCCATCTGGATCAGCCAACTGGTGCGCGGCGCGGTGCTACCACTGTCTTTCGAACGACACGCGAGTGCATCGCTCGTGCCCTTATCGTCTGCGACGCAACCCCGCAGGATGGAGATGGGCGCATTCATGCGGCGTTTCATGTAGTGCTCGTAGGCACTCGTAGTCCCCTTCCTGGTCGTCGCCTGCTTCGGCGGGATCCGGTCGATCATGAAGGGGTAGATGGCCATCGCCATGGCGAAGAACATGAACCCATAGGCGAAGACCATCCAGCGCCGTTTGAGCTCCAGAAATATCTCATTCGATAAAGGCTTTGCCTTTGAGACGTCGCCGCCCGGGGTGCTCGTACCGGTGCAGTCCTGCAACGGGGTACTGAAATATTGGATGAACCAGATAACGGCCAGCGGCGTGAGTACACCGAAGATGGCAGCGTCGAGCAGCACCTGCGGCAATTCGCTGAGATAGCCTGTCAGGTCGGCCCGGAAACTATTGAGGTTGCTGATGATATTCAATAGCGCATAGATAAGAATGAAACCGTAGGCGTAGAACTGCCAGCTCTTGAACTGCCGTCGCAGCCGCGCCCACCTGGATAGTGCGTCACTCATGCCTGCCTCCATTATCGTGGTATCGCAACGCTCAACGCGCCCGCCCGGGGTGCGCCAAGCGCCACGCAGGATCGGCGTACAGCCCAGTATAGCGGCGATGTTCAAGTCTGGTCGGCACCCTGTTGGTCGTGCTCAAGGCATTGCACGAGGCGGACGAGCCCGGCTGACGGGACGTCCTTCCGGGCTTGGCGGACTCCTGCGATACCCACACCCATACTTCCCGCCACGTCCTCGCCAATCGGATCGCTAGGGCCCGGACGCTGGGCGTGATGGGCGATCACGTCATTCACCCGTGACGGCTCGGCCTTCACTACATCCCTGCACCAGGTGCCGAAGCCGCCGCGCGCATTCACCGCGCGCACCCAGGTGTCGAGCGCGAGGCGTTTGGCGCGGTTCTGGTCGGAATCCTCGCCCTTGATCTCAAGTATCAATTGCTTGCAGTTCGCCAGTCGAATGACGAAATCGGGGACGAAACGCCGCCGGCTGCCGCGCCACAGATAATAAATCTGCAAACCCAGATGGTCGTTCTTGGCATAAGCGGCCACCTCCGGATGGGTTTCAAACAGGGTGGCCGTGTAATGCTCCCAGGTGCTGTCGGCCACCGCGTGGCTGATCTGTGACCTGGTGGTTTCCAGGCAATGCCTGGTCGAGTACCAAGTGCGCATCAGGCGGGTCGAGCCGATGGGGTATTCGGCGTCGAAGACCGGCTCCGGCCGCTCGCTGTTCTGCTGTTGGACCTGGGCGACCACATGCCCGACGAGTGTGTCGATGGACAATGCAATCAGGATGCGCTTGCGCAGCGGGTCCTGATGAAACAGCGAGGGGATGTCCAGTCGGTCGGAGGCAAAGAACTGTTCGACCAGACGCACCAGTTGCTGGATGAGCCACTCCCGCCCGCCGGTAAAGCCGTGCTCGACGGTGGCCAACGCCTTGCGCGCGGCCAGGAACAAGAGCCGCTGCAGGCGGAATTCTTCGGGTAATGCCTCCAGGTCGATGGAGACCGCCTTGGATAGATCGGCCGCACCACCCAATGCCGGTGCCAGGTCCGCGGCGATATGGATCTGCGCCGGATCGATCTTCAGCGGCGGCATGGTCGACCAATCCACCACCAACTCGGGCCGTACCACCACATCGACACGCAGCACATTGGGCCAGGCGATCTCCAACTCGCTGCGCTCTGGGATGGATTCAATCTGGGTGCTCGGCTTGGGCGGCGGTGGCGGTTTGCCGTCGTCGTCCGTTTCCTGAAAAATCGACAGCGGTACCCCGAATATATTGACGTATTCCGCCTTGAACAGTGCCCGCGTCTGACCGTCCGGACAGACCACGGGTTCGGTCTCATAGGACACGCGCCGTAGCCCGCGTCCAATCACCTGCTCGCACAATAATTGGCTGGTGAAGGCACGCAGCCCCATGATATGGGTGACATTCTTGGCATCCCAGCCCTCCGACAGCATGGCCACCGAAATGACATTCTGCAGGTCCTGACCGGCACTGCCGCGCTTGCCTACATTGTCGATGATGGCGCGCAGCAGTTCCTCCTTCTTCATCGCGCGCAGCGCTTCCTTGCGTGTTTCCGGAATGCGCGCTGCTTCCACGATACCGCGCAGCACCTCCTCATAGGCCTTGTCGGCACCGGCTACCTCGCCGATTTCGGCCTTGTCCAACACCTTGGAGTCGACACGTAAGGTGCGCTCGGGTGCGTTCAGCTCCGGCCAGTAGGCATCGCCCTGAGTAAAGTAGTGCTCGATGCGTGCCGCCGTTTCAGTCCGGTTGCACACCGTCAGCATCACGGGCGGAGACAGGTGTCCCGCTTCCCGCCACGCATTCAATGTCTCACGCCAATCGGCCCCCAGCAGCGTATAGGCCTCCTGCACGATCTGCGGCAGCGCCTCGTGCGGCTCCGCGCCGCGCCGGTTCAGGTCCTCGGCCACTTCCGGTTCCCGGTAGAGGTGATAGAGCTTACTGCGATAAGTTTGCGTATTTGCCAAGGCGTTGTCGCGGATCACCACGCGCGGGGTCTTGACCAACCCGGCCTCAATGGCATCGTTCAGGCCGAAATCGGAGACCACCCATTCGAACAGCGCGGCCTCGGTGCTGGTCTTGCCGGTCGGTGCGAAGGGTGTCGCGGAAAGATCGAAACAGCGCGCAATGCGCCGCTTCTTGTGGATGCGGTCAAGCCCTTCGATCCAGCGGGTGGCCTCGTCGAGGTCGATGCCAAGGGCTTCTGCATCCTTCTTGCTGATCTTCAATTCGGCCGGTTTGCGGTAGGCGTGGTGGGCCTCGTCATTGATGATGACCAAGTCCCTGGACCCCGCGAGCCGGCCCAGTACCCGCCGCACAAAGGCCTCGTCGCTTTCCGCGCCCTTCTTGACCACCGAGCGGTCCCGATCTTTCAGCGGCATCAGGTTGTGCCAGTTATCGATCAGCAGTTCGACTTGATTGAGCCGCTGGCGCTGTGCCTCGTTCGGACAGAGTGCGAAGGCATCGTAGTCGTTTTCCGGGTTTCCCGGTTGCAGCACCTGCAAGCGCTCCTTGACCGTCAGTCCGGGTGCGACGATAAAGATGGCCCGCGAGAAATCCTTGTTGCGCTTCGGATAGGTCAGGGCATTGAGCACCTGCCAGGTGATGATCATGGCCATCACCGCGGTCTTGCCGCTGCCGGTTGCCATCTTATTGCAGAGGCGCTCCCAGGCGCCGCCATCGCCAGGGACCACAATGCCTTGCTTGAAGTCGGGCGGTGCCTCCACATGCCAGACCAGCGTTTCGATCGCCTCGATCTGACAGAAATAAAAGGCGTATTGTCGATGGGTCTGCGGGTCCTGCCAGTGTTCCAGCAATTGGCGCGTCACAGCGGTCACGCCCGGGTAGTCGGCCGCGCGCCAGGCGTCCACCCGTTCGCGGATGCGGTTGACTCGCGCCAGCGGCACGGTGCGCACGGTGTTATTGCGGGTGTCGAAGACCTCGTAACCCGCCGGGCGGCGGCCTTCCAGCAGTTCGAGTCGGCTCTCGCCGGCACGGCGCCAGTGGTGCGTGGGACGCTCGAACGGGGAGCTGATAATCAGCGAGGTTGCCTTGGTCATGCCCCGCTACCTAATTTATGGATCAAGTCCGGCAGAAAGACCCGTGGGTGATTTGCCAGTGTAAATACCGGGTAGCCATAGCAGCAGGTTTCTGGCTCAGGCAATTCCGCGCTTCTTCGGGTTGTTCCCTTCCGCTCCTTTCCTTCTTTGTGATCCAATGAGAACGCGTAAGACTTACTGCCGCCAATCTCCAGTAAAGAATGCGGCGATGTAGGTTCCTGAAGTTGCCAGAAACTGTCGGTGCGCGCCAACTCCCAATCTGGGTTGATCAATGCCTGGAAAGCCGCAGCAAGGCTCATTCATCGGCCTCCGAGTCACCGACGCCTTGGTAAGCATAATAAATGC
Organism: uncultured Thiodictyon sp.; assembly: GCA_903837595.1. Classification (GTDB taxonomy): domain Bacteria; phylum Pseudomonadota; class Gammaproteobacteria; order Chromatiales; family Chromatiaceae; genus Thiodictyon. The sequence goes on from CAILVI010000375.1 coordinate 48,626, forward strand.
TGTCACCCGTGTCATTCAGTGCGTGAATTTCCTCGTCAAAGGTCTTTGCATTGATGCCCTCGATCGCGTCGATCTCCATTGGAGAAATGTGGCGGCTGCTGAATAACCAGGCCGCAACCTTGCTCGGCTCAAGAATCTCATCTTTGATATAGGAAAACCGCTGCATCAGTTCCTCTTGAGCCTGATGCGGGCGGGAGAGCATAATCAGCGAGTTGATTTCGCGCACCAAATAATCACTGTGCGTGCTGACGACGACGCGCAAGTCGCTGTTGACCAGTCGCGCCAGCAGGCGTGCCAGTTTACGTTGATTGCTTGGGTGCAGATTGAGTTCGGGCTCGTCGATCATCAAGACATCGCCGGGCTCCGCGTCGAATTGCAGATAGGCCCACAAGCCGAACAAGCTCTTCACCGTCGACGAGGCCAGATGCAGATCCATTTTCGGCGGCGCCTCTTTGTCGCCGCGTTTCAGCTTGTAGGGGGTAAAGCTGATATCGCGTTCCGCATCGATATCATAGCGCCCCCCGATCAGTTGTTTTATCTCCTCGGCCAAGGCGTGATAAGGCCCACTCTTCTTCTTACGGACATCAGGCAAATCATTTAGCCAGTCAATGTAGTCAGCGATCGGCTGGGCATAGCGCGAACGGACAACATCCTGAATAAGTTGACCGATATTGATATCCTTATCTTTCTTGGCCGCATGGTGCAATAGAGCAGTACGCCGACTCGATAGTTCGCGATAAAATAAGTGCAACCCACTTCTTTCCGCCGGTATCAAGAATACATTGCGACGCGGCGGATTGCCTATGATGTGGCGTGCAATCGCCTCGAAAAGAATGTACTCAACATCGGGAAAATCCCTAGATAAAAGAGTAAGCTGGGCAACTTCTTGGCCCGCCGGCTTGAGCAAACGCAGAACCTCATCCTTTTTTCGGCCGATCACTAGCCTGAAATCCATGGCGCGAGCAATCGCCTGGCTGGCTAGCAGAGTGCCATCGACATCCCAGTCAAACTTGCTGTCCCTAAAAAAGCCTGCGGAACCATTAAAAACCGAAGGCAGCCGGTGTCTTGTGGCCTGATTGATTGCCGCTAGTATTTTTCTTGTATTGCCATGTGCCCATTCACCGAAGTTCCATGTAATCTGGCCCTCTCGCATCAAGTCTTCGGACAATGCGTCGAGCCCCGGAAGCTTGACGAGGCTGGAGTCGGACAAGAATCCGTACAACGCATACATCACCCAGGTCTTGCCCGTGTTATTCGGGCCGCAGACCAGCGTCAAAGGCTTGAAGTCGATTTCACCCGCGTCCGCTTCCAGGCAACCGAACTTGCCGGGCTTGAAACGCCAGCTCGCGAGGTCAAGACGCTGCTCGTTTTCACTGTCTGCGTTCATCATCTCACCTCCAGGTTCATCACCTTCAGCGACTCGATCCCGCGGTCATCGACGATCTTCACCGCGATCTTGCGGTTCTCGCCCGCCTCGAAGGGCAGGCTGACGGTGCCGCGGAACTGGTCGAGCAGGGATTCATCCAACTCGGCACGGATGTTCTTCTTTAGCTTCTCCCAGCCCTCACCCTTGCCGGCCATCGGGAAAAACACCTGACGCGGGAACAGGCTGCGCTCGTCATAGTCGGTATCCAGCGCCCACATCGCAATCCTGCTCTTGCCGCCGGAGATCAGCTCGCCTTTGACGGTGTCGAAATAGTCGAAACCATGCACCTCGACTTCAAAACGGCCATCCTTACGCGGGCGGACCTCCACCTCCGGCTGACCCATCAACCAGAAACTCTGGTTGCCGGCGCGGGCCTTCTTGAGGTCTTCGGTTAGCAGGTCGGTATTCATCTGCGCCTTGAGTGCGGTGACGCCCTTGATGGAGTCGATGTCCTTGGCCGCCTCCGGGTCGAAGGCGAAGGCGCAGAATAGGATCATCTTCGGCAGCGGAAAGAGGTTGCCCGCCTCATTGAACGCATGGGCGACCTGGCGTTGCTCCAGCGCGGCATGCTCGGGGCCGAAGCTCACCACTACCCGCTCGCCGCTATCCAGATGACCGCTGGCGTGCAGGTGACGCAGATCGGGGTCGGTCGGCAGGGGCTCCAGGTCGCTGATTCGGAGCATCTGGCCGCCCTTGCCGCGCACGCCGGTCTTGAGTAGTTCGTCACGCCATTGGTGTTGACGGCCGGACTCGCCGGTGCGGGCGATGCTGGCGTCCGCCTCTTGGGGGCCGCTGGGTTCATCCATCGACTGCACGCTTGGGAAGGGTACGGCCTCCATGGTGAATGGACCGCTGATGCGCAGCTTGTTCTTCGCTACCGCGGGCTGGTCGTACAGGACCTCCTGATCGGCATGGGCGGCGATCGACAGGTCCATCTGCCGCTGCATCGCCTGGCGGGCGCTCTGGAACGTATCAAAGGGTGAATGTGCGGCATCCGGCCAGCCCTCCGGGAAATCGAAAGGCACCTCCCATTCATGCAGGTCGGTGCCCTTGCCGACCGCGAGCCGCTGACCCTTGCGTCCGCCCTCGGTGACGAGCAGGCTGTTGGTCGGCGGCTGCGCCTTCAAGGCCGTATTCAAGTCGGCGAGTGCCGCCGCGATGGCGGGGTGCATCCGCTCGTGGATATTGTCGATCTCCGGATTGTTGGCGATCGATTTCAGGGTGACGTGCGGCACCGTCTTATAGATGAAGCCGCCCTTCAGTCCCTCGTGCGGGTATTTCAGTTCATAATAGTCGTAACTGGCGGTCATCAGCCGCTGCTTCGCGAGCGTGGTCGCCACCCGCGAGGTATCGCAGGTGATCCAGCGGCGGCCCCATTTTTCGGCCACAAAGGCGGTGGTGCCTGAGCCGCAGGTGGGGTCGAGCACCAGGTCGCCGGGGTCGGTGGTCATCAACAGGCAGCGCTCAATAGCCCGAATCGCCGTTTGTACGACATAAACCTTTGCGTCCGTAAAGCCACTTTGTCGCGTGTCGTCCCAGATATCGTTTCCTGGCTTAAACGGAAAATCGTCCAAGTAGCGGGTGAAGCCAAGCGTGTTTCCAGAGGCAATCAATCTTCCAGCCTTATTAAGACGCGTTAGTCCACGTTCATCGGTACTGAAGGTCCTTGCCCCCGGACTGAAGGTTTTTCCAGAGAAATTATAATTCTGTACGTCGTTGCGTGTTGGCGGGCGAGCGCTAGTGATTGGGTTGGGCCGAAAAATTCGGGCACCAATTGGCAATGGAGCTGTCCCAGCTACCTCCTCTTCGGTAATTCCTCTGCGTCGCCCATCGACGACCTCGACAAAGCGCAAGTTGTAATCGTCTTGTGGTCCCCGCGGTTCATACGAAGAATGAAACTTGACTCGTTTTGAGTCTTTGGCATACCAAATCAAGAAATCACAGGTTGCGTCTAAGAGCTCGCTAGCTTTGCCAGTTGTTTTTCTGAAAACCACTTGCGAACAAAAATTATCTTTGCCAAATAGCTCATCTAGGAGATTTCTCACCAGATGAACATTCTCATCCGAGATCTGCACAAACACGCTGCCGCTCTCATGCAGCAGCTCCCGCGCCAACAGCAGCCGGTCGCGCAGATAGGTGAGATACGAATGGATGCCCAACTCCCAGGTATCGCGGAACGCCTTGATCATCTCCGGTTCCTGCGTCAGGTCCGCATCGTTGCGGTCCTTCACGTCGCGCTTGCCGACGAAGGGCTGGAAGTTGCTGCCGTATTTGATGCCATAGGGCGGGTCGATATAGATCATCTGCACCCGGCCGGCCATACCCTCCTTTTGCAGCAGGCTGTTCATCACCAGCAGGCTGTCGCCGGCGATCAGGCGGTTGGCCCAGCCGCGTTCGTGACGGTAGAAGTCGATAGCGTCGCGCAGCGGCAGGTTCTCGAAGGGGGCGTCGAACAGGCCCAACTGCATCTTCTTGTCTGCCCCCTTGGCCTGGCCTTCGCCCTTCATCCGTTTGCGCACGGCCGAGAGGATGCTGGCGGAGTCGATACGCTCATGCACATGCAGGCTGACGGTATCGATCTCAAAGTTGGTCCGCTCGGCCTTGCCGGCCCAGTTCAGATAGGGCGATTGCAGGCGCTTCAATTCCTCCAGCGCGGCGCGCATCCGCTCAAGGTCGCCGGACGCCAGCGCGTCGTCGATCAGGGTCTCGATGTGGGCGCGCTGCGGATCGAAGGTGAGGGCGGGGTCGAGGTGGGGGTCATAGGCCCACGAGGTCTTGTCGGCATCCGGATCGGTGGCCGGCGTGACCATGCCGACCTCCGGATTGTTCTTGCGTTTGTCCAGGTGGCGGTAGGCGATGACCTGGGTCGCCTCGTCGGCCGCCGGGCGGCCCTTGGGCTTGGGCGTTGCCGCGGCACTGCTTGGTTTGGTCTTGTTGGGCAGCGCGGCAGCGGCCGGGACCTCCTGGGTCTGAAGCGCGAAGCCATCGGCACCGTCGGCCAAGTCGTCCACGGTGTTGATTCCGGCCGAAGCGGCCCGCCGCACCGTGCCACCGCGCCCCTGACCCTTGATCAGCCGCCCCTGGGCAATCAGCGCGGTCTGCGCCTCCCAATAGTCGGCTTCCACGAGTGTCAGTCCCGCGGGTGCCAGGCGCGCCTCGATCTGCCGTCGCAAGGCGGTATTGCCGATCGTTGCGCCATCGGCCGGGACCAGGGACAGCAGCAGGTCTGGCAGTGGCGGTTGCGGGCGGTCAGATAGGGTCTTCGCGTCATCGTCGGTGGACATTGGATCTTCCTGTCTTTGAATGCCCAACCCCCTTCATCCAAGGGTGGCGCCTTGGACTCCGGGCCGGACGGGGGGCGCGCGTCGGCTTCTCATCAACTCAGGCTGCGCCGCTTAAGACTCAGGCATCCGCGGCCTTCTTGAAGCAGAAACTCAGTTTCACGTCATTCATCCATGAGGGCTCAATCAGCTTGTCGTGCTGCAAGCGTCCGACCACGATGCCGGGATGAATGCCGATCCGTTGCGCAAAGTCGATAACCGTAGCCTTGGTGCGAAGACCCGGCAATTCACTGGTATACCGTGGCGGGATCAACCATTCGCCAGCCCATTGGTTTGCTTGTTGCTCATCGGGGGTATCCGCAGGGCTGGCATTGGGGTCATCGAGAAAGACCGACTGCTTTTCTTCTTTGGTATTGGCGTGCAGCAGAATATGCGCAGCCTCATGAAAAAAAGTGAACCAAAATCTGTCGTTGGTTTTCCCGTAGAGCGAGAGCTGGATCAATGGTCGGGTGGGGCTCAGCCAGCGCGCCACTCCGCTGACGTGGGTGCGAGGTATGGCAGGGACTAATACGAGAGTCACGCCCGATTCATATAGCAGCGCCCGCATGTGTGGCTCAAAAACTTCGGGCGGCTCGCAGGTCAGTGTGCGGATGGTATTGAGCGCCTTGAAAAAGCGGCCTTTGTCGTACTTTGGACCGTCGGTCGTTTCTGCTTGCCGTTCGCCCAGGCGAAGCCACGCTGAAATGGCGCCGATGTCGCTCTGCTCGGCGCGGCTGCGGCGAAAGGCGACCTGCATACCGCCATAGTGAACACGCCAGTCGTCCGGCGAGGCGACACCGAAGAAACGCAGACAGGCATTCACCAAGCCGGGTTTGTGCTTAGCCACGATTCGGCACTTGGTGATGACGCCGGCATCCATCAATTCTTTCAGCGGTAGTTCAGCGAGCCAGTCCACCCAACTCGCCTGGGTGCGTGCGGCTTGCAGCCGGGCGGAGTGTTCTCGATATTTGGCCTCGCGCGCCAGCCAAAAGCCGGCATTGCTGCCCAGCACATGCTCCAGCCGCAGCGCGGCATCATCGGTAAGCGGTACCTTACCATTGAGTAACTGGCTAACATGCTTTTCTGTGTAGCCCAGTCGCTTGGCCAATTCCGCCTGTGTCCATCCCCGTTCTTCGATGATGTCGACGATGGTGTCGCCAGGAGGGGAGACCCAGTCTGGCGCGAAGGGGGCGCGTAACTCAGTCATGGTAATCCCCGATGTATTCGATCAGGAGGATGGTGATTTGGGACCAATCGATGCTGCCATCGGCATGGCGGGGACAAGGGTCCTGATCCGGAGCGAACACGAGTCGCCATCCGCCCGCCAGGTCCAGCGCAAACTGTCCTGCTCGATAGCCCTCCAGCGGGTGTGGGTGGCCGGCAACCAGATCGGTCACCTGGCTTGCGGCTTCCAGCTCACTAAGCCGACTTCGTAACTTACGGGCACAGACGGTCCCAAGCCTTTTCTCAGCGACGGCGCGTTTTTCACACAGGTCGCGGAGTTTCTTGTTCTTGTAGTCTATGTCCAACGACGGTCCATCCTATCAAAGTTTACCTGGTAGGTAAATTTCGATGCTCGATCAGCCTGGCTCGCCGCTACGATCTGGGGCGTCAAATCCGGGGCGGACCGAGCATTCGCCGCGTCCGTCAAGTCTCTTGCGGACCTGCGTACCCGTGGCATGGCTCGGTGACGGAACAAATGTTCGGGACGGGGCCCGTCCCGCCCAGCGCGCCACCGACCACGACCTACCGGCCTCAGGCCTTGCGCCGCCGCCCCGCCGGCTTGGTCCCCGCAGCCGGGGCCTGCGCTTGTGCCAGCACGAAATCGATCTTGCGATCATCCAGGTTCACCGCGGCCACCTGGATGCGCAGGCGGTCGCCCAGGCGGTAGATGTTGCCGCTGCGCTCGCCCTGGAGGCGGTGGCCGATCGGGTCGAAGTGGTAGTAGTCGTTGTCCAGGGCGGTGATGTGCACCAGGCCGTCAACATGCACGGTGTCCAGCTGCACAAAGATGCCGAAGGAGGTGACGCTGGTGATGGTGCCCTCGAACTCCTCGCCCAGCTTGTCCTGCATGAACTCGCATTTGAGCCAGTCGTTGGCGTCGCGGGTCGCCTCGTCGGCGCGCCGTTCGGTGCCCGAGCAGTGCTCGCCGATCTGCTGGAGGTCGGACTTGGAATAGTCCAGATCCTCCGCGGTGCCGTCCGCCAGCAGGTGCTTGATGATGCGATGCACCACCAGATCCGGGTAACGGCGGATGGGGGAGGTGAAGTGGGTGTACGCGGGGAACGCGAGGCCGAAGTGACCCACGTTCTCGGCGCTGTACATGGCCTGCTGCATGGAGCGCAGCAGCACGGTCTGGATCAGTGAACGGTCGGGCCGGTCCTGGACCTCGCGTAGCAACTGGGCATAGTCCGCGGCGATCGGCTTCTCCCCGCCCGGGAGCTTGAGCGCGAGCTGGCCCAGGAACTCGCGCAGATCACTGAGCTTCTCCTGGCTCGGCAGGTCGTGGATGCGGTAGATGGCCGGGACCTTCTTGCGCTCAAAATGCCGAGCGGCGGCCACGTTGGCGGCCAACATGCACTCCTCGATCAGGCGGTGGGCGTCGTTGCGGATCACCGGGACCACGGCGCTGATGCGGCCCTGCGCGTTGAAGACGAACTTGCTCTCGGTGCTGTCGAAGTCGATGGCACCGCGCTCCACGCGGGCGGCGTGCAGCACCTGATAGAGCGCATGCAGGTCTTGCAGATGGGGCAGGACGGCCTTGTGCCGTTCACACAGACCGGGGTCGCGGTCCACGATCATGGCCGCCACCTGGTCGTAGGTCAGGCGCGCCTTGGAGCGCATCACCGCCTGGAAGAAGCGGGTGCGGGTGACCTTGCCCTCGGCGTCGATGTAGAGCTCGGCGGTCATGCAGAGGCGATCGACGTCCGGGTTGAGCGAGCAGAGCCCGTTGGACAGCACCTCCGGCAGCATCGGGATGACCCGGTCCGGGAAATAGACCGAGTTGCCGCGCTCCAGGGCCTCGGTGTCCAGGGCGGTGCCGGGGACCACATAGGCCGAGACGTCGGCGATGGAGACCAGGAGCTTCCAGCCCTTGGGCTTGCGCTCGCAGTAGACGGCGTCGTCGAAGTCGCGGGCGTCGGCCCCGTCGATGGTCACCAGGGCCAGTTTGCGCAGGTCCGTGCGGCCCGCTTTGGCGGACTCCGGCACCTCAGGGGTGAGACCGGCGACCTCCGCTTCGACCTCGGCCGGCCACTCCACCGGCAGGTCATGGGCGCGGATGGCGATGTCGGTCTCCATCCCCGGGGCCATGTGATCGCCCAGGACCTCGCGCACCCGGCCGATGGGCTGGGTGCGGCTGGTCGGCTGATCGGTGATCTCGGCCACCACGATCTGACCATGGCTGGCGCCGTTCAGGCGGTCGCTGGGGATGATGACGTCGTGGGAGATGCGCTTGTTGTCGGGCGCCACGAAGCCCACGCCGCTCTCCTGATAGAGACGCCCGACCACGGTGTGGGTGTTGCGCTCCAGGGTCTCCACCAGTGAGCCCTCCAGGCGCCCGCGCCGGTCGCGCCCGCTGACACGCACCACCACCCGATCCCCATGGAACAGCGACTTCATATCCTTGGGGTAGAGATAAATGTCGTCACCGCCCTCATCCGGGCGCACGAAGCCGAAACCGTCCTGATGCCCAATCACCCGCCCGGCGATGAGATCCCGGTGGTTGACGATGCAGAAGGCGTCCTTGCGGTTGCGCAGCAGTTGGCCGTCGCGGACCATGGCGCCCAGGCGGCGTTCCAGCGCGATCAGGTCGGGCTCAGTGGTCAGTTGCAGGGCGACCGCCACCTCGCCGAAACCGAGCGGGGCGCCGTGGGCGGTCAGGGTGTCGAGGATGAACTCCCGGCTGGGGATGGGGTTCTCGTATTTCTTTGCCTCGCGCTGGCGGTTGGGGTCCTTGTCCCGGGCGGTTGGTACTGGGGGGGCGGCCTGCGCGGACGCCTGTGCCGCATCGGGGGTAGGCTTGGCCTTGCGGGCGGGCCGCTTGGGGGCCGGGGGGGCCGCCTCCTGGTAGGCGTCCGGGGGCAGGTCGGTGGGTGGGGTATCGGTCGATTTGCGTCTGGTCACGTGGTGTTACTGAGTCTGTCTTGAGGCTTTTGCGAATATTGCCTAGTGTATCGTTGACAAGCCCGCCCTGTCTCACTAAGATGCGCGCTCCCAACCGGCTCATCTCTCACGCGATGGCCTGGCAGGGAATCTTAGCCGAGGTGGCGGAATTGGTAGACGCGCTAGTTTCAGGTATTAGTGGGGCAACCCGTGGAGGTTCGAGTCCTCTTCTCGGCACCAAATCCTGATCGGGATTCGACCTGGTCAAAACAAAAAAGGCACTGTGAAAACAGTGCCTTTTTTGTTTCTGGAGAGTGCTCAGGGCTTCAATAGGACGATCCCGTCATGGGGGGCAATGACGACCTGGGTAACCAGGCTGCCGTCGTTGACCGCGGGGTCTTGGGTGCCGGCGATCTTGCGGAAGGTTCCGTTCAGAGCGACCGTTGCGGCCGTCGCGCTGGCGTTGACCAAGGCCGTGCCATGCTCGAAGTCGCGCCGCCAGATGTCGGGGTTGCCTGGCTTGACCTGCACGTTGTCGATCCAGACCTGGCCCGTGTCTTGGCCCACGCCGAATTCGAGCATGGCGAGCGGATCGCCCCCGGTCGAGGTGACCGGCAGCTCGAACCGCTGCCATTGAGTGGAGAGCGGGAAGGCGCCGAAATCGAGCCAGGTCGTCCAGGGCTTTGTGCTCATCTGCGCCCAGACGTTCAGCTCGCGATCGCGATCGGCCTTGGCGGAAAAGCTGACGGTATATTCAGTGGCGGCGGTCAGGGCCAGGGTCTTATACACATAGACCGCCCCCCAATAGTCTCCCTTGGCGCTCCCGACCGTCAGGCGCATCGACGCATCGCCCTGGGCGACGTCCGCCGCATCCCGCGCGGCGGTGATTTGGTACCCGGGGTCGGCCCAAGGCGACCAATGGGAAAGATTATTCGCCAGATCGAAGCGCGCGCCCGTCAGCAGATCGGGGGGCGTGGCGCCCGCGTTCGCTCGATAGGCCGGGGCGAGCGCCTGACCGAGATAGCCGCGCCCTTGGCCGGCATTGTCGTACTCATCGAACCACATCAGGCATAGGCTGCCGTGACCGTTGGTGTTCATCTCATAGCTGAAATAGCCGTCGCCGAGCAGTGCGGTGGTAAGCCCGAAGCGCATCTTGCGGTAGTTTGGCCCGAAGCCGGCATCGTGGCAGCGGTTGTAATAGGTGCCGTTGCCCGAGGGGCTGGTCGCTGCGTCGTCCTCGTAGGTCTCCACCATGGTCAGGTTGGGCGCTCGGGCATTGCTGAGCCATTCCATATAGCTGCCCTTGGACGGCCAGGGTCCGAAGACACTGCGATGCCAGCCCTCGTTATAGGCCCCGCCGCTGTCGGTCGGAAACCCTTCCATGTTGTTGCCGTTGAGCGTCCCATAATCGGTCATGGCCCAGTTGGCGAACAGTATCCGGTCGGGATCCGTCCCGGCACGCACCAAGCCCAGATACTGGGTCAAGCCCTGGTTCCAGGCCGCATCGAACGACTGGTAATTGGTTGGGACGGTATTGGATTGGTCCGGAGCGAGCGAGCGCGCGGTGGAGTTTCCGATCAGCCAGGACTCGTCCCGGTCGGTCCGGTCGATCAGCAGTCCGTCCCAGCCGGGGTCCGCGAGCAAGGCGAGCGAGTTCCCGGCGTTGTAATGTGCCCAATCGCTCGCCCCGCCGGGCCCGGGAGCGACGTTGGCAGCGGCCAGGTTCATCACCCAGGAATTGGGCCAGAACGAGACGTGGGCGGCGATGCGCGCCCCCGCCGTATGGGCCGCTGCCGGCCGGATATAACCGCGCTTGACCTTGATGGTCTTGGCGGTCGCGTTGACGGATATGACCTGCATGCTTTCGCCCTCGACCAGCACCGTATCGCCGGCCACGAAGAGCTTCAAGTTTTTGCCGTTCTGGCTCACCGTCGTGCGCTCGACCGGAATGGTTTGCACGGTGGCGCTGATCGCCGCCGTCAGCCCGGTCCCGATCTGGGTCAGAAACCACTGCGCGGGCAGTGTCCGGATCTGGGTATTGGCTGCCGGGTTGCCGGGCTCGTAGAAGACTTCGCAGGCGTTGGTGGCATTGAGCAGGGTCAAATTCGGTTTGATGGCGCGCAACGGTGCGATGAATTGCGGCTGCCATTGGTCAAGGATTACCCAGTCGTAGCGCGCAATATCGGCGAGTGGCTGTGCCCAAGGGTCAGGCCACCACATCCCCAGACGGGGGAACGGCAGTGGGACGTCCAGCCGGGTGCCGGCGGCGGCGGTTGGCGAGGCGGCGATGCCTGCGAGCGCCAGGGCGACCGCGGCCAGCGATACGAGCGGATGGGAGTGAGACCTGGTTTTCACTCTAGTTTCCTCAAAAACTTTGGTCTATTTTGGCGTTACACAAACTCTGCCCGCGAAGGCGAAACGAACGAGGCCCGACGCCGCGAGTCTAACAAACGTAAAGCAATGAAAGCGAGTGCAAGGCCACATTGCGGCGCACGTTCTGACCAGGCGCCTCGTGCGTCCCGAGTGTAATGGCTCTTCATCGCAATCGAGTCGTCTGTGCTCCATGTGTAACGGCGATGCCTTGGCCCGCTGCACCCCAGTGCGGCCCGGCCCATCCGCACCACGTGATGCTGCTGCTCCTTGCGCGATCGCGCTGTACTGGGGTGCGGCGCACACAGTGGCCCAGAAGGAACGGATTTTCTCGTCGTGGCTTGACAGGTGGATGAGCATGGTCTATTTTTACCAAAAACTGTGTCCTGGCGTGGTTGGTAAGGGCGCCTGGATCGCTGTGGCGTTGATCATTACCCCGATCTCCATGCCCCGGCCGGAGTAAATGATATCGCTCCAGCGGTCTTGGCGGCCTTCGTGGCGACGCCCGAGGGCGTTCTGTGGTTGCCCAGCAGGTGGTGACGGACGTCGTCATCAACCTGGAAGGTCCGGTAGCCGGGTGGTAGCATGCCGGTAGTGGCTTAGGTGATCTCCAAAAAACCTGTTACCACCCACCATAGGATGTTAAGTGCGACTTAAGTCGCACCTACACTTGGCGGCATGGCAATCGCCTTAACGGGGATGACCAAGAGCGACACTCGGGGTTAGCAAATGAAGACATTATTAAAATGTCGGGGTAGAAATCGCGCCGCTTACTTCTTGTCTGATCCGGAGCATCTTGGACGCCCGTTCGATGAAGCCATTTTTTTGGCGTTGAGGCGGCTAGGGTATCAGGTCGACGTATTCACGACGGCGACACCCAAGAGCTGTGACCACGCCTTCATCGATAGGTTTGATCTTGGCTTGAAAACATTTGACTATGGCGCGCGCTGGCTGGGCAAGCGGTTCTTTGATTCGTCTTGGAAAGACTACGACGTCTATCTCTCCTGCTGTAGCGCTCCGGTGCCCACTGCGTATCTTTTGTCGCGGCGCAGTCGTGCAAAATTCGTGATCGCGTGCGACGAAATCTATGCCGGGCGGATACCGCCGGACCCGCGGTTCGAGTGGTTGGCCAAATATGCCATGCGCAAGGCGGATTTGACGATTATCACCGATCTCTGTCGTATGCCGCTGCAATGTGATTACGCCGGCTTGCGTGAGGGTCAGCAGCCATTTCTGGAAAACTGTTGCGCCTGCGTCGATCCGCGCCGACTCAGGCAGGATAAACGCAGTTTGCGCACTCAATATGGGATCCCTGCGGACATGATTTTGATTTCTTATGCCGGCACCTTTCATGAGGCGGGAGGCGCAGGCGATTTCCTCTCGATACTTGATTTTGTCGATACCAGCCGCGTGGGGCTCATGATCCAGACCGCAGGCACCATGACAGATTTGGTCAAGCAACTATTGGATCGGTTATCGGGTTACATTCCGTTATGGGTCTTTGACAAGAGGACAACATATCAGCAGGCGCTATCTGTCACAGCCATGGCTGATATCGGATTTGTCGTATACACGCAAGCGGCGCCTCAGTTCTCACTCATGGGCTTCTCATCGCAAAAGCTATGTAATTACCTCTATCTTGGCCAACCAGTCATTGCGCTCAGGCAGCCGAGCTTTCAGATTCTTGAAGATCAGGGGATGGCTGTGCTCTATGACACGAAAGAGCAGTTACCCACCTGCGTGCAGGGACTGATCGAACACATTGAAGAGTATCGTGCGAATGTTGAAGAAAGATACGACCGCGTGATTCCACCGGAAAGCGAGAGAATGCGGCGCCTGCTTGCAGGTTTGCGCCCGATATTGCTCGACTGACTTTGGGCATGCCCTCGACGCGACCGGTCCGCGGCGATGATTTCGGATGCACGGTATCCGCGCGTACAGCAAGCTTGTGCCGCAGCGGGTCAATCCCGATGAGGAAACTTCAAACAGTTCAAGATGGGGATCACACGACATGATAATGTCACTCATAAGGCGGGTCTTGCCGCAGCAGGTTCGCACTAGCATCAAGCGAGCGTTTGGCCTACCCACGACTCATTTGAACTCGGATTGGTCGATTCTTCACTGTATTGGGCCGGTTGCTGACACGCATGTCGTGCTCGACCTCGGGGCGCATCACGGCTGGTTTTTTCACTGCTGGCAGGACTGGTGCCCAGCCGCGCGAATTCACGCTTTCGAGCCGTTTCCGGAGTCGTTCGAGGCCATGGCCCGCGCCTACGGAAACGATCCGCGCGTGCAACTGAATCAGCTTGGGGTCGGTGACGCCGTCGGTTGCTTGTCGTTGAATGTATTGTCCGAATCATTGGTTTCAAACTCGTTTCTCGATCCCCGTGACGAGACTTGGCGCCGGGTGGGCTACGCCACCGGCGCGGTGAGCCGCGTGTCGGTACCGGTCACGACTGTCGATGCTTACGTGCGCGAGCAAGGACTGGAGCAGATTTATCTGGCCAAAATCGACGTCCAGGGTTTTGAGATGCGCGTGCTGCGGGGGGCTGAACAAAGCTTGCCACGCATCGACCACATTTTTGTCGAGGCCGCAATCTTTCCACTCTACGAGGGGGCGCCGAGCTTTGCCGACGTGTTTGAGTTTCTGACTGCGCGGGGCTTTCATCTGATGACGATGCGCGCGTGGCATCGGGGCAACCACGCGCTCGTCGAGACCGACATGCTGTTCCGCCGCAACGATCTGGCGCCGCCCGGCGATGAGCAAAATGAACGCTATTACCTCGAATTTCGTTGATAGTTAATGCCTGGCCAGAAACCGAAAACAACTTTCTCGCCCAATCGGTCATAATCTTTCAATAAGGGGGCCGGCTCGGGTTTTTTTCTGGAAACGACGAAGAGCCTAACCGAAAATGCGCGCGTACGCCGCAGGTGTTGTGCTAATTCGCAAGGTCATCAGTTTGCGCGTCGCTTTAGTCAATCTGGAGTGGATGAAGAAGTCATGATCGACTCTCTCATTACAGCCATCCGCCGCAGGGTCTCTTATATGTGCGTCAGCGAAAGTGGACATCGGCGGCTGCGTGTTGTGCAACGGCTGGTTTGGGCGCTGACAGCCGCTGTGACATTGAGTGCATGCGAATTGTGCATGACAACCCAGTGCCGGGGAAGGCCATTGTTGTCCTTGCCGGAGGTTCGTCCTATTGATGAACCCCGAATCGCCCATAGCGACCGGAGTTTCGGTAAGCAATTGGCGCGGGTCGACGCTCCCAGGCGCAGCCTGATGGCGGCGTGGGCGTCTGCCGCTACTTACGTTCTCTCGGTCCTACGGAGCGCGTGTTAAACGGTGATCGAGCATGCCGGCAAGGCGCCGTGGAACAGCGCCTTGCCGGCTTGTTTGATTAGCCCACCACCCGATTGCGTCCGCCATGCTTGGCCGCGTACATGGCCTGATCGGCACGCCGCAGCAGGTCGTCGATGGTGTCATCCGGGGTAAAGACGGCGACGCCGATGCTGGCGGTGACGGCGATCGGCTGCTCGCCGATGATGACCCATTGTTCGGCGATCGTCGCCCGTAACTTCTCTGCGATCGGCAGCGCATCCGTGAGCGGACAGTCCGGCAGCACCACCACGAACTCCTCGCCACCCCAGCGCCCGGCCTGATCGCCGCGCCGCCGGTCGCGTTGGATGGCGGCGGCGACCGTGACCAGGACCGCATCGCCGGCCTCGTGGCCGTAGGTGTCGTTGACATCCTTGAAGTGATCGATGTCCAGTGACAGCAACGCGAGCGGGCGGTGTTCGCCGCGGGCCCGCCGCACCTCTGCCTCCAGCCAGGTGGTCATGGCCTGACGGCTGGTGAGTCCCGTGAGGATATCCGTGCTTGCCAGGTGCTCCAGGTGCAGGTTGCTGTCCTGGAGTTGGTTTTGAAAGCGATCGCTGATCAGTACCAATTTGTTCAGGCGGCGCAGGAGTTTCTCATAGCGCTCGGCCAGGTCCTCCAGGGGGGCGAGCAGCGGCGCGGCGGCATGCGCCGGATCGGCCAGGGTGGCGCGCACCCGGTTCAGTACGCTATCGGAGACGGGCGCCGGATCAGGGCGCGGCCCCGCGTCCCGGCTGGTCGGGGCCGGGACCGATGGCCGGACGCGCTCGCCGTAACGCTCCTCCAGACAGCTTGAGCAGACGCCGCGGGCGAGTCCCAAGTCTGCATGATGTTTGAGAAACGCCGCTACCCGCGCCTGGTAGCGGTCATCCACCCGCACCTGCCCGCAATACCGGCACACCGGCACGCCCAGATCGCGTAGCTGGTGAAATTGTTCATTGACCCGTTCCAGTCGCTCGATCAGGTCACGGCTCGAGGCCTGATAGCCATCCGCAATCGCGACGACCTTATCCAAGCGTGCGGCGAGCCGACCGTGGCGCTCCAGCAGCAAGCGGTATTCCGCCGGCCAATCGATCGGTGCCCCGGCGGTCATGGCGTCCCGCAACTTCTTGGCGCGCAACGCTATCGCTGCCTCGGCCGGGCCGACGCCGTCGTCGCCACCGGCAGATTCATCCACGAACGCCGACCGTCTCGAACGGGAAAGTCACTTCCTCTTTGAATTCCTCGGCCAGGTCCAGTGCGCGCCCGTTCTCCGGGTCATAAGACCAGTGCAGCAAGATCGGTTGGCCGCCGCGGTAGGCATCCTCGAAGCGGTCGAGCAGGTCGAGCATGCACTTGGTGCTGCTGCTGTTCATATAGGGCATATCTACCGCAATAGTGATGGCCTCATGGCGCTCGCGCAGATAGCCGTCGACCCACTCCAGGATTGGCTCGAAGAACTGAAAGGAGTTTTCGGGATAGGACTCGCCCTTGAGGGTCAGGGTGCGGGTCTGCGGGTCAAACAGTACCCGCGGGGTTGCGCGGGTCTGCGGCAGGTCGAGTGAGGTCATGGTTCGTCTCTTGTCAGATCCGCACGAGGATGCTGAAAAATTCCCAGTCGGCCGCCAGCGGGGTGCGCGTGACCGTCATTGGCGCGCCGGCCCGGCGGGCGATGTCCAGCAGGCCCAGGCCGGCGCCCAAGCTGTCGGCCGGGCGCGGAGCGCGCAGTTGCTTCTTGAAGCGCACCCGCAAGTCATCTTTATCCAGTGCGTTCAATTCACTGATCCGCGCCTCGAGCCCGGTCGCATCCGCGTGCGCAACCACATTGCCGGCCGCCACGGCGAAGCGCTCACCGTCCCACAGGATGGTGATGATGGCGCAGTCCGGGTTATGCGGCTGACCTGGGGTGAAGCCCTTCATGGTCACATAGTTGCGGACGTTTTGGGCCAGTTCCACATAGACGGCGAAGACATCGAGCAGGGCGGAATGCTCGGCGGCCCGCTGCTCCAGATGGCGGCGCACGGCCACGCCAAACTCCTCGATCAGACCATGGGAAAAGGGGCCGTTGAAGCAGGTCAGCACGTCGTGCATCGCGAAGGTATTGCGCAGCTCAAACAGATCGATCGTTGGCATGGCCCACTCCTGGTACGTGAAGCGAGGCGGTAAGCGGACCGCCGGCCGGCTGGCTGCTGGGGGCAGCCACCGTCCAACCCAGGACGGTCACGTCATCCCGGCGGCTGTGCGTGCCGGCATGGGCGAGCAATTGATCCTGGAGTGCCTCGCGCTGTTGCGCGAAGGGCTCGCGCCAATGCGCCTCGAGCACCTGCTGAAGGCCATGGTGCCCGAACGGCAACCCGCGCGGGCCGCCCGGCTGGTCCAGCAGTCCGTCGGTGCAAAGGTAGAAGGCCAAGTCCGGACGCAGTTCTATCGTATGGCTGGTAAAGGCAAAGTCAGTCTTGGAGCGCTTATAGCCGAGGCTGGCGCGATCCCCGCGCAGTTGCGCCAATTGGCCATTCGCAACGGTATAGAGCGGCAAATGGGCGCCGGCAAAGATGAGGCGGCCTTGGGCCGGCGCAATGAGACAGATGGCCGCATCCAGGCCATCGTCCGAGGGGGTGGTGGCGGTATCCTGGCGCAGTGTCGTGCGGATCGACTCATTCAAACGCGCAAGCAGCAGCGCGGGTGAGTAGCAATGCTCGTCCCGGATCAGCCGCCGCAGCCCGGTGACCGCCAGCATCGACATGAGAGCGCCTGGTACGCCATGCCCGGTGCAGTCCAGGAGCGCCACCAGTGCTCCCGCCGGGCACTCCTCCATACAATAGATATCCCCGCCCACGATATCCCGAGGCAGCCACAGACAGAACCGATCGGCCAGATAGGACGCCAGTGCCCCGGGCGCTGGTAAGAGTGCGGATTGGATGCGCTGGGCATAACGGATGCTGTCGGTCACGTTGCGCAGCAATTGCTCGGAGCGCTCCTTCTCCTGCTGCAGGTCCGCAAAGGCCTGCTCCAATTGCCGCGTCATCTCGTTGAACGCGGTCGAGAAATCGCCCATGAAATCGACCCGCTGGGCGAGGTCGCCATTGGCGATCTGCTGCGTCTTCCAGGTCAGATGGCGCAGGTTGGCCTGCAGGCTCTTGAACGACTGGAGCACCCGCATCTTGCCCGCCGGGGGCGGCTGATCCAGCTCGCCCCGCGCCATCGAGTACATGAAGTCGGCAAATTCATCGTATTCGCGGATGAAGCGATTGATATAGCCGACCAGCTGCTTGAACTCGTCCTCCGGATAATCCGCGGGCAATTGCAGCGGCGGCGGTTTCTCGCCCCGCAGGATTTGGTACACCGTCCCGGTCAACTGATCCAGATAATGCGCGGCAACGGTGACCATGCGGATGAGCTGAGTCCAACGGGACTCAGATGGCGTGCGCCTCGAAGCGGCAGACGCGGTCGCCGGAGGCCCAGCAATCCACCTCACGCACCCGAAACTCGCGGCCGGTGTGAGAGGTCAGCAGGCCATGGATGAACCCCTCATCATAGGTGCAGACCTGCTCGCCGCAGACCGGCAGCCCGGAGCAGTCCAGGTCTTCGGCGACCGTGAGCGTGAAGTTCAGTTTCTCCAGGTCTGCCAACTCGACACGCAGGATGCCGATATTGAGCTTCTGGAGCGACTCCTGCAGGTCCCCGACGAACTCCGGGAAGCTGCCCTTTTTCGTGAGCACATGGGTATAAAACTGCTCGCCCGCCTTGCGGCCCGCCTCATAGAAGACCCGGTCGGCATCCGCCACGCCCATCCGCTGGATGAGTACGTCGCGCAGGGTGAATTGCATCAGGCGATAAACTGCGACATTCATCGAATCGCCCAGGTTGGGTCGACCCTCGGCGAGGTTCCCCAGCATGGACCAGTCGAATTGCGATTCGGTACGCTCTTCTTTGAACATGAGTGTTCTCTCCAAGGTTGAAAAAGCCGACCCGGTCCGGGGTCTGGGTACGACGTGCTCAAGGGCAGTGGGCCACCGTATGGCACGCACCGTCCATGCTACGCCGGGCCCCGGGCACGCTTCAAGGCGCACGCGTGTTACCGGCCGCCGCGCGGGCACTGTTGGGTAGATTCGGGGGCGCGACGGGCCTCGGTCAGGGCGCCGCTCAGTCCCTGTTACTCAAACTTGGGCAACCCGGAGACCAGCCACCAGTTCCTGATTTTGGGGTCGTAGCGCCAGACCTGGCGGTCGATGAGTTGCTTCACCACCTGTCGGTCTTCATGGAGATAGTCGTAGGCGACAATCTGGGTGCCTTCTCCGATGCCAGTGCGCATCGGTGGCTGCACGACTTCGTAACTGGTGAGTCGCAGATCCCCGTAACCCGCCGGCAGGCCCTTGCCGCGGCGCAGTGCCGGGTCGAGGTAGCCGAACGCGGTCTCGAAATAGCCCCAGCGCAGCGCGGATTGGTAGGCAGAGGTGGCGGCCTGGAGGCTCAAGTCCGGCGTCTCCTTGTCGACGGTGCTGCAGCCCCCTAACAGCAGGCCGGTGAGCAAGAGCACAACGTACAGTCGGATGGTGGTTTGGGGGTTCATCCCGGCTCCTGGCGGTTGCGTAATAAAGGCTTGGCGCGGCGCCGGTGGGCTGCACGGCGGTTTGGTGCGCCCGTCGGCGGCGATTCTAAGGTATCACCCCGCACCCTCCAACGGGTCGTAAAGGCGATGGGTTATGATGACCGGCCACGCCCTGCGCCCGACCGATCAGGACCTCGCGCCCATGCCGGAATTGCCCTTTTCCCCGCCTGGGGAACCCCAATGCGAGCTGACGCTCGGTGCGACCCGCGTCACCCTGTTAGGCACGGCCCATGTCTCCCACGCCAGCGTCGATGCGGTGCGCCGGCTGCTCGCCGGGGGTGACTACGACGCGGTGGCGGTGGAGCTCTGCCACAGCCGTTTCTCCGCGCTCAAGGACCCCAACGCGCTGGCCCAGATGGACCTCTTCTCGGTCATCCGCCAGGGGCGCGCCTATATGATGGTGGCCAACCTGGCGCTGTCGGCCTACCAGCAGCGCCTGGCCGACCAGTTCGGCATCGAGCCCGGGGCCGAGCAACGCGTGGCCGTGCAGTTGGCCGAGGTGCAGGGGTTGCCGGTGCTCCTGATCGATCGGGAGATCGGTGTGACGCTGCGCCGCATCGCCGCGCGCCTGGGCTGGTGGCGGCGCTACACCCTGTTCGCCGGGCTCCTGACGGCGCTCTTTTCCGCCGAAGAGGTCGGTGCGGACGAGGTCGAGCGCCTCAAGGATGGCGACGTGCTCGAGACCGCCTTCGCCGAGTTTGCGCAAGACCGCGAAGACCTGTTCGTCCCGCTGATCGCTGAGCGCGACCGCTACATGGCCGCCAAGCTGCGCCTGGAGTCCGACCGGGTGGGGGCGCGGCGCGTGCTGGTGGTGGTGGGGGCCGGCCACCTGAAGGGGCTTGCCCGCGACCTGGCCGCGGACCTGGGGGACCCGCGGGCGTGCCTGACCGACCTGGAGCAGGTGCCGCCGCCGAGCCGCTGGCCGGCGGTCCTGCCCTGGCTGATCCTGGTGCTGGTGGTCGGGGGGCTGGCGTGGGGCTTCGTGCAGAGCCCGCAGCTGGGTTGGGACCTGGTGTTTTCCTGGATACTGATCACCGGTGGGCTCTGTGCGCTGGGTACACTGATCGCCGGCGGTCACCCCTTGACCGTGTTGGCGGGCTTTCTCGCCGCGCCACTGACTACGCTCCACCCCGCCATCGGTGCCGGGATGGTGACCGGGGCGGTCGAGTTGTGGCTGCGCAAACCGAGCATGGGCGACTTCGGGCGCCTGCGTCACGACGTGGCGACCCTGGGCGGCTGGTGGCGCAACCGGGTGGCCCGGGTCTTCCTTGTTTTCCTGCTGAGCAGCCTGGGGGCGGCGATTGGGACCTGGGTGGGTGGGGCTCGCATCGCCGGGCGGCTGTTCGGGTAAACCAGCGTCGGCGCTGGGATTAGCCCTGGTGAGGCCCGCTCAAGTGCGGGCGGATGCAGTCGATGGCCTCCTCCATGTGCTGGAACGAGTGGTCCCCGTCGTCCCAGATCAGCAGTCGGCCGCAGTCGCGGTAGAGTGATTCCGCGATGCGGTAGTCGATCACCTCGTCGCCCCGGTCCAGGAAGAGCGTGGTCGATACTCCGTCGCAGGGGTCGGCGATACCATAGGCGCGGGTGGCCTCGCCCAGCTCGGCGGTGACCTGATAGGTCTCTCCCTGCGCCGTCGTCATGATCTCACCCAAGCGGGGCGGGAACAGGTCCCAGGGGGTCAGTGCCGGGTTGATCAGAAACAGGTGGGAGAAGGCGAAGCGGCGCGCCAGCCACTGGCCGTAGAAACCGCCCATGGAACTGCCGATGACGGCCGGGCGCGCCGGCCCCAGGTCGGCGAAGAAGGCGGACAGCCGCTCTGCCGCCGCCCGCGGTTGGTGAGCCGGGTAGTCCGGGGCCAGCACCGGGTAAGGTGCCAGGCGCGTGCGCAGGGTTTCGGCCTTGGCCGCGCGGCTGGAACTGTTGAGTCCGTGCAGATAAACAAGCATGTGATTGGTGATGGCTGCTGGTGGAGTGGGGACGACCGGTCTTCGAGGTCTCAAGTGATGGCAAAACGACAGAGCACAGCGGATACCCGCGTGACCGAGCGCCTGGCCGAACTGCGCTCGGCCATGGCGGGCGGTGGGGCGGGCGTTGAGATCTTGCGCCCGGCCCTGGCCGATCCCCATTACCGTCTGGTGGCCGCGGCGGCCGGCTACGCGGGCGACGGGCTCCACTACGGCCTGGAACCGGACTTGATCGCCGCCTTCAGTCGACTGGCGGACCTTCCCCCGGCCCGGGACCCCCAATGCACCGCCAAGGGCGCCATCGCCCGTGCACTGGTGGCACTGGACTGCCCCGACGTGGCGTTCTTCC
This sequence comes from uncultured Thiodictyon sp., assembly GCA_903837595.1. GTDB lineage: Bacteria > Pseudomonadota > Gammaproteobacteria > Chromatiales > Chromatiaceae > Thiodictyon. Next base: position 70,123 of record CAILVI010000375.1, read on the forward strand.
TGGCCGGCATCCGCCTGCGCCAACCGGAACCCGCATGGGGCGGTAGTCAGGATACCGCAGTTGACTGCCGCATCACCTGTGCTGTGGGCCTGGCCGCCACGGCCTACGCCCGCGCCCTGCCGGAACTGACGCGGCTGCTGGCGGACCCGGAGCCACGGGTGCGCGCTGGGGTGATGGACGCCATCGCGTGCTGCGAGCCGATCGCCGCGGAGTCGGTCTTGCGCACCAAGGCCCAGGTCGGTGACGCGGAGCCGGAGGTCATCGGCGCCTGCCTGCTTGCCTTGCTGCGGTTGGACGCGGTGCCCTGTGCCGCCTTTGTCGCGGAGTTTCTGGACCTGGGCGATCCGCTTTTGCGCGAACTGGCGGCCCTGGCCCTGGGTGAGTCCCGGCTCCCGGAGGCGCTCATGGAGGTGCGGCGGCGCTGGGATGCCGCCCCCTATAAGGGGCAGGCGCAGCTGCTCCTGCTCAAGGGGGCGGCGCTGCATCGCAGCGAGGCAGCCTTCGACTGGTTGCTCGCGCTGGTGGCCGATGGGGAGCACCGGATTGCGGAGCTGGTGCTGCGGGACTTGGCCGTCTATCGCGGCAATGAGCGCTTGCGCGGGCGCTTGGTGCAGGCGCTGGCGGGGCGTGAGGACGCGGACCTGACTGCACTGTTCCAGCGGGTGTGGCCAAGCCAGGCCGAATAGGCGCTTGCTTGGCAGGTTCTTCGGCTAGTGCCGCAAAGGGTAACTCCCGATACGAGTACCCGCTTCCACCCTATTTTGCCTGTCGACCCCAACGGGGTCGAACATACCAGCCCCGGGCAACGCCCTGGGCGTGAGGGATATTAAGGGGGCCTAGCCCTGAAAGGGCGTGACAGACTAAGTTACTGGTTTATTGTTGCTGCTCCCCATCAACCCGTTCGCCCGCAATACCTGCCTCTTTACCGGGGTCGGCTAAATGGTGGCCCCTTATCCTGACAGCGGCAGGAACGTACAAAAGGCCTCTCGTAAGTACTGGAGTTGCAACAGAAGGATGATAGCGATCCTGATGCCTCGGACGAACAACGGCAGCGGCAGCTATTGATCATAGTGAAACAGCCAAACGGACTGTTGCAGGTCAAGAAACGCAGCGACAAGGTCGTGCTCTGCTCGACCTGTGGCGGCGTATCGGGTGACCCATTCGATTCCATAACGGTCGGGCCGAAAAAATTTACTGTCAGTCAGGAGGGAGGCGGCAGGGACCGCTGGGCCGTTAATTTTCAGTTCGACTATTCAAGGCGAGATGATACGTGGCAGTTGGTACGTGCCGAGGAAACGACATCCGATAATCTTGATAAAAAAAAATAGATTAATATACACGCCGCCTAAGCATTTCGGTAAGATTGACATCGATGACTTCAACCCCGAGAACTATTTGGGTAAAGGCGAGAGATAACATTCCTGTCGCCAGACAGGTCGAACCTCGCCTCCTTGCGGATCGGGGGCAGGTTTTTGCAATCACGCACCCACGCGAGAATGCTTGAGTGCAAGACCTGACCCCATTCTCGCATTCTCGGACTCCATTCTCGTGTACTTTGCTGCCGGGGCAGCGGGATCGGAGGGAAACTGTTGTCTGTCCCAGGTATCCCTTTAGTTAAATCCTGGCTTTTTCAACGCTGCCTGGCACAACACGATCCTGGCGATCGATCCACACCATATCGATGTCGCTACCCGAAAACTTCGCGAAGCGCATCCGGACGTTGTCTCGCAATCTTAATCAACGATGCCGCTGCGCGACTGGGTTGCCGGCGATCTTGCTCCCAATCTTGCAGGGTTCTAACCGATACTCCAAGACGCTCCGCAAACTTTGGTTGCGAAAGCCCGGTATTGTTTCGTGCCTCGACGACGGCTGAAAGTTCAACGGTACGAACAGCGCCAACCTTTCCAGCCTTAATGCTTCTCACCGCGTCTAAAGAGCATAAGGGGCCAGGCTCAATTGAACCCGTCGGGTGGAGAAGAACCTAATTGAGCCTAGCCCCTTATTCTCACCTTATTCTCATGGTCGTGATCGATGTGACGCCCAATGATCGACCTAAAGCGGCGCGCATGCCTCATCGCTTGCGCCACACTCAGCACCGAGACTATCATTGTAAGGCATCCATCGGCACAAAATGGAGTCGAGTGCCACCCGCGAGATGGGTTTAGCCAATACGTCATCAAAGCCGCTCTCGATCAGGGCGGGCGTGTCAGTCCCCCAGGAAGTAAGACAGATCAACGGCGGGCATTTCCGACCTCCGGCAAGCCCGCGAATCTTTTGCATCGCCTCCAGCCCGCTCAGCGTCGGCATCTCCAGGTCCAGCAGCACGAGATCGAATGACTCCTGTGCGTACGCCTCAGCGGCCTTGCTTCCGTCGGCGGTCGCAACGACACGGACGCCCCTTTGACCGAGCATCGCCACCAAGACCTGGCGAGAAATTGGATTGTCGTCCGCCAGCAGGACGGTGCCGTTCCCGTCGTAGCGTGGGAACTGCATCAGAGGCTGCAAGCGCTTGATGCGCCCTGGCTCTTCCAGGGTCATAAGATCGACCAAACAGCGGGCCAGGTCAGATACTGCCGCGAGTGGTTTCAACACCAGGTCGAAGGTTCCGCGCGCAATCTCGTGGCAACCGGGTGGCCGTTCCGCAATCAGAATCGTCTTGACGGGGCCGCGCCCCGCAGCCGCGTGTGCGATGTCGGCACAACGGGAGGTCTCCGGCAGCCTCTGGTCCTGATGGACCAAAACCAGATCGAACTCACCGATGGCGATGGCCGCGATCGCCGCCGATTCGTCGGCAACCGCGGTGACCCGCAGACCCCAGAGCGTGAGTGTCTCTCCCAGGTCGCGCAAGCGGGCGGGTTTGCCGGCTGACAGGAGTATGCAGCGCAGGCCGGCAAGGCAGGGCGGCTGCGCGTCCACGACCGCCGCCGCTCGCGCGAACGGGATTTCTAGCCAGATAAGCAAGGTGCCGTCCGCCAGCCGTTCCAGGCCCAAGGCCCCGCCGACGCGCTCAACTGCCATGCGGGCACTCTGAATCCGTAGCGGCGGCTGGCGCGGATCGAGCAGGGGCGGGGATTGCCCGAGCGCAAGCCCCACGCCCTCGCACCCCAACTCCAGACGGATGAGCGCAGAACGGTCCGTGTGCCAGACCGGGAAGATCCGCAGGTTAGCGTCGCCCTGATTCGCAAAGGTTGCGGCATAGCCGACACAGTCCAAGATCGGCTGGATGAGCGCCGATAGGTCCCCCGCCAACAGAACCGGCGTCGCCGGGTCGATGTGGCAGCGCAGTCTCCGCCCATTCTGGCGCCAAGCGCTACCGTAACTCTCCACCCACATATCGACAATGGCGAGCAGATCGAATTCCTGCGGCGACCATTCCCAAGACCTCGAACGCACGAACTCCTGCAACTCGGCGACGAGGACCTCTGATGCGTCGAGTTCGGCCGCGATCCCGGTGGCCGCAGACCCTAAATCTTTCGGAACTATCCCTTCGGAGAGTCCCACCCGCAGCAGCGTGCAGGCGCGACCGGCACTCTGCAACGTCGCGTTCAAATGCATCAAGGCCCGTCTGACGGCCTCCCATGCGGCGCTGTCATCTTGCTCGTTGGACATCTGCGTCACTCCCCCCGCCAATACTGCCGAATACGTATTAACTATTTGAGAAATCGCCCAGCGGGCGATTTCTCAAACCGCTTCAGCCACACCTCCAACTCCTGGGCATTGAGGTCGGTATCGAGCGCCAGCAGCTCCAGGATGCGCCCGTGGTCCATGTCCACCCCTTGGTCACGGGGCTAAAAGGGGCCAGGCTCAATTGCTGCTATACTTGTCGAATGCCCC
>CAILVI010000376.1 GCA_903837595.1 uncultured Thiodictyon sp.
GGGGGATGAGCCATCACGGGCATCGCGCAAGGCGGCCACTTTGCCGTCCTTGAGATCCAGTTCCAGCAGGCGCTCCGGCTCCTCACCGTCCCAGAAGCGGAAGCGACGCGTGTGCACCACAAAGCGCTCGCCGGCCCGGCTATAGGTCCCGTCCGCCGCGGGGTCAGGCACCTGCCGATAATTCAGCCGCGTGAGCTCCGCCTGAAATTGCTCGGCCGTCAATGGACGCTCCGCGTAGATCTCCAACGGACGCGCATAGACCCGCGCCGGCAGGGCCCAGCGTTTGCCCTCGAATTTCGCGCGCACCACCCGGTCCAGATGGACGCCGTACAGGGCTCCGGCGAGGCCGACGCCGACCATGGCCAGGAGCGACCACCGCACGACAAATCCAACGAACCGGTGGCGCGGTGGGGGCACGGCGGGGTGACGGCGATATTCGGACGGGTCGTTGGTACTAGGCATGGTCACTGAGATCGGGTCCCTCGGGGGGCGCGCGCAACACGCACTGGGTGGTTGGCGCAGAAGCATTATATATGGGGCCGGGAATCGGCAACGGCAGGCGCTGATAGTCCCATTTGCGGCCCCCGGATACAAGGTTGCAGCCGGCAGGGCGCGTGGCGACGGTCTGAGGAAGGTTCGCTGTCACGTCTTGATGCCGACCCCGCGGCGCAGCAGGGCCAGACTGAACAGGGTGAGCGCGATGATGAAGACCAGGATGATCCCGAACGCCAGCCCCAGGGGGATGTCACTCACGCCGTGCAGGCCGTAGCGAAAGCCGTTGACCATATAGAGGACTGGGTTTGCCAGGGAGGCAGCCTGCCAGAACGGGGGCAATAGGTCGATCGAATAGAATACACCGCCCAAGTAAGTCAGCGGCGTGAGGACAAAGATCGGGATAATGGAGATATCATCAAAACTGTTGGCGTAAACGGCGTTGATGAAGCCGCCCAAGGCGAAGAGCACGGCCGTCATGACCGACACCAAGACAGTCACGCCGACACTGAAAATGTGGACCTCAGTAAAGAGCATGGCCACCAGCAGCACCGCCGCCCCCACGGTCACTCCGCGCGCCACCCCACCGGCCACATAACCGCACAGGATCACCCAGTTCGGCGCTGGCGACACCAACAATTCCTCGACATAGCGCGAGAATTTACTGCTATAAAACGAGGAGACGACGTTGGAATAGGAGTTGGTAATCACGGCCATCAGCACCAGCCCCGGGACGATGAAGTCCAGATAGGCCAGACCGCCCATGTCGCCGATCCGCTGACCGATGAGTTGACCGAAAATCACGAAATACAGGGTGGTGGTAATCACCGAGGGCAGGACAGTCTGTACCCAGATCCGGGTAAAGCGCAGGACCTCCTTGGTGAGAATTGCCGTGAAGGTGATCCAATAACGCCGCCAAGCCCAGGCGGTCGGACGTGTTGACTGTGTCACGTCCCGGGCCGTCCATCGACCAAGTCCAGGAACAATCGCTCCAACCGGTTCTGCTTGTTGCGCAGGCTGATCACCTCGATCCCGGTACGCGACAGGGCCTCAAAGAGCGCATTGATGGTATGGTCCCGGTTCATCTCCACCTCCAGGGTAAAGTCATCCACCTGGGTGAGTACGAAGCCGTCCAGTTGGGGCAACTGCGCCACCCGGTCCTTGAGGTTCAGTACGAAGGTCTCGGTGTTCAGGCGCGCGAGCAAGGAGCCGATACTGGAGTGCTCAGCAATCTCCCCGCCATTGATGATCGCAATCGTCCGGCACAGGCTCTCGGCCTCCTCCAGATAGTGGGTCGTGAGGATGATGGTGGTGCCCCGGGCGTTCAACTCCTTCAAAAAGATCCACATGGAGCGGCGGATCTCGATATCAACCCCGGCGGTCGGCTCATCCAGGATCAGCAGTCGCGGCTCATGGACCAAGGCGCGGGCGATCATCAGGCGCCGTTTCATACCACCGGAGAGGCGACGCATCTCGGTGTCGCGGCGATCCCAGAGGTCCAGTTGGCGCAAATAGCGCTCGGCCCGCACCCGCGCCTCGCGGCGGGGAATCCCATAATAGCCGGCCTGGTTGACGACCACCTCCACCACCGGCAGAAACAGGTTGAAGTTGAATTCCTGAGGGACTAAACCGATACACGACTTCACCCCTTCCGGGTCCCTATCCAGGTCATGTCCAAAGACCCGCACCACGCCGCTGGTCTTGTTCACCAGTGAGGCGATGATGCCGATCAGGGTGGACTTGCCGGCACCGTTCGGCCCCAGGAGGGCAAAGAAATCGCCCTCCTCCACACTCAGATCAATCCTCTTGAGGGCCTTGAGTCCGCCGTGGTAGGTCTTGACGAGTTGACTGACTTCAAGGGCTGCGGTCATGGTGGGGATATCGGCACGGCGAGTAACAGGAGAGGCACGCCAGCGGGTTCGCATTCCGGCCGCCCACAGTGCTGACGGGTTGGCGTTGCGCGAACAAAAACAAAACCCCCGGGCCTGACGGCACGGGGGTTTTCCAAATAAGGCCCTGGCAGTGACCTACTTTCACATGGGGAGACCCCACACTATCATCGGCGATACAC
>CAILVI010000377.1 GCA_903837595.1 uncultured Thiodictyon sp.
AGCTGAAGCTTGACACCACAAAGAAATTAAAGCAACATTCAATACGATGATCTAGTATTTAAAAAACACGAACTTTGAATATCAAAAAGCGGTTTTGAAACTTAGCTGAATTTCTACAAACGTTTCTGTTGAAGTACTTACTCCTGCAAGGCTGCGGACCGTTTCAGCCGCGACGCAAACCCAGGAGAACCATCATGCCGACGAACCGTATTGATGCAATCTTGACCGATGAGCAGCGCGACCAGTTTACGGCGGCCTTGGCGGCCATGACCGGGGCTCTACCCTTCCTGCTGGATCTCAGCCCGAAAGAGCGCAAGGAAAGCGTCAAATTCGGTGAGAAAAACCGCTCCTTCGTCGCCAAAGGTCTGGTCGTCGCCGAGGGGCATCCGGAGATCCTCCCGGCCAGCTTCAACCTGGTCACGTTCCGCCATGACGTGGACCTGATCGAGCGCCTGTATCCCCTGCTGTCTGCCCTCGAGGCCCTCTATGGCAAGCTCCAGGACACCTACTTTGCCGCCGGCAGCGATGCCTATGCCGCCGCGCTGACCGTCTACCACCTCACCACAAGCTCCACAATGAAACCACTGGCGCCTTGGAAGATGCCCTGAACGACCTGGCCCGCCGCTTCGCCGGCCAAGGCAAGAGGGCCACCCCTGCGCCCACTCCCCCGGCATCTGAGACCCCGCCCGCCTGAGGGCGGCAGTTTCGACCGGACTGCGCCGTAATGGCGCGTCCGGTCGGCGCAGGGACGCGCGGCAGTCGCGACACTCTGGTCCGATGCAAAGAACTAAATCACTGATCGCCATGATAGGGCGGCCCGTCGCGAAGATCAGTCGTTGGATGCCCGAGATAGGACGACCCATGATCGGACATCGACGCTGGATGCCGGAGACAGGCCAGCCTATGGCGTAGATAAGCCAGCCTATCGCGGAGACAAGACGGCCTCTCGCGGCTGGAAACCAGCTACCGGCGCGGACAAGCCAGCCTATCTCGGCCGGAAACCAGTTACCGGCGCAGATAAGCCAGCCTATCTCGGATGGAAACTGTCTACCTGCGCAGATAAGTCAGCCTATCGCGGATGAAAACTACCTGCCGGCGCAGATAAGACGGCGTATCTCAAATGAGGTAAGGACTGAGTCAGACCCGGAACCTGCGCAAACTTCGGCCCCTTCGTTACCGAATCCTATGGGTCTCGGCATCGTCAGGGCCTATACCGCCGCGCTGACCGTTTACCACCTCACCAAGCTCCACAATGAAACTACTGATGCCTTGGAAGATGCCCTGAGCGACCTCGCCCGCCGCTTCGCCGGCCAGGGCAAGAAGGCCACCCCTGCTCCCATCCCCACGACATCCGCTAACCCGCCCGCCTGAGGGCGGCGGCTCGCCAGCCAGTGCCAATGGGCTCTATAACCGGACTCGAGCCGGCTTCTAATTTACGGGCCGCGGGATAACACCTTATCCCCTAAGCTTCCTCCTGAAAAAGATTCTCGAACGGTTCATGCTGCTTCCAGCGGTAGGCATGGAAATCCCGCTGGTCGGTGGACAGGATGCGCCCGTGCGCCAGGGTCTCGGCGAGCATGACCAGCGACGCATCCGCCAGGTCCATCGGCAGGTCCGCGTACTTGTCCATGAGTTGGAGGATTCTCGGAATCTGTTCGTCTCCGATCTCATGGATGTGAAAGGCGCCCTGGGCGTAGCCCGCGAGGAACCGCCGCTGGGCGCTTTCACCGCGCCGCTGCAACAACAGGTGACAGGTCTCGGTGAGCACCGGCCAGGTGGTGACGAGCGGCTCGCGAATACCGGCCAAGACCTTGACGGCGCGGGCATGGTGCTTGTCCTTACCGTTCCCGAGTGCAAGCCAGAAGCCGGTATCAACGATCACCATACTTACGCCCCAGCGCCTTCGTCAGCTCGGTCTTGTAGTTCTCCGAGAGGTCCGGCTCCGCGTCCAGACTGCCGATGAAGCCAACCCGTCTGAGGATTGCCGACGGGTCGGCCGCAGGCCGGGAGGGCACCCTGTCATCATAGCGCTGCTGGAGAAACAGCATGAAATCCAGCGCCTCGCGCCGCGCATCCGGCGGCAGACGCCGGTAGAGGTCAGAGACTTGTTCAAGCTCGGTCATGGGAATACCTCCGATGGCGTTGGACGGTCATAGGTTAGCCCCAACCGCAGTGCCCGCGCCACCGCAGCGCCGCGGCTCCTTTTCGTCATGCAGCAGCGCAGCCAAGACCCAGTGCCCAAGTCCCGCCCCTGGCTGGAGCGACGATCAAGGTCCGACCGCCCACGCAGATCCGTGCGAGCAGGGAGGTTGCTATCCATGGCGCAGGGTTGCGGCGTCCCGGCCGGAATGACAGCCTTGATTATCACTCCCGGCCGCAAGCGCTACCGGCGCGGAGCGCCAGACACAGGCGTGACACCGCTTGAGCGGTGTCACGAGAGCGGGGCACGGCGCGGCGGCCAGGATAATGATCAAGGCCGGAATGGGCCTTGATCGTCGGTCCGGCCACTGGAGGTCGAGGCTTTAGCCGGCCCGGCGCGCAAGCGGCACTAATTCTCTTGGATATGTCGGAAACCACCACCGGCTAAAGCCTCGACCTCCTGTTGCTGACGGGTCGCCGCTGGCCGACACAATGATTTCGTCACTCATCGTTATGACCTCCCAGGGCTGGCGTTTTGACCTTCATCAACCGCAAATCAGTGACCAGCTCTTGCGCCTCCCCCACGCCAATCCGCCCAAAGTCCGGATGCCGCGGGTTGAGCAAATAGTTGGTCTCAGCCGGAACCACCGCGCTCGGGACGGCCAGCACGGCCGCACGAAGCCCGGCAGCCCAGTCGGTGCCCAGCGCGCGCAGGGTCTCCAGGGCCGCCGCGTCTCGCCAGTCGGCAGGGAGTTGTTTGGGGCTCAGTCGGGCGATGGTCAGATCGGCCGGGAGCTGCGCCGGAATCATCATGTAACGCGCCCGCAATGGCTCGTCCTGGACGAGCATTTCCAGCATGGCCAGCGATTGGCTGCCGGCGGTATACACCAGTGGGACGCCTTTGCGGTTCCAACGACCGCCGTAACGCCTGGCACCCTCCCCGGAAAAGGCGCCCTCGGCAAAGCGTGCCGTGACGATCCGCCAGACGGTCAGCATCAGGCGAAGACGCCGTGCTCGATCCGCCCCAGGGTGTCCATCACGCCCTCGGCACCGATATCCGTATCGAGCAGGCTCAGGGGGGTGGTGCCGCCCAGCGAGGCATTGGACGACTTGAGCCAGTCCATGGTCGCGTCCAGGTCCTCGAAGACCTCCTCGCCGCGTGCGACGACGCGGGCCAGCCGGATCAGCCGGGACGATTCCTCGCTGTTGAGCTTGCCCTCACGCTTGCGCCGCGCCAGGGTCCGCTCGGGGATACCCACCGCGGACGCCAACTCGGCCTGAGACAGGCGCGTGAGCCTGGTCAGTGCGTCCACGGCGGCAGCGGGGATGCCGCGGCGGATCACCGCCACCCAGTCGAGCGCTGAGCGCGGGATGGAGGCCAGGACGCCTTGGCCGCCGAGTAAGTCATCGATCGCGAGGAACGACGTGGCGGGTAGTGCAACTGCCGGGGGCATGGGTCATCTCCAAGAAGGGCCAGATGGCAGCTAGTATAGTCAAAAATGGCATAACGGGTTAGGATCGCGCTTGCGGCATCCCTGGACTGAAACTGACTGGCAGAGCGAATGTTTGAACAAACCCTGACCCTGCTCCTGGCCGGCGAATTCATCTGCGCCGTGCGCTACCCGGACGCCTGGCGCTTTCTGGAGGACGAGGGTCAGCGCCGCGACGCGGAGGCCTTCCTCAACCGCCTGGGACGGCGCCTGGCCCGGACCCGCCAGGGCGGTGCCTGGTTTGCCGCCTATATCCAGGTCGGGGCGGATGAGCGGCGGGCGATCAGGGAGGGCTTCGCCGAAATCAAACACAACCTGCGCCTGTTGGTAGGCTTCTTCGTGCACGTGATGCAGGCGCAGCGCCAGGACCAGTTCCTGGCACCGGGCAGTGTCATCGAGTCCAACCGGCTGATGGCCGCCATCGATGAGAACCCCAACCTGCGCGGCGAACTCCTGGCCCTGGCCGGGCTCGGCAAGGGGGCGACCGGCGACGGAACCAACCGCGGCACCCTGGATCGGCTCTTGAAGCGTCTGCGCGACGACGGCTATCTGGTGCTCGCCAACCCTGAACGGGAGATCTACGAGGTCACCGGCAAGATCGAATACCTGCAAGAGGTGGTCGACTTCCTGATGGAGCATCAGTCGATCCCGGATGAGCCGCCGGAAGGGATCGAGGATGAGGCACTGGGACACCAGGGGTCCCTGCTGTGACCCGTACCGACGACCTGGTCATCGCCTATCTGGAGACCCTCTATCGCCACCGTGCCGTGGTCGCCGCCGCCTATCATCAGGGACAGATCGAGAGTACGGACGAGGCCACCAGCGCGCGCGGGCTCCAGGAGTTGCGGCGCCAGCGCGCCCTGGTACCGCTCACCCAGGACAGCTTCCGGCTCGCCTCCTCGCTCGCGCGCCATCTGGACGAGGTGTTGCAGAAGGAACAGCTCTTCGCCGCGGTTGGCGGCAACATCGCGGACCTGGCGGCACGCCTGCCGCTGTTGATCGACGAGGCGATCAAGGCCCATCTGGAGGGCCGTACCGAGGACCTGGACGGCTATGTGGACGGCTTCAACAACGCCGTCTTCGACCTGGCGGACCACATCGCGGTGGCCCTGCAGACCCTGCGGATGCTGGCGGATACGCGCTTTGCGAGCGTACGCACCCTGGCGGAGAAGCAGCGCCAGAACACCTGGTATATCGGCCGGGCCGAGCGGATCGGCGAGGCACTGAAGGCGTTGCAGACCGGCGGACTCATGGACCGGATCGAGGAGGAGCCCGCCGCCGCCGCCCTGCTGCCCGCCTTGCGCGGCCAGCTCTGGGGGCGGCTGCCCCAGTGGCGCGAATCACTGCTGGATATCACCGAGATCCTCAAGGCCTATCTCTACCGCTTGCGCCAGGTGGAGCCGGCGGGGCGGCGGCTGCGGGCCTTCAACCTCTTTCTCAAACGCAATCCGGACTACACCGCCCCGGATGTCGAAGAGTTGACCGACCTGCCCACCTGGGCGACCCGTGCCGCACCCCTGCGCGTCCTCGCCCATCCGGACCTGCACGATGTCGCCACCAACGAGGCCCTGGTGGAGGTCGCCACGCGGCTCCCGCCGAGTCCGACGGCCATCAAACGCGCCCCCAAGGTCGGCACCCTGACCCCGGGGGCCGGGCAGGAGGCGCGGGTGCTGGTGATCGAGCCCAGGCCCTACCAACTCGCCTTGCGCCGGCTGATCAGCGAGGTCCCGGCGGGGGGCGAACCGCTGTCGGTCCTTAACTGGAAGCGCGAACATCCCGAGTATGCCGCCCTGGCCGACCCGATCTGGCTGCACTGCGTGCTCTATGAGGCGACCCTGGCCCGGCGGCGGACCGAGCGTATCCGTTTCGAGCGCTTGGAACTACCCGCCAGCCATCCGCTGTCGGGCAACATCGTGGTGCATGATGTGCTGGTGCGGCGGGCTTGAGCAGTTTGAATAAACAGACGGTGCGCACGCTCCTGCGCGTCCTGCAAGCGCCGCGGGAGCGCTTTGCGGGGAGCCAGGTCCTGGCGGCGTTCAACGCGGACTACCGCATCGGCCACCTCACAGGGACCGGGATTGCCTTTGACCAGGAGGACAAGGCGCGCATTCGCGAACTCTTGAGCGCCGAGGGGATCGACCCGGAGACGGACCCGGGGGCCTGGGATGGCATCAGCCGGGGCGCGGCCCTGCACCTGGGGCCGGATGAGAAGTTCACCGCGGCACCGGTCAAGCGGCAGCGGGTGGCGATCAAGGCGTTGGCGGACCGACCGCTGTGTCTGGATGGCCAGCGGCTGAGACTGCCGAGCGCCTGTCATCTGGACGTGGAAGCGCCCAGGGTGGCCGGGCTGCTCACTCACGACAGCGTCTTGCTGGTGGAAAACTGGGAGTCGTTCAACCGGATCGACGAGACCCGACTGGACCTCTCCCCGGCCGGCACCAACCCCCTGGTCGTGTGGCGCGGCGATAACTCGGACACCCGCACGGACCACGCACTTGGCCTGCTGCGGGCCTTGGGTCAACCAGTGTGGGCCTTTGTCGACTATGACCCGGCGGGCCTGCTGATCGCGGCCGGGCTGCCCGGCTTGGCGGGCATCTTGGCGCCGCCGCTCAAGCAATTGGACCTGGACCTCGCCCGCGGGTTGCCGGGGCGCTACCAGGTGCAGCTCCCGATGGCCGCCGCCGCCCTGGACGCCTGCGCGAGCGAGCCCGTACGCATCCTCTGGTCCATCATCCGCCGCCACGGGCGGGCGCTGCCACAGGAGTTCTACCTGGGGCCGGATTGACCGGCGGCCCCGATGGCAGGGGCGCCCCGCGGGGGCGCCCCCCTTTAGCGCCTCACCCCCAAGGCAACATGCGTGACAGGGTCCCGTCGCGCTTGGCCCATTGGTGCCAGAGTGCCGCGGCCACGTGCAGGCCGATCACCACATAAAAGAAGATCGCCATGGGCTCGCCATGGAAGATGTGCATGGCGTCGTTGACCCCAGGGGCCTTGCCGATCAGATTGGGGAGTTCGGTACCGAAGAATTCGATCGGTCGCGGCTTGGAGGCGGCACGCAGATAGCCGAACACGGGCACCACCAGCGTGGCGATGTTGAGCAGCAGATGGACGACCTTGGCGCTCACCTGGGTCCAGCGGGCACCGGGGACGGGCGCCGGCTGGTCGCTGATGCGCGACCAGAGGATGCGAAAAATCACCACCACGAACAGCGATATGCCGAACGACATGTGCAGGTTCAGGAACGCCAGGCGCTCGGGCGTGTCCTTGGGTGCCCCCTCACGCAGGGAATCGGTAACAAAGAGGCCGATCATCAGCACCACCACCGTCCAGTGGAAGATCTGCGACAGCAGGTTATAACGCGTCAGGGATGGGTTCTCGCTCATGGGTGCAAGGGTCTCCGCGGTTTGATAGGGGCTTTATGATCGCATAGGACGCGGCAGAAAAGATGAAACGCGGGGATGGAATCGGGCGATGAAATATATTAGCATTTGCTTATTGAATCCACCC
>CAILVI010000378.1 GCA_903837595.1 uncultured Thiodictyon sp.
GCCCACCGAGGTCGGGACCTTCCAGGTCGTCGCCTACCGCGACCACATCGACAATGAGATTCACCTGGCCTTGACCATGGGCGAGATGAGTGCCGAGCGCCCGACCCTGGTGCGCGTGCATTTGCAGAATACCCTGTGTGACCTGTTTGGCACCCATCACCCCGCCTGTGGCTGGCCCTTGCAGTCGGTGATGGCCGACATCGCGCAGGCCGGTCATGGTGTGATCGTCTTGCTGCGCAATCGTGATGGCGCCCAGGACCTGCTGGCCCGGCTCAAGAGCCTCAAATCGCATGACGAGGCCGCCCCGGTGGCGCCCCGCCGCCAGAAAGACCGAAACGAATTGCGCACCTACGGTATCGGCGCGCAGATCCTGGCGGATCTCGGGGTGCGCAAGATGCGTGTGATGAGCGCGCCCAAGGCCATGCACGCGATCTCCGGGTTCAACCTGGAGGTCGTGGAATACGTCGGCGGGCGTTGAGTTCAACGGCGTTAGGTCCGCACTTCGCTTCTACCCCGTACCTATTTGACTATCGGATAAGGATCGCATCATGACCATCAAGACCATTGAGGGCGTCCTGCGCGCCGACCAGGCCCGTTTCTGTCTGGTGGTGTCGCGCTGGAATGGCTTTATCGTGGAGAGTCTGGAGAGAGGCGCAGTAGACGCGCTGCTGCGCCACGGGGTGGCAGAGTCGGATCTCACCATCGTGCGGGTACCCGGGGCCTTCGAGATGCCGGTCGCCATCGAGCGCATCGCAGCCAAGGGCGGCTATGATGCCATCGTGGCCCTGGGGGCGGTGATCCGTGGCGGTACCCCGCATTTCGACTATGTGGCGGGCGAGTGCGTCAAAGGGATGGCCCAGGTGAGCCTCAAATATGGCATTCCGGTCGCCTTTGGGGTGCTCACCGTCGACAGCATCGAGCAGGCCATCGAGCGGGCCGGCACCAAGGCCGGCAATAAGGGTGCGGAGGCCGCACTGTCCGCCCTGGAGATGGTCGACCTGCTGCGGCAACTGCCATGACCAGATCCAGCGATCCCAGGCCCACCGAGCCGGGCCGGGTCAGTCCCCGCAGTCAGGCGCGCCGCTATGCCGCGCTGGCACTCTATCAGTGGCACCTCACCCGGGAAGACCCGGCTACCATCCGCGCGCACATGCTCAGCGACCCGGAATGGTTGGATGCCCTGAACAACTCGCTGAGCGGGGCCGAGGACGATACCGTCATCGACCCCAAGAACCGCTTCAAGTTCAACTTGGAGCTCTTCGATGACCTGATGAAGAGCGTGCCGGCCCAGATCACTGAGATCGATGCCGCACTCGATCGGGTGCTCGACCGCCCCATCACCCAGGTCGACCCGGTGGAACTCGCCATCCTGCGCATCGGCGCCTACGAGATCCTCTTCTCCCCCGCGATCCCGGCCGGTGTCGCCATCAACGAGGCGGTCGAGCTCACTAAGCTGCTCGGTGCCCATGAGGGGCACCGCTATGTCAACGGTGTACTCGACAAAGTCGCCCGCCGCGCCGCGTCCCGTGCGGCCGGGTCCTGAGCCGACACGGCTGGTGACTTGGTCGCGGCCTGGGGGCCGCTCCTACGAGTTATAGTAAATCCGGCAGGGCCTTGCGGATGGCTGCCGGCTCAAGGCCAGCCAGGCTCTTGTCGATCTCCCCGGCGATCAGTTGGCGCAGGGTGGGGGACTGATGGTGACGCAGCATCCCGAGAAAGGCGGGGGCGGCGATCACATAGAGTTTGCGGAACAGTCCCTGGTTGCGTGCGCTTTCCAGTTCCTCGCAGACCTGGGCGGCGAAGCGCTCGGCAATGGCGTGCTTTTGGGGGTGGTCGTCGCTCAAGCCATGGCCGCTGACGCTTGGGTTGCGGTCCTGACCGGCCCTGTCACTGACCAGATCGCCCTCGTGCAGGCGGGCCTCCGGGGAGGTCAGGGTGCGGACCTCATGGAGCGGACTCGCGGCCTTGTCGGCGGCGAAAATACGTGCGCGGCTCTTGTCTGCAACCAAAATCCAGGTGGACATGGCGTGAACTCCCTCAGGCTGAGGTCGTGGATGGCCGGCGGGGGAGGGCGCAACCCAGGGGCAGGCGGACTCCAGCGCCGGTGGTTTGGCGTGATGCCTTCTCTTTAGTGTAGATGCCTTCTCTTGAGTGTAACAGCAAGGCCGACACCCCTATACTTTAGCGCTCCCTTGTTCCACCCGGATACCTGAGTGCCACCCCACTGGAGCCCGCTCATCTCACTCCTCGCCCTGTTGCTCGTGGCCAACGGGGTGCCTGCCGTGCTGGCCGTGCTGTTGTCCGCTCGGCCCCCGGCCCGGCCGCTGGACGGGGGGCGGCGGCTGCGCGACGGCCACCCGGTGTTCGGGCCGTCCAAGACCTGGCGCGGCCTGATCGCGGCCTTGGTCGCGACGCCGTCAGTCGCGTGGTTCTGGGGGCTCGGGTGGAGTCTGGGGCTGGCCATTGCGCTGGGTGCGATGGCGGGCGATCTCATCGCGAGCTTCATCAAACGCCGGCTGGGGCTGCGCTCGAGTGCCTCGGTGCCGCTCCTGGATCATCTGCCGGAGACCCTGATCCCGGCCCTGCTCGCCAAGTCGGTCATGGGGTTGCACTGGCTGGACCTGGGCGTGGCGGCTGGGGCATTTGTGGTGTTGGACCTGTTGTTCACCCCCGTGCTCAAGCGGCTGGCAACGCTGGGACGCTAAGCGGGGCGCTGTGCGTCCCGAGGCCGGTACGGTCAAGGCCAGCGGTGAGTTAGAACGCCATTTGCCGTTTCGACTGTTGCTATTCGCACGTTACCGCATTGTGACAATAACCAGAATTCCATTTTCTTTTGTATTGTTTTCGTCAGTGAGGACAATTTGCTGCCGCGCTGGCCGTATTTCGCTCTTCACGCTAAAGGTGTCCTCGCAGTTCCGCGATAAGCTGGCGGTTCTCCGCGACCGGGTCGTACTCGCCCGAGTCGATGGGCTCGGCCATTCGAGGGTTTTGCCGCAGGCAGTATAGGGCCCGCTCGTCCATTTTCGGCTCATACAGCTTCCGGAGCCGTTCGGCTGTCGCTAGAGCGGTCTTGTGATCGCCCAGGCTGATGCACAGCTCGATGAGTCGCATGTAGCTGCCCGGATCGCGCGGGTCCACCGTGATCCCCTCTTCGGCCAGTTCGAGCCGTTTCGCCGCCGGAGCGTTCGCCCGAGTCAGGGCGAGCGTGTAGTTGTTGACCGCGAACGAGTTGCCCGGCAGTAGGCGATAACCCAGCTCCGAGTGCCGCAACATCTCCACCGGCCGCTGTGCCGCATGTGGGGCACACATTTGAGCCTTGCCGTGGCCCGGCGACAGCTCGATTGCCTTGCGGCAAAACTGCAACGCCTCCGGCTGCGGGCTCGTCGAGGTCCAGATCGCGCAGAACGTCAAGAAATAAAGCTGGGCGTTGTACGGATCGCTTTTCAGCCCGGTGAAGTATTTCTGATTGACACCCGGTGGCTCCTCGTCGATGTCCCACATCGCGACGACAAAATCGGGATCGATGTCGAGTAGTCTCTGCGCCGCCCCACCACGCTCGGCCATTTGTTGGCGCTCGAAGTCGAAGTGAATGATGCCGAGTTGAACTAGAGACTTCGCATCGCGCGGTTGGGCCACTTGCCACGCCTGGGCGATGCCGTCATCGACCTTGCTACCCAGGAGGCGGGCGATGGCGGAGGAGCATTCACGGAGAAACGTGTTGAAATGCCCGTGGCGAACGCTCGTACGGTTGACCGGCCGGCCCGGACGATGGACTTCAACTTGTAGCGAATAGCCGTCCGAACCAAAACTGGTGAGGCCGGTGACGTGGCACGATCGCGGCTGAGCCTCGCTGATGTCGTGAACCGCCTCGCACGGCACCTCCGGCGTGTCCTCCGGCCCATGGATGCTGATGTCGCGCAACAACATCAGATTGCGAATCATGAGCCGGGAGAGGCCTAGACCGAAACACGCTTGCAGCGATTCGCTCTTCCGACTGAAGAATGGCAGAATGTAGACGTTGTCAAAGGACTTGATGTGAGCGTAGTCTAGATCCGTGAGAAACCGCTCGAGCTGAAGCGGGTCGAGTGTGGGATAGAGCGTGGGAATGCCCGTCGGCTCACTATGGAACCGACGGCCGTAGAGGCGATTGAAGACCATGATGACGTTCTCCGTTAGGCGCTGGGAGGCGTAACGGACCGACGCCAACGACAGGCGCCGATCCGCAACAACACATTATGAATACTGCACTCCAGTCGGAGCAACTATCGATCGGCCTAAAGCGGCGCGCGCCACTGATGACGCTGAGAACTAGCACGAGCCCCGTGGCGCGCGCTCGCTCTTGAGGCCGCTTGTTGGACGGAGCCGCTACCGCGGCAGATGACCGCCCGCCACATACTTTCCTCGCCGCCACGCCGTTGTGGCGGTTGCGATTTTCGCCGAGGAGAGTACC
>CAILVI010000379.1 GCA_903837595.1 uncultured Thiodictyon sp.
GCCCTGGCTGTCGTGCTGGTAGCTCTCCTGGCCCTGTCCGGGGTAGACGACGCTCGTGACTTGCCCCTTGCTGCTGGAATACCGGTCCAGATTGAAGCGGGTCTGGGGCACCCCGCTACGGAAGTTATTGACGGTGTCGCTCTGCCAGGGGATGTAGTGGCGGGGACTGACATACCAGGAATATCCGGAGTAACCGTTGTAATACCACTCAGACCGCGCACCTGCGGGATCGGTGATGGTCACCCGATAGTTGGCCCACATGACGGCGCCGGGTGCCGGGTAGGGGTTGCTGCCGTTGCTGGCGACGGTGGATGGCTCGATGAGGAACCGCCAGGTGCCGTCCGCCTTCTCGATGCTCGTGACATAGACATTGGTGTCGTAGGTCAGGCGCGACCAATAGCCACCCATATCGGTGATTTGGGTGAGATTCTTTCCGGTATCGTATTGAAAGGATGCGACGCGGGTGAATGGGTCGGTGACGGTCCCGACGAGTCCCGCGCTGTTATAGGCGAGGCGTGTCACCTGGCCCAGTGCGTCCGTGATGGTCGTCAACTGCACCGCGGCGTTGTAGCCGAAGCTGAGCTTCTGGCCGAAGGTGTCGGCCGCCTCCACCAGGAAGGGCTGCATCGAGCTGGTGCCGGCCGGGATGTCGTAGATGAAGGTACTGTCGTCCGGAAAGCGCAGTTCCCAGCGCTGCCCGCCAAGGTTGATCAGGCGGTTATGGACATTTGCGGGGGGCGTATAATGCCCGGCCATGTCGCCGGTGAAGATGTCCCGGCGGCCGTCCGGCATGTAGATGGTCACGGTGTCGCCGGGGTCCAGCACCAGGTAGGTGCCATAATTGAATTGCCACTTGTTGCCGAATGGCTCGTGTTGATTGTTGGCGGATTGGCTGTTGTAGCTCAGCGCAATGGCAACCTTGGGGCCGACGGCCGGGTCGTACCAGAGCGGTGTGTCGCCCACGAACAGGTTCATGTTGACGGGGTTGACGTTCCAGCTACATTCACCGTGGCAGTTGTTCGGGCTGCCCAGGTCCGCTTCCGGCCGCGCCACCCCGCAGCACCCCCCGGTCAATTGCGCCAACTCGGTGTCTGACAGCGGGACCCCGGGCAGTGCCGCATCCCCTCCGGCAAAGACCAGGGCGACGCCCTGCCACTCGCCGGAGAACTCGCCCACCGTCTGCCTGAACCAGCGCCCGCTCTGCGGGTCGTGCAGCTTCAACAGCTCGCCGCGCTTGCTGTGCAGGATCCAGAAGTGCCCCTTGTCGCCCTCCGCCGGGCCGGGGATGTGGACGATGGCGGGCAGCGGAATCTGGTCCAATTCGCTGGACGTCAGCCGCAGGGCGCTTAGTGCAAGGCCATATTGGGCCGCCAGGTCTTTGAGTTCCTGGAGGCTCTGCCCGTTGGTGTTCTGCGCCTGGCGGGCCAACACGGCCTGGGCGCCGGCCTGCTCCCCGCGCCCGCCGAGCAGGTCGCCCAACGCCAGGTAGCCGCAGTTGAGAAAGGCAAGCTCCTGGCTCTTCTGCACATTGATGCGATGCAGCCAGTGCGAGGCATAGGTACGCTCGCGCCAGTCGAGCCCGTTTTGCTCCAACTCGCCGAAATACGCGGTCGCGCCGTCCAGGTTGTTGCGCAGCGTCTTGGTCTCTGCCAGGCGCATCCGCGCCTTGTTGGCGAGTCGCCGGGCACCTGGGTCGGTGCTGTCTTTGGTGCGGGCGAGGATTCGGTGGTAGTGGCTCTCCGCCTCGGTGTAGCGGCCCTGGTAGCGGGCCTCGCAGGCGAGGTGGATCTCGGCCTCGTCGGCCCAGGGGCTGTCCGGGTTTTCCGTCAGGTGCTGCTGGAAGAGTGCGGTCGCCTCTTTCCAGTGGTGGCCGTTCCACTGCTGGATGGCGCGGCCGAAGGAGCGGTTCCCGGCCGCCCGGCGGGCCTGATGGCGGGCCGCGCGACTGGCCGCTGTCCGGGACGCCGGCGCGGCGGCGGTCGAATCGGCGGTTGGTTCAACCGGATAGAGCGCGCCGCCGAGTTGGCCGGCGGCGGTCAAGGCGTCATCGCTGGGGGGCTCGATCAGATCGAGCGGTTGGACGGAAACCGACACCGGCGGGGTGGCCGGAGCTGGCGGGTCCTCGCTCGCATCGGCCTGACCAATGGCCAACGCCAAGGGCAGGACGCACCACGCGATCAGCGCACGCCAGAGGCGGGGGCCGGGGGTTGGTTCACGCTGCGCTGCGAGCATCTTGACCTCCGTCGACGATCGTCCGGGTGCAATCCGCACGCGCCAGATTTTCTCCCTTCTTATGGCATTGTCAATACCCGGCCATCGGCTGGGTCTCGCGTCGATGTCATTGGCGCAGAAGCGATCACCTCAGAGCGCGACCAGGGTCCGCCCGTGGGTGCGGCCGGCGAGCATGCGCTCGAACACCTCGGGCAAGCCGTCCAGGGTGACCGTCTCCGCGACCAGTGACTCCAGGTCCGCCAGCTGCCAGTCACTGGCCAGGTGCTCCCAGAGCGTCCGGCGCAGGCCGGTGGGGACATCCACCGAGTTGCAGCCCAGGAGGCTCGCCCCGCGCAGGATGAAGGGCATCACCGTGGTGTGCAGGTCGGCCCCAGCGGCCAGGCCGATGGCGGCGATGTTGCCGTTCGGGGCGATGGTGCGGGTGATCTGGGCCAGCACCTCGCCGCCCACGTTGTCCACCGCACCGCCCCAGCGGGCCTTCTCTAATGGTCGGGTGGCCGTCGCCAGTGCGTCCCGCGCCACGACTTCGGTGGCGCCCAGGTGGTGCAGCCAGTCGGTGAGCTCGGGTTTGCCCGAGAGCGCGGTGACGGGAAAACCAATGCGGGCAAAGATGGCGACGGCCACGGCGCCCACCCCGCCGCTGGCACCGGTGACCAGGATCGGACCCATCGCCGGGTCCTGACCATTGACCAGCATTCGGTGGACGGCCAGTGCGGCGGTGAAGCCGGCCGTGCCCAGGATCATCGCGGTACGTGGGTCGAGTCCGGCCGGGACCGGTACGAGCCAGTCACCGGGGCAACAGAGGTAACCGGCAAAGCCGCCGTCATGGTCGTGGGTGAGACCCCAGCCGGTCGCGATCACGGCCTCGCCCGGGCGATAGTCAGGGTGGGCGGACGCCTCCACCACCCCGGCGGCATCGGCCCCGCCCACCAGTGGAAAGCGGCGCAGGATCTTGCCGCGACCGGTCCCGGCCAGGGCATCCTTGTAGTTGATGCCGGACCAGCCGACCCGGATCAGTACCTCACCCGCGGCGGGCGTGGGCCTTGGGAGTTGCTCGACACCGGCGTGGTGCCCCTGCGCGTCTTGATGGATGCGAAAGGCGGGGTAGGTGGTCATTTCATGGTCTCCGTTCGTGAGTTCGATCTCGAAGGAATGATTCCAGCCACCGGCGCTCGCGGCGCGCAGCGCCTGACACAGGCGTGACACCGCGTAGCGGTGTCACGAGGGTAATTTCTAGGACTCGACAGTGACCGGGATCTTGCCGATCCGCGCCCGCCACTGTGCCGGGCCGGTCTCGTGGACCGACTCGCCGCGGCTGTCCACGGCCACCGTCACTGGCATGTCCAGCACCTCGAATTCACGGATCGCCTCCATCCCCAGGTCTCCGAAGGCGACGAGGCGTGAGGACTTGATGGCCTTGGCCACGAGGTAAGCGGCACCGCCGACGGCCATCAGATAGACCGCCTGGTGGCGGCGGATGGCCTCGATGGCAACCGGACCGCGCTCGGCCTTGCCGATCATGCCGATGAGGCCGGTCTCACTGAGCATCTGTTCGGTGAACTTGTCCATGCGGGTGGCGGTGGTCGGGCCGGCGGGGCCCACCACCTCGTCGCGCACCGGGTCGACCGGTCCCACGTAATAGATGAAGCGCCCGCGCAGATCCACCCCGTCCGGGAGCCCGGCGCCGCTGTTGAGGAGATCCGTGAGGCGCTTGTGTGCGGCATCCCGGCCGGTCAGCAGCCGGCCGGAGAGCAGGAGGCGCTCGCCGGGCTGCCAGGTGGCGATCTCTTCGCGGGTGACCTGGTCGAGGTTCACCCGGCGGGCGCCCGCGGTGGCGTCGTAGGCGATGGCGGGCCAGTCGCTGAGCAGCGGCGGCGCCAGCGACACCGGGCCCGAGCCGTCCAGGGTGAACTCCGCGTGACGGGTGGCGGCACAGTTGGGGATCATGGCCACGGGCAGCGACGCGGCATGGGTGGGGAAGGTCTCGATCTTCACGTCCAGTACCGTGGTGAGACCGCCCAGCCCCTGGGCGCCGATGCCCAGCGCATTGACCTTCTCGAACAGCTCCAGGCGCAGTTCCTCGATCGGGTTGGCGGGACCGCGGCCCTTGAGTTCATGGATATCGATGTGCCCGAGCAGCGACTCCTTGGCCATCAGCATGGCCTTCTCGGCCGAGCCGCCGATGCCGATCCCAAGCATCCCCGGCGGGCACCAGCCGGCGCCCATCAGGGGGACCGTCTTGAGCACCCAATCCACCAGGCAGTCGCTGGGATTCAAGATGGTGAACTTGGACTTGTTCTCCGAGCCGCCGCCCTTGGCCGCCAGGCGGACCTC
Organism: uncultured Thiodictyon sp.; assembly: GCA_903837595.1. Lineage (GTDB taxonomy): Bacteria > Pseudomonadota > Gammaproteobacteria > Chromatiales > Chromatiaceae > Thiodictyon. The sequence goes on from CAILVI010000379.1 coordinate 4,567, forward strand.
CACCTGGTCGCCCGGCACCAATTCCACATGGACGACCGCCGGGGTGTTGTCCCCGGTGTTTTTGCGCGCACCGGCGAAATGCAGAGGTTA
>CAILVI010000380.1 GCA_903837595.1 uncultured Thiodictyon sp.
GTCATGTGCCGATCTCCAACTTCAATGAGGCCCCGGCGAATTCGCCGGGGAAACCTACATATCCCGTGCCCAAGGGGCGCTCCCCTTTGACTTCAATGAGGCCCCGGCGAATTCGCCGGGGAAACCAGGCACCCAGAAGCCATGGAACCGCAGCCAGGTCGCACTTCAATGAGGCCCCGGCGAATTCGCCGGGGAAACGTTCCTGGAGGCGATTTCTCAAGCGCTACTGATGCGCACTTCAATGAGGCCCCGGCGAATTCGCCGGGGAAACTCAGCTCTGGACCCTGCTGACCCACCCCGGCAAGTGGACTTCAATGAGGCCCCGGCGAATTCGCCGGGGAAACGCTGATACTCGGCGAGAGCTTTTTCAACGAAGCGAAAACTTCAATGAGGCCCCGGCGAATTCGCCGGGGAAACAGCCCGGCCCCGAGTCCGCTCGTGGCGCGGCTTGCGGGGCACTTTGCGAGCGCTGGCCGTTGGGGGCCATGTGTTTGCTCCGGATGACCATGCAGGGTGGTATGATTCTAACCCATCTCGCTGATTGTTAAAAAGCAGATGTTTGCGAGCGCTGCCGAGGATTGGCGTAACACCGGAGCGCTCGCGGCTGGTGGCGAGATGGCAGATGTAATGCAGAGCGGCCAGTCACTGCGCCAGGATTGCCCGCCAGCCCCCACGCCGGGGGAGGCATTCGTGGCAGAAGGCGGGTGGCGGCGTAACCTCGCCGGACGGGAAAAACATGATGGACTCCCTGGTAGCCATGAGGAGCGCCCGACTCGTTGGCAGCACCCGTAAGCTCGCCGGGAGCGACACATCCGCCGGCGGCACTTGATAGACCTGCCGGTCAGCTACGGGGACCCCGCCTTTGGCGAGCGTCACATCGCCATAAAACGCGACCGCTCCAAACGGATCAACGGTGTATACCCCGTTAGCCCCGGCCGCTCCCGCGATCCGCTCCGCCACGGTCGCGATGGCCCCCGCGCCGGTCCCGGCGAGATCCCACAGCCCCACGGTTTCAACGCCCGCGCTCCCATATTGCATGACGATCCGAGCGCTGTTTGGCGATGTGGACACGTCCCTGACGATTTGCTGCGCCCCAGGGTCCGCCCCAATCGCTTGCGCCGTATTCGCCTCGAGGTCAATCCTGGCCACCGCGCCGGGGGCCGCCGAATACAGCAGTGTCGATCCTGCGACCGTGAGATGTGGTCCATCGCCCAGTCCCATGACGAACGGCCCCCAGGACCTGATCGTGTTCTCCGTTGTCGGCTCTCCCGGCGGATTCGCGAGCGGTGTTGCGTTGAGTTCCAAGACCATTGCCTGGCCGATGCCGATGCCGATGCCGGTGCCAAAGATCCGCGCGCCGACAATCGCCAGATCATAGATTACCGCGGGGGTGCCAACCCAACCATAGACCACTCCGGTATATCCAATCACCGCGATCACCGGGCTATCCCGGCACGCCACATAGAGCCGTTCCTCCTGCCCCCGCGGCTGCATGATCGCCACCGCGTTGGCCGGGCACGGATTTACCTGAATCCGACCCACCTCAGCGCTGTCTTTGAACACCCGAACGCTATCCGGTGTCACGACAAACGCCCGCTCAGTTGCAATGTCGACGGTGAATGCCTGAATACCGCCCCGCCCGAACTGATAGGTCCGTGGTTCTGCGGCCACGCACACAGCAGCGGCCAACATCCAGATTACTGCGAGCAGATGGCCGCCTCGCCAACAGACAGGTTGAGTATTTTTCATTCTCTTTACCTCGTGACTTCGTGTTGCATTGTTGAAAATGGAGCTACGCTGCCAGAATCCCCCGGGATTCCGTGCTGCCTCTGCGGATGAGGAATAAGATGATCGCGAAGGCCATAAATTGGAGTAGGAGCATGATGATCGCGAAGACGATCAGGCCGAGTAGCAAGGCCGGATGTTGGAAAAGCATGGTATCAACGTCCATCTGGTTATCCCTGGCTGTCAATAAACTGTGTCGTCCCGGGTCCTGTCCGAAGACCCAGCTATGGATATGGCTCGGCCGGAACCACAGGTTGAACACGTTGCACCTCCTGTTTCACTATACGCTTCACTTCCTGAACCTGTCGTGCCTGCTTTTCCGCCGGAGAGAGATACATCGTCGTCGTCTCAAACTCCGACAGGGCTTTAGCTTTCTCGCTCAGGATCGCCTGCCCCTCAGAGAGGAGAACACCAAATAGAATGGCAGCGCATACAGTTATGGATATGTTCGTCTGATCTCTGTTCACGTTATCTCCCGCGAATCAAAAAGTAGCCGGATGTATCGCATCCGGCCCAAAGACGCACAGCTAGAAACAGTTAGGTTGCTTTTTAAGTAAAGAACAGATATCCCGCTTGGCGCATCGGGATGCGAATCATCCAGAGTGCAGCTAGGTGGAGGGGGTAGTAGAAATAGAAAGCCCATCGCAACCGCGACACCCTGAAATCGACCCTGGATGCCGCTAGTACGATCGGCAGTGCTGCCATCGCCCACCAGTTACCGTTGACCCCCCAGAGGGCGGCCAGAGCGCAAACCGCCAATCCGGCGGGCATCCAGCCAGGCCGGCGGCAATACCACCACACCCCAACCCCGAGGGCGATGCCAGGCCAACAGAATTCGACTAATGCCCCACCGAGTACGCATACCACTCCCGCCAAGCAGTAGCTAAGGACCGTCCCCTGGTCGAGGTAGTACAGCGTTGCCGTGAGTACGAGCAGCGAGAACAGGATATTTGCCGGCCACCAGCCATGCCATAGGCCGCCGAGGGCCACGAATGCCGGCGTTGCGCAGAGTCCGGTAATCGCCAGCCGTCGCGTCGTCCGGCCGTACACTCCGCGCTCCAGCGTGTTAGGCCGTGCCAGGTTGTAGGCAAGGACGAACACGAATATCGGCATCGCGAGTCGGCCGGCGTCGAACAGCACATTAACCGTGCCATTGCACAGATATTTGTCGATGTGATCGCCGGTCATTGCGATTAGCCCAAACCACTTTAGGGCTTCGAGGGTTCCGTCAGCGACCACTAAGCGTTTCACCGCGGCTACTGCCAGACGTAACCACTGTATTGCTGCGTCAATGTCGGCAATCTCACTGTCCCACCACTCGCCGACACCCACGCCCCGCACAGTTGGTGCGCCCGGTTCGGGTCTGGATTACAAGCGTAACATTGGCTACATGCCACGGTCCCCGAAGACGCGCCATTGAATCCACTCATAGGATCATAGTTTGAGCTGATGCTTGTATCGATACAGAATCGATAGCTGGTTTGGCACTGATTATAGGTGGCCTGACATGCGCTATATTCTTGATTCAGTTGGCTCGCTAATGTTGCGGTGTCGCATGCACTGCCATACTGCACGATCTGACTGACGTTAGATGTCAGCGTGGCCATTTGCGCCGTTTGCTGTGCTGCTGGGCATTTGTTGAGAAACGCCGGGCGCTCCATAAACGCAAAGCTGAAATAGCGCGTTATCGCTGCCGCACATTCCGCCGGTTGCGTTGGGGCAGCAAGGCAGAGGATCGCTTCGCAAGCGTCACGCGAGTCGCCAGTCAATGCCTCCTGAGCGGATGTTGGGGAGCCGTAGGAGATCGCTATGGCGGCCATACCGGACAACATTAATCTGCTTTTCATCGTTTTGCCTTTGTAGTGGTCAAGAGTTGGCGTGGCACTGATGGTCACGCCGAGATAGCGCCGATAGCGCTTGTGCTGGGCGCGAGAGCAATTGCTGAATCGCGCCCCGTTGTCATCACACCGAATTCCTATCCCGGTAGGCGGCAACGTCATCTTCATTATCCGCCCAGCCCCGTTGCACATCGGGGTGGACAAACCCCGGGGTCTCGTCAGACCCGGCCGCGGCCAGACCAGCCGCCGCGGTGGTGTCGGTAGCGCCGGCCGCCTGGGTTCCGGCTCCGCCCGGGGTTCCGCCGGCAGCCGCTGCGGTGGCGCCGGGCGCTTGGGTTCCCGCTCCGGCCGTGGCGGCGCCAGCAGCCGCCGCGGCGGCGATCCCGGCCGCACCGGACGACTGGGTTCCAGCTCCGGCTGGGGTTCCGTCGGCAGCCGCTGCGGTGGCGCCGGGCGCTTGGGTTCCCGCTCCGGCCGTGGCGGTGTCAGCTCCACCAGGTCCTCCGCCGCTCGCGTCCTCCTCTGTCTCCCAACCACGCGATACGTCCGGCCTGACAAATCTCGGGGTCTCGTCCGCATCTGTGTTTGCCGTCATGGCCGTAAAGGCGCCTTTCGCGAGTGTCGCCGCTCCTGCTTTGCCACCCTTTCCGCCGCCTGGCGTACCCCCGCCCACCGGGCCTTGTGAACCACCGCCCTTGCCGGCGCCCGCGGAGCTTTGTGCGTCGCCACCCTTGCCCCCGCCGGTCGAGCTGCCACCCCCTGCGCTTTCTCCACCCTCGTTGCCGCTGACGAGGCCCATTGGCGCAGCCTCCGAGCTGCCGCCCTTACCGCCGCCGGCCGAGCTGCCAGCGCCTGCGCTTTGCGAGCCACCACCCTTGCCGCCGGCGGACCCGCCACCGCCGAGGCTTTGCGAGCCACCACCCTGACCTCCGTCGCCCTCGTCGCCCCTGACCAGCCCCATTTGTTGGGCCTCCCATTGGCCACCGCCGTCTTGGCCCCCGCCTTGGTAGTCTTGCCCGCCCGCGCCGCCACCTTGGCCACCGCCGGGCGTGCCCCTGGTGAAGCTTTCGGCCCCCGAACTGTCCGCGGCCTTGATGGCCGCCATGATCGCCGAAGCGCCGCCGGCCGTTTCCGCCACCGCACGCACGGCGGTACTCGCGACCTGGCCGGGCGATGTGTTGGCGAGTCCTCCCGCTCCATTGCCGCCCACCACGCTCGCGATGAGTGGAGGGAGATACGACGATAGCGACAGCAAGCAGAAGCTGAATACCAGCATCACGCCTAGATCTTCAAATTTCAGCGTTGTCGTTATCATCTTTGCGTAATACAGGTCTAGCGTCGTCTGGCCGATGCCGACGATGAGTGTAATAACGAAAAGCTGTACCCCGATATTCAGCACATTCCTGAAATAGCCGATGGCCATGTCCGAGGTCCAGTTAGACCCGCCGAAGCCAAGATAAAAAACGCCGGCATACATCAAAAAATAGGATGCCACCAGCAATTTCAACATATTGAGGCCAACCGCGGTCAGCAGTAAGAGAATGGAAACCCCAAGGAGGAACACAGCTAAGCTATCTATCGGGTGGATAGTTATCCAGGTGGAGTTGATCGTGAGTTTAAAAACTTTGTAACCGATATCGACAACCCCAGAAGGTGTCAACGGCGCGGTTCCTCCACTCGCTAGAGTTCCAAGCTGCATCATCGACTTAATGATGGTGCTCGCGAGATACGTGCCATTATCTAAGAGCCAGTAATAGAACCCGAAAAATAGAATGAAGCGGATGAATTCAGCGAAGAATGCACTGATGTCCGCTTGCTGTGTCGCGAGCCTGATGCCGCTCCATACCAGCGAAATCGTGCAGAGTGAAATGAAAATAAAGGTCGCAGTGCTTCGCACTGGACCGCTCCATTGCGTCATTTGCGCTTTAAACAAAATCAACACTTGATCGAGTACGCCGTTATTGCTGGCATCGACATACGGCAACTCAGCACTCGCATCGCTCGCGAAAATAACAAGCGCAATCAGGCCGCAGATGACGATCGCTGATCTTTTCACTTCGGGTAACTCATTCTGCCTCGTTGACATTTCCGATCCTCCGCGATAAACCCCGCCGTTCAGGGCGGGGAGGGATAGCGGGCGACGGCGGCGCCGTCGTGCCCACCTGTGAATCTGGGGCACCGTCAGCCGGACTGACGGTGCCCCGGCCTTGCTACTCCCGCAGGTCGGGCCGCGGATCGCAGCGTGCGGCCGGCACGCGGGCATAGAGCTTGGAGATCTCCGCCATGCGCCCGTGCGACAGCTCCAGGATCAACTGCGCACCGCGCTCCACACCCGCCGCGAGTTGCTGGTCGCGCTGCTCGGCGATGACCTGCTCGAAGTCCTCACCGTCGCGGAACACCCGGCGCAGTAAGTCGGCCTCGGCCTTATAGACCGCCTCCTCCCAGGCGGCGGACGCGGCATAGATCCGGCGCAACTCGCTACACATCGCGGGTAGGTGGCGCACCTCGAACGGCTGGGGCGCCGCAGTGCCGGTGACGGCGCGCAGGGAGCGCCAGATCGCGAAGCGCCAGGCGCGGGCGCGGAACTGGTGGTCTGTCATGAGCCCCAACACGCGGTCGAGGTTGGCCAGGTCGTCGCGGGTGAGGACCTCGACGGGAGCGGCGGGGGCCGGGAGCGCCGGCACGGAGGCGACGGGCAAGGCGCTCAGGTAGAGGATGGCGTCGGCCAGTTGGGAGCGGAGAAGCTCGGCCGGCTCGACAATCTGGAACTGGCGTTGCAGGCTCGACCAGAGCTGCGCGGACACCTGCTCCTGCAGCGGCGCGTCGAGGCCTTCGCAGCGGGCGCCGATGACGGCGGCCAGAAATTGCTGCTCGCCGGGCAGGAGGAGGGCCGCGGGGTCCGGCTGTTCCATGAGCCGGCGCAACTCGACCATCCGCGGCATCCAAATGTTCGAGCGGATGGCCGCGGCGGACACGAACGCGTCGCTCACCTGGCGGTGAAAGTCTTGGCCCACGGAGTGCCCGTAGGCCAGGACCAGCCCATACTCGATAAAGGTGCCGTGCGGCGTGACCACGATCGGCGGTCGGCCGGGGACCTTGTAGCGCTGCGCCTGTTCCTGCGTCTCCTCGCGCTGCAGCCAGCGCTCGGGCGGATGCTTGGCGGCGGCACCGGCGGCCCGGTACAGGTCGTCGAGACAGTAGCGGCCGTCCGGGTCCTGTCGGATCACGAGGTCGCCCAGGCCGATCGGCGGAGCGTCGTCGGGATCGGGGGTCGGCGGCGCGGCCGCCGCAGCTTCCAGGGCCGCCAGGGCTTGGCGCTCCATCGCAATGAAGTAGCGCCGCGCCTCCCGGCCCTTGGCGTTGTTCTCGACCATGCTCAGTTCCTTGGCCATGTCGAGACTGAGGTGGTAGTCCTTGCGGTTTTGGCCGCCCCTCTTCGCTTTGGCAATTTCCAAAGCGATGGCAAAATCCTGATTTTCCTGAAAGTCGTACTTTGTGATCCGGTCCTTGATCCAGTTCGCGAACAGGTCGCCGTTCTGCAAGAAGGCGTGGAGGGTCCGCGCGTCGCAGACCTGCGCGGGGACACCGCCAATCTCGCCGTGGAAGACGGGGACAAGCTGGGTGCCGACGGACGGGACGGGGGCGGACGGATCTTGGGTAGGGTCAGACATGGTGGAGTTCCTCTGTGTGCTGAGAACCGCCACCGTCCGCTGTCAGACGGGAGAAGGTGGCGGGCGCCACGGAGCTGACAGGACGGCCACAGAGCAACCGCGCGCCCGAAAGCGCCCCCATGGCGCCCGCCATAAACTGCGGGCGCAAAAAAAGCGCTTCGGATGAGCGCTTACGCGCTCTGTAGTTCAGGCTGTCAGACCCGGCCGCCCAATGGGGGGCGACATGGGCAGGATAGGCCGGACTCGCCGCGCCCGTCAAGGCGGGCGAGGCGCCAATCGCTTTCAGCAAGCGCATGCTAAACCTCTGAAATAATGACTGTCGCCAAAAGTGACCACTATAGAGCACTCTAAGCACTTCGCGCAAGCAAGCGCCCGCCCCTTGGGGGTGTCTGCCATATTTAGATAGGCTTGGCAAGAACCCCGGGGCGTGCTTAACTCAGCCAAGAACACAATTTAACCCACGCGGAGAAACTGATGGTCCACATTGCGTTTGATATCCAAGAAGGCGCGTTATCCAGTGTTCGGCACAATCCCGAAATGTTTACCCGTGAACTGCGCATTGCAGCTGCTGTGAAGTGGTATGAGATCAAGCAGGTCAGTCAGGGGCGTGCAGCGGAAATCGCCGGTCTATCGCGGTCCGAGTTGGAGCAGGTCGCACAGGCGATCGAAGCGGATGCCGGCGAAGCCATTCCCGGGCTGCGCGAATCGCTCGCCGAGATGGCCGCCGATGTCGATCTTGAAGATTTGTGTCTCGCCGAAGAGCGGTTGATTGAAAGTCGCGCCGGTCGCAGTCAGAGCTATACACTCGAAGAAGTTGAGCGTGATCTTGGCCTGGCAGTTTAAAATCGATGAAGGCGCCAAGACTGCCCTTGCGAAATTAGGTTTATCGATGACTAACCCAACCCCAGAACTCCTGGCCCTGCGGGATGCCTTCCCGCTGGCCTTCCCGGCCGAGAATGCCGCCGTGCGCCCGCTGGCGATCGGCATTCGCGACGTCATCCTGGCCTGGGCGGACACCCGCCCTGACCTGGACCCCAAGCAGGTCGCCGAGGCGTTGCGGCACCACTGCGCCCGCGTGACCTACCGCCGCACGGTAGTCGCCGGGGCCATGCGGATCGATCTGCAGGGGCAGCCCGTGGCACCGGTGACGCAGGAGGCCGCGGCGCTGGCCGCCGAGGGCATCGAGCGGGACCGGGTGATGGCGGCGCAGGCTGTCATCAACCGGGAGATGCGGCGCACGGCGGCCCTGGAGCAACAGGCCAAGATTCAGGCCGCGGCGGAGGCCCGACGGGCGAAGCAGGCAGCCAAGGCGCCGAAGCAGAAGGCGAAGAAGACGCCGCAACCGGCCGCGGAGGCGCCAGCGCCGAAGCCGGCACCGAAGCCAGCACCCACGTCGAAGTCCGCCGCCGCGGTAGTGGTGAAGAAACGGCGGGCCATCCCGAAGGGTGAGTGAGCGCCGGGCGCCCTTCGACCGTTCGACCGCCGCCACCGGCCGCGTGACGGGAGCATTACGCCCGCCAACTGCTTTTGCGCTTTTCCTCGACTTTTCTTCTGACTTTCGCTGCTATTTTCATCTGATTTCCTCGTTTGTTGCGAATTGCTCATTTTCTCGATGGGGGTGGGTAATCAAAGGGGTCTGTCGGAGTCGAGTGAACCTCGCCAGTCGTGCGCCGCAGCGCGGCACTCCCCGCGTCCTGGCGCGCCGCTCTATCTTCAGCCGCTTTATTCGGCTTTTCGCCGCAACCCGACAAAGACAAAAGGCAAATGGCCACAATCGCTGATCTTTTCATTTCGTTTCTCCCGGCGGCTGCGAATTTTTCATTTTTTTGGCACGACCTCAATCATATAGGTATGTCGCGTCGGGTTAATGTCGCCGTTCGAGCTCCGCAGCGCGGCACTCCCTACTTCCTGTCGCACCACGTCGACGACAATAATCAGCGCAATGAGACCGCAGAGGACTAGCGCTGCTATCTTTATTTTGCTTCGGCCGGCTTCTGCCAGTTTTTTCATTTCTTCGGTTCGACCTCAATCATATAGGTATGTCGCGTCGGGTTAATGTCGCCGTTCGAGCTCCTCAGCGCGGCACTCCCCGCGTCTTGGCGCGCCGCTAGATCCGTGGTCGCCTGCATCTGGGTCACGACCGCATTTTGCTGGGCCGCCAAGAGCCCGCGGATCTGGATGAGTTGATTGCCTTGCTCTGCCGCGAGCTGGCTGGCATATCCGATCGCTTCCATCTGCCCTGCGGCCGTTTGTGCATTCGCCTGTAGTCGCTGCAATCGCGCTGCATCAGTCTGGATAGTGTCTTGCTGTTGATCCAGCCCCTTGATTGCGGCATCGTTGGCCTTTTTCTGAGCCTGTGACCCTAATGCGGCGTTGTCGTTCAGCCTTGCCATTTCTTCCGCGCTGCATCCGGTCGCGGTGTAGCAAGGCGAGTTCCGGTAGTAATTCGCATCCTGGAACTTCGCTAGATACGCATCGATGCTGCCGGTCTGGTTCTTGTAGTACGCCAGGGTGTCAGTGACTCCCCGCAGTTTCGTCATGACCGCCTGGGCGTCGTTCCAGATATAGGCCGCGGGTGCGAGTGTATTCTTCACCATGTTTTCATATTGCTGCACTTGCGTCGCATACGCGCGATACTGCTCTTCCAGCTGCTGCAGTTGAGTGGCGTATTGTTGCACCTGCTGCAACGTCTGTGCGACCGTTTCCATCGCGGTCGTTGTGTTTTGCACGAGGTTGAGGCCATGGAACGTATTGGCGAGACCGTCAACGGTCGGGACGCCAGCGCGCGCCGGTAGCGTCAGCGCCAGGCCGACGGTGGCCAGTGCGAGTAGGGTTTGTCTACGAATAGCGTGTTTCATCAAAAAAACCTCTGTTTGTTGGAACGAGCGGGAGACATGAATGTTGTCGTCTTCAGAAGGGATTGAAGACCGAAACACCCGTGCGCTCGACATCAGACACGTTGCGCGTGACCAGGATCAAACCATGGACTAGCGCGGTGGCCGCCAGAAGACTGTCGATGACTGGCAATGGATCGGGTACTCCCAACCGTCCCCAGCGGTCGGCAATTTCTGGGGTGACAGGTAAGACCCGATCAGTCGTTGACTCGACTAATTGCCCCAGCCATGATTCCAGCACCGCCGCACTGGCCGGGTCACGTCGGCGCAGACGCTCCACGCCGTTGCGAATTTCACCTAAGGTTAGCGCTGAAAGGTAAATATCGGACTCGTCAGTGGATTCAAACCATTGGCGTACCTTGGCGTTGGCCTTTTTCCCCTTACGCAGTTCCGAGATGACGTTCGTGTCGATCAGGAATCCCACAATTCACTCCCCCGACCAACATCCTGGCGCCGGGCGAAATCCTCATCGCTACCAACATCGGGCATCGCCATTAACAGCGCCTTGATTCCTGGTAGGGGGGGGCTTTGCTGCGTCTGATAGCTAATCGTCAAACGCACAGGACCTACGGGAACGTCAGATGGCAGATCCAGTATGAGCCGGTGGTCAGGGGGAATGATCGCCTCAGTTTCATAATAGGAATCAGATGTCGTCGTCAGCATACTAATTGCCTCGCTAATAAACAGAGGACTGATAGGGCTTGTCAAACGTCAAGTCCTTGGTGAGCATGACGTTGAACCGGTACCCCGGCCGGATTTCGAGTGTTGGCGAAATACTCATGTTTTTGCTCAGTAGTTGCCCGGTCACTTGCCCGAGTTGCTGCCCCAGCGCCTGGCTCATGGCGCTACTGAAACTCTGCTGCGTGGTGGCCCCGGTGGTACCGGTGGTTTGCGCCGGCTGACTGTAGGCGATGCCGGCCGTGACGGCAGAGAGCATGATCGCTGAGCCGAACAGCCGCACGTAATGATTGTTTACCTTGTCAGTGAACCCCGCATATCCGGAGCCGTCCACGCCGGGCTGGGCGCCTACATCCATGGCCGTGCCGTCAGGAAATACGATCCGCTGCCAGGCGATCAAGACGCGCGATTGACCATAGGCGACTTGACTCGAATAGGTGCCGACCAGGCGGGCGCCTTGGGGGATCAGGAGGTACTTGCCGGTCGGGGTGTCATACACGTTTTCCGAGACCTGTGCCAAGATTTGCCCCGGCAGATCCGAGTTGATCCCGGACATGAGCAGGGCGGGGAGCACAAATCCGGCCCGGACTTCGTAGCGCGAGCGGGGCTGCTCCGGGCGCTTGTTGAGTACCCACCGATCGCGGTCCCCGGCGTTGTCGAACTGTGCCAGGCTCCCGCCACCGCCACCGCCACCGCCACCGCCGGGCAGCGCACCCACCGCGCCCCTCGCGCCGCTCGCCTGTATCTGTGCCACACGCGCCCGATAGGCTTGTTCCGGATCGAGCGTCCCAGCAGCGGGAGAGCCCAGCACGCCCAGCGGGGACCGCGGCTCGGGACTGCGCGTCCCGGGCGGCGCCCCCGTGCCTTGGGTCACCGGCACTGCGGTCTTGGCTTTCGCTGACTGGACCAGTTGTTGGATGCGGTTTTGCTCAATCTTATCAAGTTCCTGCTCTGCCGGCGAGGGCGCACGGGGGGCGGGCACGGATGATGGCACGGTCGGGGCTGGGACCGGGGTTGTTCCAGGTGCTGTTGGCCCACGCGGGGTGCCGAACGGCTGGCCCACGGGCGGCGGCGCGGGCTGGGCGGCCGGCTTAATGATGCCTCCCTGGTTCAGCATGCCAGGAATGTTTTTCGTGATGGCGCTGGCGTTGGGGGCTTCCTCCGCCGCAGCCGGCGGGGGATTCTTTGGTGCCCCACGGTTGTAAGCCACCATCGCGATGATGGTGAAGAACATAACGGCCAGGCCCAACCCCACCCACATTGGCACGTTGTTGACACTGCGGACTCCCGGGCTGGCGGTACTGCCGGGTGAGGCGGACGGGGACATGGAGCTGCTATTGATAGCCATGATTACTGTCTCTGTGACCAAGGACCGGCGGGGACCGCCCCGGACGGGTCCGGCAAATAGGCGCGGCTGATACTGGTGCTGCCGACGAATACCGTGACGCGGTAGACCTCCAAGCCGGCCGGCACACCGGTCGGCACATCGATAAAGTACGACAGCGCATAACCGGCCGGGGCCGTGCGGGCGCTGCCTACGGTGACGTGGTACCCCTTCGCAATCAGGGCGGCCACCAACCCTTGGCCGAAGGTATCGGCGGGCTGGGCCGCCAGGCCCACGGGCGTACTCGGCGCCGGGTAGAGAATCTCCAGTTGTGTACTGGCGTCAGTCACTAGGGTAGGGATCAAGTTCGCAGGCGCAGGATTGACCACGCTGGGCACGGGGCTGTCAACGCGCTGGTTGAACGGGACACAACCCGCGGTCAGCAGGAGCAATGCCACCAGGCTGAACGGCGGGCGCACTAGCGGCTCCGCGCGATGGTGACGCGCTCTTGACCCAGACCCACGCCCGCCAGCAGCACCGCCCGGTCAAAAACCGCATCGACAATATACCGATGGTCCTGGACCCGATAGTTCACCAGCACCAACTCTTCTGGCGTAAACAGTCCGGCGCGGTTGCGTACGACCAGGAGGGTCGGCGCTTCCGTTTGTGCCAAGGCGGTCGGGCGCATTTCGATGATCGTCTTGACGCCATCGTTGAACACGGCAATCGGTGTCCAGCGTGCATCGCCCGTAATTTCGTAATTGAAATCCAGTCCACCGTGGACCCCACCGCTGCGGGAGACGGTGGCACAACCGCTCAGCAGGACGACGGCCACTAACGCGCTTATGAGCTTGGGCATCTTAGCGGCTCCGTGCAATCGTGATACTGGTTTGATTGGGTTGGGTGCCGGCGACCAGCAAGGCCTTGTCGAAGAGCATGTCAACGACATAACTGTCACCCTCCACGACATAGTTCACCGGCGGCCCGCTGGCGCCGGTCGGATCCACGACCAATAGGCTCGGGGCCGTGCCCGTGTTCATGCCCGCCGCCGCCGGCATGCGGATATAGGTGCGCCGACCATCGTTGTAGACGTTGACCGGCTTCCAGGGTGCGTCGCCGCTGACCAGGTAGTTGAAGTCGATGTTACTCAGATATTTCGTTTCGGATAGGGGCTGGGCTTGGGCTTGGGCTTGGGGTTGGGGTGGCGCCGTGGTCGGCACGCTCGCCGTGCTCGCGGATCGCGGCCGGTTGGGCGGCACCCGCGCTGGCTTTTTTCCCAGACCAATGCCGTCCTTATAGGTAAACGCGACTTGTGGCATGTAGCGTGTGCGATGCGAGCGCAGGCGCAGGTGATAAATGCGGCGATCCGTCGCCACCACCAGTGAGGTTTCCAATCCGACATCTGTCGGCTTGATGATCACGTGTGGAATCGCCTTTTCTTCGGTTCCAGCGAGGGCCGACTCAACTGTCCAGCGGCCGGTATCACCGAGGTTGATCGCAGTAATCTGCTCGCCCTGTTGTAGCGCAATGTCGCAGAGTTGGAGCACGGCACATACGATGCTCGGTTGCTGCATCCCGAACTTGAAAATGATCACCCCATTCCTGGCCTCGAAATTCACGCTGCCAGGGTTCCCGGCTTGCCACTCATCGGCCAGCGCTAGCGCCGCCTCTTCCTGCTGCGTCAAGATCGGATCGGGACCGGAGAACAGCACGTCTTCGGGGCGTGGCGCTGGCAGCACACACCGCCCATCGCGTAGCACCCCGGGGCAGGTGTCCAGCGCTTCCGCCGGTATGGGAGTGCCGAGGGTGCCGGGCGGCCGGTCCCGCGCAGTACCGTCGGCAGGGGCGGCCAGGGCTGCCGCCCCCAGCAACAGCAGGCACCCGCCGGCCAACATCGCATACATTCTCATGGAATTCCCCCAATCAATTCTGCCGTGACCAGGAAAAATCACGGACATAGATCCCGAGCGGGTTATTGCGGATTTGTTCTTCGGTCGTATCCGCCCGTGCTGCCACGGTGTAAACAGTGACCAGCGCCCGCATCCGCACCGGCGCATCTTTGATCCCCCCGTCGCGGTTGCGCGTGGTTTCCACCCAGTCAACTTGCCAGGTGTCGGGGGTTTGCGGCAGGACGCTCGTAATGTCCGTCGACACCATTTCCTTTTCCGCCCGCAGAAACGGGCTTGAGTCTTCGGTGCCATTCACCCATTGCGTCATCTTCGCCATCGCTGGGTCTTTCGGCGCCAACAAGGCGAAGTTGCGCAAGATGGCCTTGCGCTGGAGTGCGGTATCGAGTGTCACGAGCCGGGCGTCAGCGATGAATTGCGCGACCGTGGCGTGCAGCACCCGTTCGTCAACCGGTGCCGCACGCTGCGCGGGGGCGACAGCCAGCGCTTGGCCGAGCTTGTCGACCTCCACCACGTAGGGGATGAATTGTGACTGACTGCCCAGGTAGATCATCCCCCCCACGGCCGCGAGGGCGATCAACAGCGAGAGCATTGCCACCATCTGCCACGCTTGCCGTGCGTCGATAATGGCCCCTTCGTGCTCATTCCAGACACGACGGGCGTTGAGGTAGGGGTTGTCCGTGTCAGGTGCGGCGGTCGGTGGAGTAGGGTCCAGTTCGTCAGCCGCGTCTGGGTCGCGATCAATGTCCTCGCGACCAGGCGCGATCGGGCCACCGCGGCGCCGTAAGAGTAAGTTCCACTTCATCGCGACACCTCATAATCAGAAAGCTTCAGACCGCGGCTCTCCAGCCAATAATCAACCCAGCCTGGGCCGTGTTGCGCCTCCAGGCCGCGGATGATCGACACCGATTCTTTATCGGATGCCCCCACGAACGCGAGTGCCAAGGGGCCGAGCGCCAAATTGAATAAGCGGCGCCCATTTTCGGACACGTAATAGTAGTCGCGCTTTGGCACCGCCGAGGCCAGAATCTCCAGTTCACGGCTATTCAATCCCATGCGTCGATACAGGGCCGCCGCGTCATCGTCACGGGCGGCGGGATTCGGCAAATAGATTCGGGTCGCCGTCGATTCTACGATGACATCCAGAATCCCCGAGCTGACAGCATCAGAGAGGCTTTGCGTGGCCATCAGCACCAGGCAGTTGGCCTTGCGTAGCACTTTCAACCATTCGCGTATTTTCGCCCGAAACGCCGCATGGCCGAGCATCAACCAGGCTTCATCCAGGATGATGACAGACGGTTGCCCTGACAGGCTGCATTCGATGCGCCGGAATAAATAGAGTAAGGTTGGTAGCGCGTACTTTTCGCCGAGATTCATCAAGTCCTCGATCTCGAACACGGTAAAGTCAGTCAGCGACAAGCCGTCAGTGTGCGCGTCAAGCAGGGTTCCCATCGGACCGTCAATCGTGTAAGGCTTGATCGCGTCACGGATTGCTTCGTCTTGAATCGTCACGGAGAACTCGGACAACGTGCGCGAGCCGCTGTCGTGCATCGAGGTAATGGCCGCATCGATTTCGTTGCGTTGATCAGGTGTCGTGTTCAATCCGTTTAGCCGCAGAATGGTATCAATCCATTCGTTGGCCCACGCCCGATCGCCTTTCGTGTCGAGATACTGCAACGGGCAGAATGCCAGGGTGTTATCGTCGGACGCTACCATATAATGCTGGCCGCCCACGGCCTTGACCAGCGGGTACATCGACATGCCTTTGTCAAAGGCATAGATTGACATGCCACGGTAGCGCCGCAGTTGGGCCGCAATCAGGGATAAAAGGGTGGATTTACCTCCGCCGGTGAGGCCGAACAGAAAGGTATGACCGACATCGCGCACATGGAGGTTGAGTCGAAACGGCGTGGCGCCACTGGTCACGCACTGAAGCAGGGCCGGGGAGTCCGGCGGATACAGCGGACAGGGGGCATGGTCGAGCCCGGTCCAGGTGGTACTGGTTGGGAGCATGTCCGCAATATTCATGGTGTTGAGTAATGGGCGGCGCACGTTTTCCACGCCGTGCCCCGGCAAGCTGCCCAGGTAGGCGTCCATGGTATTAATGGTTTCGATCCGGGCGGCAAACCCCAGCCGGTGAATCGCCTTCAACACCACCCGCGCAGACTGTTCCACCCGCTCGCGTTGTGCGTCCATCAGAACCACCACGCTGGTGAAATATCCCTGCGCAATAAAGCCGCTGTTCACGTCTGCAATAGACGCCTCGGCATCGGCCACCATATTGATTGCATCTTGATCGATGGTCCCAGCGTTTGTGTTAAATACTTGCGCCATGAACCCGCGTACTTTCTGTTTCCACTTCTTGCGGAATTTCTCGAGATGGGACACGGCGTCATGGGTATCCATCAGGATCAGGCGCGAGGACCACCGATACTCGCATGGCAACTCGCTGAGTATCGATAACATGCCAGGCGTCGATTCGAGCGGAAAGCTCTCGATCGCAACGACTTGAATAAAGTTGTCCCCAATTTTTGGGACAACCCCAGCGTATAATTCCTGACCGCCTAGTAGCGCGTCTAAATACATGGGCGCGTTGGGCAGTTGGATCGGTTGCTGAATGCCGGTAATGCAAAAGTGTAACCAGGACAGCAAAGCGTCGTCGGTGACGTTGGTGCCGCCCGGCGTGCGCCGGCGTTGGCCGCGTAACCGGGTCAAGTGGACCGCCGACGAGAGCCGATCTTCGAGCGATTGGCAATCGTGCTCGAAGGTCTGGATCAGCGCCCGGGTACGGGCTTTGTCGTCCGTGATGGCGGCATCATCATCAAACATCAGTTCCTGGAACTTCGCTTGCGCCAGGAGCGGGGGAAAGTAGGTGGCCGACAGCACGAAATGACCTTCAAACATCGTGCCGAGGTGCTCGAACCGGCGACGGCGTTCCTCATCGATGGCGGCGGATACCCGATCGGGGAAGGCCGAGCGCTCCGGTGCCGGGTACGCCGTCGCCGGGTGGCGCACGGCATCGACATGAATCATCCAGCCGCTCCCTAGACTTGCCAGCGCTTGGTTGATCCGTACCGAGACCTGGTTGCGTTGATCATCCGTGGCGCTGGCGTTGTCCTCGCCCCGATAGATCCAAGCGGCCAGGAATGCGCCGTTTTTGCAGACGACGGTACCGTCTTTTACGGTCGCGGCATAGTTGAGCAGGTCTGAAACTCCGGCCTGGGTGGAGCGATGGTATTTCAGTTGGCGGGTGGTGCGTGCGTTTAAGACAATCGCCACCTGTAATCCGAGCAGGACGCTTCCGATGCCTGCAATCAGGTACGTGATGATCGATAGCGAACTCATTGATAGCCTCTGGTTTGACTAGGCGAATTCTCGCGGAACGGTGTGCTGCGGGCGGGGTAATAGCGCTTATAGCGGCGATGCCGCAGATACACTTGCAGCATTTGCGGGTCTGCCTTGGCCATTAGCCGCAACAGATACAGGCTGACCGACCAGAGTAGGACCCCGAAAATGGTGGCCCGTAGGTCTTGAGCAGAAAAAATGAGGGCTCCGGCCATCACGCCGGCGAACATCGTCATCTTGCGATCCCCACCCATAAATAGGATAGTCCGATTACCAGCCCGACGAATGGGGATCGCACGTAAGGCCATGACTAGGCGACTCCCGCATAAGCGGTCACGTCACTGCGGCTTCCGATTTCCGCGGCCGTACCGAAGAAGGAGGTCATGATGTTGGTTGCGCCGACCAGCAGGGCCATGACGAGCACCAGAAAGATCAAGGTGCGGAAAAACCCGTTCAGGTCGCCACCGAAGATCAACACGCCGCCCGCAATGACCAAGCCGATAATACTGATCGCAAAAGCGACGGGGCCGGTGACGGAGGTGCGCAGACTGGTCAACCAGGATTCATAGGGCAAGCCACCGCCCGTACTGGTAGCCGCCATGGCGTGATCGGGACTCAGCGCCAGGAACAGCAGCAGGGCGGCGCCGACATACAGGATGGGGGAGCGGGGTAGGGTAAGGGGAAGGATGCTTATGGTCATAGGTAAGGCTCTTGGTTACAGGGCAGTGGTGACATAACGGCCATCCGTATACCCGGAAATAGCAAGTATTTCCTGGACACGACGGCCTTCGGGAGTCCGGGCAATATGGACAACAATGTGAACGACATCGCCAATGAGGGGTTCGATCGGACGGGGGGCGTCGGGGTGCATACTGATCAGCATTGCGAGCCGGTCTAATCCGGCGCGGGCGTTGTTCGCATGAAGTGTGGCGGCGCCGCCCTCGTGGCCGGTATTCCAGCACATCAGGAGATCTAGCGCTTCAGGGCCGCGCACCTCGCCCACGAGTATGCGATCGGGGCGCATTCTCAGGGTGGTTTTCAATAGCAGGGTCATGGGCACTTCGAGCGATGTGTGATACTGCACACAATTCGTCGCAGCGCATTGGATTTCACCGGTGTCCTCGATGATGACAACACGCTCGGCGGGATCGCGCTCGACCATCCGATTGATGATCGCATTGATGAGAGTGGTCTTACCTGAGCCAGTGCCGCCGATGACAAGGATGTTGCGGTGTCCACCGATCGCGTCGCTGATGATCGCGGCTTGGTCTGCGGTCATGATGCCAGCGGACACATAATCTTCGAGGGTGAAGATCGCGACGGCCTTTTTGCGAATCGCGAAGGTGGGCGCTGTGACGACGGGAGGGACCTGCCCGGCGAAGCGCGAGCCGTCCAGTGGTAACTCGCCCTCTAAGATCGGCTTATGCCGGGTCACTTCTTTGCCGTGGTAGCCCGCGACGGTCTTGATGATGCTGTCGGCGCGGCCGGCGTTGATACTGCCGATGCAACGCATCGGCTCGCCTAAGCGCTCTTGCCAGATCTTGCCGTCCGCGTTGCACAAGACTTCTACGGTTTTCGGGTCTGCCAGCGCCGCGAGTAGCAGTGGGCCAAGGTCCCGCTCCAGTTTCACCAGGGCGCGTTGCTTCAACGAAGTCAGTTCGTCAGTCTCGGGCGGTTTGTGGTGCATTCGCGGCTACCCCGTTCTCATTGTTCGGCGGTGATGGTCTGGGCAGGCGATTGGTCGGGAAGCTCCGCCGGTGACGGTAGTATATCACTGGTAGCGGTTATTTGGGTGGAAGTTTGCAGTTAGCTAGCCGTTGGCCGTGGGAGCGCCGCGACAGCTTACAACGCAGTATGGGTGTGGGTTCGGCTTCGCAGTGTGTATCAACGAGCGTTGTGCTGAACCCGCGGCGGCCATGGCTAGCAGGCAATCTATCGGGTGTCGACGATCGCGTTTATGAATAGCGAACATCACCACGGCGGATAGGTCAGTAAGGTTTTACTCCATAAAGGAAGGGGCTGACGAGGCTGATTGACTCCTGTACCTAGCGATGGGGGGGCGCCTATTTTTTTGATTTCGTTGCAGAAAAGTATTGTGTTTGTGTCGGCGGGTGTGTAATATGGTCACATCGTCACCACACGCCCCGGACTCTGAAATGAACCACTCGACACTTCCGCTGCCTGGAATCGACCTGCCGCACAACCGCTTTGCGGACCTGCGGATTGCCGATTTCACTGACGCAGAGGCGGATACGGTGGTCAAGCTGGCGTTGGCTATCACGGCGCGCAAGCATCGCCGGGGCGCCGCCCTGTGCTCCCCGCAGGACACCCGCGACTATCTGATGCTGCATATCGGCGGGCGGCCGTTTGAATTGTTTGGGGTGCTGTTCTTGGACAATCGGCACCGCATCATTGCGATTGAGGAATTGTTCCAGGGTACGATCGACGGCGCGTCAGTGCATCCGCGCGTGGTTGTCACTCGCGCACTGAACCTCAATGCCGCTGCGGTGCTGTTCTTCCATAACCACCCGTCGGGCGTCGCCGAGCCGAGCCAGGCGGATCTGCGGATCACGCAACGACTAAAGGAATAATGCGAAGCTTCGCATTACTCTTTTTATGAGCAGGACGCCGTAATGCGAAGGACGCTGGGTTTTCCTCAGCAGGACGGTGGGTTAGGGCGATTTCGCTTCCCATAATTTGGACTAAAGTCCTTGGGTCCGACACACCCAAGGAGATGCGCCATGTCCCGATCCGAACTGCAATGCGACGTTTTGCTCTCCCGATTCCGGGAGCACTTACAGGAGGAGCGCTACAGCCCGGACGTTGCTCGCAATTACCCCTTTTTGGCCAGGCGCTTTCTGCGTCACCTCGAGGGATGCGGGCAGACGGTCGAGTCCGTATCGCTGGCCGATGTCGAGTGCTATCTCTCCGCGCTCGGCACCCCCGTCTCGAACGTCACCCGCCGCCGGCATCGCGCCGCGATCGCGATGCTGCTGCGGCTGGTTCACGATCAGTGGCCTCCGGCGGTGCCGCCGACGACGGCCCACGCGATCGCGACGGGTACGACGGTCGCGGAATTCGATGCGTGGATGAAGGACCTCCGTGGGCTGTCGCCGAGTACCCGCCGGTACCGTCGGGCGGAGGCCTCTTGGCTCATGGAGTGGCTCCATGGACAGGGCAAGACCGTCGGGACTGTCACGGTAGCCGACCTCGACGCCTACATCGCCTGGCGCGGGGCCTCAATGCGGCGGACCTCGATCGCCGGCATGATCGCGACCCTGCGCAGCGTGCTGCGCTATCTGCATGAGCGCGGCCATTTACCGCTCGACCTGGCCGGTGCGATCAAGGGGCCGAAGATCTATGCGCTGGAGGGCATCCCCTCGACGATCCGACCCGAGGACGTCGAGCGAGCACTCGAAGCGCTCGAACAGGACCGTTCCCCGCTCGGTCTTCGCGACTACGCCATCTGGATGCTGGCGACGACCTA
Source organism: uncultured Thiodictyon sp. (assembly GCA_903837595.1). GTDB lineage: Bacteria > Pseudomonadota > Gammaproteobacteria > Chromatiales > Chromatiaceae > Thiodictyon. The sequence continues at coordinate 20,930 of CAILVI010000380.1, forward strand.
TGGCCTGCGGGCGGGAGAGATCGTAGGGCTGCGTCTGTCGGATATCGATTGGCGGCACGAGCGCCTGCACATCCAGCATACGAAGACCGGCGCAAGCTCCGCGCTGCCGCTTCTGCGCGGACCTGCGGACGCCTTATTTGATTACCTGCGTCACGGACGGCCCGTCGCGACCGACCGGGCGGTGTTCCTGCGCAGCCAGGCGCCGTACCGGGCGCTGGCTAACGGTTCCACTATCCATGGCATCGTCACGCGGCGACTGGCTGCCGTCGGCGTGTTCCCGACCGGCAAACATGGGGCCCATCTGCTGAGGTATAGCCGAGCGGCAAGCTTGCTGCGCGGCGGCGTGTCCCTCAAGGTCATTGGGGACATTCTCGGGCATCGTACCGAGCGCTCGACGGCGCCCTACCTCAAGCTCGCCATGGAGGATCTGCGCTCGGTGGCCCTCGACCTGCCAGCGGGGGTCGCCCCATGAACGCCGACGACGTCGACCGCTTCCTCGACAGCCTGGCGATCGGACGCCAGTCTCGCTACTCCTATTGCAGCATCCTGCGGGCCTTCCAGGCGTTCGCGCTTGAGCGCACGCCGGGCGGCGAGGCGCTCTCGCTCGAGACGCTGCGAGCCTGGCTGATGCATGAGGCTGCACGCTCGCCCCTGGCGAGCGTCGTGTGCCGAGCGGGGGTTGTCGCGCGTTATCTGGACTGGCGGGCCGGCGCCGGCCACGGCGCCAACCCGCTCGCCGCGTTGCAGGACGACTACGGTCCCCGCCTGCATCCGATCGTGCGTGCCCTGATTGAGGACGACGGCGAAGGTGCCCTAGAGCGGCTGCGACCGCTACCCGAGTTCGGCAGCTCGCTCGGTGCGCTCATGCGCGAGCACATCGCGCGGATGCAGTCGCTGGGATACATCTACGAGGTCACGGCGCGTGACTTTCGGCGCTTCGATCGTTTTCTTCAACAGCATCCGGAGCTTGCAGACGAACCGTTACCGGCGCTGCTGGCGGCCTGGCGCGACTCGTGCCCGGGGGTGCGGCACGCGCTACGGGTGCAGCAGTGCGGGCGAGCGCTGTCCCAGGCCATGAACCGGCGCGACCCGACCGTGGCGGTCCTGTCGATCGACGCTGGGTTGCAGCACCGGGTCATACAGGAGGAACGCAAGCCCTACCTGTTTACGGAAACCGAGGTCGAGCGGCTGTTCGAGGCGGCCCGGACATTCCCCTCGGTGAACGCGCCGTTGCGACCGACTGCGCTCGTCGCGATGCTCGCGCTGGCGTATTGCGCCGGCCTGCGGGTCGGAGAAATCGCCTCGTTGACACTCGCCGACCTGGACGTGGATGACGCAACGGTCGAGATCCGCGAGACGAAATTCTTCAAGTCGCGGCGGCTGCCGTTGGCGCCGGGTGTGCTCGCGGTCATATCGCGCTACCTCCTGGCCCGCACCGCCGCGGGAGCTCCGATCGGACCGGAGGCGCCGCTGTGGTGGAGCCCCCTACGCCGGCATCGCTACAGTTACAGCGCGATCGAGAAGTTCCTCACGCATGTCATTCGCCGCGCGGGGTTCAAGCCGGAGCGCGGACAACGGGGGCCGCGGGTCCATGACCTTCGCCATTCGTTCGTTGCTCGTCGAATGGTGCAGTGGTATCGCGATGGCGTCGATCCCCAGACCCGGCTGCCGCACCTGGCGACCTATCTGGGTCACAAGGACATCATCTCGACCCTCGTCTACCTCAACATGACCCCAGAACTGCTCGAACAGGCGGGCGAGCGCTACCGCCAGCGCGGCGCGCACGCGCTCCATGCCTCGGGAGACCGGACATGACGCTCGCCCCACTGTCACACTGGCTCCATGCCTTCTTCCACGAGTGGCTCGGCGAGCAGAGAAACTGCTCCCGTCACACGATCTTGTCCTACCGCGACACCTGGCGCCTGTACCTACGCTACGTCGCCGCGCGCCACGGTCGGTCGGTGAGCGCGCTGGCGCTCGCCGACCTCGCCGCCGAGGAGATACCGGCGTTCCTCAGCCACGTCGAGTCGGAGCGCGGCGACACCATCGGCACGCGCAACTGCCGGTTGGCTGCGATCCGCTCGTTCTTCCGGTTCGTCGCCGACCGTGAGCCGTTGGCGGCGGCACACTGTGCCGCCGTCCTGCGCATCCCCACGAAGAAGGCCCCACACCCGGCGATCGATTACCTGGACACCGAGGAGGTGACGGCCATCCTCAAACAACCGGACCGAGCGACGTTGGAGGGGCAGCGCGATTATGCGCTGCTCGCGTTCCTGTACAACACCGGGGCGCGTATCCAGGAGGCGCTCGATCTGTGCCCGAGCAATCTACGGCTGGACTCGCCGGCGCACGCCAAGCTCTACGGGAAAGGCCGTAAGGAGCGGATCTGTCCGCTGTGGGCGGAGACGGCCGAGCTGCTTTCGGCACTGCGAGCCCGACAACCCCGGCCCGATGGGGAACCGCTGTTCGTCAACCGCTACGGCCGCCCGCTGGGCGCCGCCGGGGTCCGCTACAAGCTCGCCAAGTACGTCCGCGCCGCGGCCGAGGAACTGCCGTCGTTGCGACAGAAACGGGTGTCCCCTCACACGTTCCGCCACACCGCCGGGGTGGAGTTGGTCGCTGCCGGGGTCGACATCGCAGTGATCCGCAGCTTGTTCGGCCATGTCAGCCTCGATACCACGATGCAGTACGCTCGGGCCAACGTCGAGACCAAGCGTCGCGCCATCGAACTGGTCGACGCCTCAAAACGGCCGACTGCCCCGCCGCGCTGGAAGCGCAACCCGGACCTGTTGGACTGGCTCGACTCCCTCTGACGCCAACCCAAGAAATAATGCGAAGGAAAACCGCCGCAACCCCCCCTCCTACCGGGGCGCCCCGGGCATCCTTCGCATTACGGCGTCCTGCTCATAAAAAGAAGCGCTGGCGTTGGTGGAAATCCGGGTGCTCGATCACCTTATCGTTTCCGGCGAAGCGTCTACGTCGTTGGCTGAGCGTGGCTTGCTGTAACTGTTTCCGGTCCCGGGTCGCCGGGACCACCCACCAAGCCCGCACGGGCTGACCTTGAGAGGTACTTTGTGTTGGATTGCAGCCCCGCGGACGATGGCGCGTTAGCCGTGACAATCGGCTTTACAGAGGACTTCTAGGCCGATGCGGTGCCCAGGGACGGGCACCCTGGCGGCGGCTGTTGTGTTGCTGTAGGCTGATTGGTCTATCCTTCGTTTTTGGAGTAATCGTGATGCCTATCCCTGTCGATCCCAACGTCCGAATGCAACTGCTGATCCCACAATCACTGAAGTCCGATGTGGAAGCCTTCGCCGATCAACACAATATGTCTGCGAACGAAGCCATGCGGATTTTGGTCCGGCGCGGCATGACGGTGGAGGGCGAGCGGTTTTCCGCAGTCCACTTGCTTGACGAGTTTAGTTTTCAGGTCCGCGAGTTGGCGGCCCTGGCGGCGTTGTCGAAGAATCGGTAGGGTTGCAGGGTGCCAACCTCTCTGGAAAGTATCGCATGCGAAACAAAAAAAGGCTTGTGTATGTGTCGGCGGGTGTGTATTATGTAGATTCCTACCACTGAGCCGAAGGCTCGACCTTGAGGGGTAATAAGAAGTGCAAGTCATTGTTGTAGCGAATCAAAAAGGCGGTGTCGGCAAGTCGGCGATGGCCGTGCATCTGGTCTGGCTCGCCCTGGAGCAGGGCCGTTCGGTGCTGATGTGCGATCTGGACGGCCAGGCCAACAGCAGCCGCTGTTTCACCCGCACGTTCTGCGGTTTGCAGGCGTCGACTCTGTTTACGGCGGAGCCAGGAACCCTGACGCAGATCCCGCAGACGATTTCCGACCGCTTGTCCTTGATCTCGGCTGATATCGGGATCAACGACGTGGAGGCCCTCGACCTCAGCCTGATCCAGCGGCCAGCACATCACCTGCGCGGCCTGGCCGTGCCCGACGACACCCTTTGTATCATCGACACCCCCCCGAGTCTTGGCCGGCGCCTGATTGCGGCCCTGATTGCGGCTGATGCCGTGGTAAGTCCGATGGGGCTCAACGGGTTTTCTATCCAGGGAATCACCGACCTGCAGGGCACCATTCGCAAGATTCGCAAAAAGTTCAATCCTAATCTGAAAAACCTGGGCCTTTTGGCGAATATGGTGAATAGCCGCTCCGCGACCCATGCCCGGATTCTCGGTGAGCTACGCGCCGAACTTGGCGATAGCGTGTTGCCGTTCACGGTGGGCAATCGGGTGGCTATTTCCGATGCGATTGACGCGGGGCGTCCCGTCTGGCGGAATACTAGCGGGGCCGGGATGCTAAAGGCTGGCCAGGAAATGCGGGCCGCATGTGAAGCGATTCTGGGGAGATTGTCATGAGCAAAGCGGCCGCGAATGAATTGAGCGATATCCGCAGTCTGCGCGACTTGATGGCGGACGACGAGCCGGATACCACCGGGGCCGTGATTGTCGCGTTATCCCTGATTGATCGGGACGAGGATCAACCGCGGAAGGCGTTTGACGATGAGAGCATTGCCGGGTTGGCTGAATCGCTGGCCGTGGCGGGTGTGATTCAGCCCTTGATCGTTAGCCGCCATCCCAACGACGCCGGCCGCTACATGCTCATCGCGGGGGAGCGCCGTTGGCGTGCCGCCAACCTGGCGGGGCTCGCCGAGGTGTTGGTGATCGTGCGCGAGTTGTCACCCGCGCAACGCTTGGCGGTGCAGCTGCTGGAGAACGCGGACCGCGAGCCGCTGAATATCCTCGAGGAAGCCACCGCCGTGGCGCGCCTGGTCGAACTTGGCAACAGCCCTAAGCAGGTGGGTGAGCTGCTGGGCAAGAACAAGACGTGGGTGTCCCTGCGGCGCAAGCTGGCCTCCCACATCAGTCAAATCGACGTGTTCGTGACCGGTAACCGCACCCAGGACCCGGAAACGCTGTCGTTCCTCATCGACCTGGAAGCGCTAGATCCGAACGCCGTTGCTGAATTCCTTTGCGCCGAGAAGGTGACGCGCGCGACGGTGCGCGAGGCGCTCGAAGTTGCCCGCGCCAAGTTCGCGAATGCGCCCAGCGTGCAGCCTTCTGTACCTGCGGCCGTCACAGCTCCCGCCGAGTTGTCGGTCCCTGATCCAGCGGGGGGCTCCGGGGCGATGCCGAGTGTTGAGGGACTGGCGCCGGCTGCGGCTCCGTTCACCGCGCGTGAACCCGCGATTGTGGCGCCGTCCATGGATGAACCGCCGACGCCGGTTGAGGACGTGCCGGCGACCCTGGAGCCTCTGCCGGTGCGGCAACCCGCCACCCCACCAGGTCCGCGCGACGACGCTCATCGGCCGATGCCAGCGCCCGTCCCGGCGCAGCCCACCGCTTCCGCCGAGCCCAAGCCGCCGAAGGTCGCGCCGGTGGATCTTTCCGAAGAGAAGCGCATCAAAGAGCGGTGCCGCGCGGCCGAGCGGCGGATTGCCGAGACGTGGAATCTTCAAGTCACAGTGGGTTGGAGTGGCAACGGTGAGGCGGGTGAGCTGCGGATCGCGTTCACCGATTTAGTGGACCTCGACAATCTTGCGAGCTGTCTCGGTTCGTAACACCTTATCAGGCCCGGCGACGACGCCGGGCCATATCCCGGGAGGACCGTCTATGAACACGCCCCCTTGCCCCCTCTGCGGTGGCCCCCTGAAACTGACTGTCAATGTCTACAGTCGAGGTTGGGCTTGCTCTCGCCAGGACGGACTGGCCCCCTGTCCGGGATTTGTCCGAATAGAGGAAGACGAGGCCCTGACGAGCGTACAGTTAGCGCAGTACCTTGCGGAACGCCAGGCATTGCCCGGCGCGACCGAGGCGCCTGAGCAAGCCACTTATCGGCTTGTCAAAGCGCCTTTGGAAGCGATGTCCGTCGCTCCCTACTTGAGCCGTGCTGATCAGGGCACCTTGAAGGCGGCCCTGCGGATTCTTGCGTCACTCAACGAGGCCGCATGGTTGGCCGGCGAGCCCGCCGAGCTCCTGAAGGAGCAACGCCGGGAGGCGAGCGACCAACGCCACCGCGCGGCCCTGGCGGTGCTCGGTCGGACATCGCCGCAACCCCTGGACCCGGAAGGCAGCATGACTGACCTGCTGGCCCTCGATGCCGTCGCCGGCGCGGGGCTGTTTGCCAGCTATCACACCAGTGATAACTTCACGGTCGCCTTGCTCGCTGAGTGCTCGGACGGCCAGACGCCGACCGATGTGCTGATCCGCGCGTTGTTCCGATACTGGGGGGAAGTGGTTAGTCTTATCGCCCGGGAGTGGGGCGCGTGCGACACCCCGCTTGGTGAGCTGGACGCGCGGCTGACCTTGGCGCTGGAAACCAGCCGCCAACTGGTCCTTGCCGATCCCCCAGCCCCGCTAGCGGCCGTGCGAACCCTGCTCCAGCCGGACCCGCGCGTAACCCCTTTTCGGCGGTGTGCGGCGTGACGCTTTCCAGGACGACGCGCCAGCGGGTTATCTCGGCCTATCGATTCCATTGCGGATCGCCGAACACGCAGGCCGCGGCGCAACTGGTCGCGGTGGCGACGGCGGGGGGTTGGATTGCCCGCAAGGAGTCGCCCCCCGGGATGGTGCTCCAGTTGTGGGCCACCGAACGTACTCCCCCGCTGTGGGCCGTCTATGCCGCGGCGACCTGGCTTCGCGCGAACCGGGTGGAGGTTACCGATCGGGCCGAGCGCGAGGCATTTGAGGAAGCGTTGAGTGTGATGGACGCGCAAACCCCTGACGCGTCAAGTGAGCGAGGATGAATTCGAGATGTTGACAAGTATCGAAGGCGTTTATGAAAACGGCCAGGTTCGCCTGCTGGAGCCGCTCCCGGGAGTGGTGCGGGCGCGGGTCGTGGTGACGGTCCTCCCTGAGCCCCCCCCGGCATGGTTAGAGGATAAGCCGGTCGCTCCATTGGCCGGCGATGCCGTGGTCGACCATGATCAGCCTCGTAGCGAGCTTGGCCGTGCCCTCGCGGCGATTCGTCGGCGCGCTAGTGCGCAGGGCCAGCCGCTCCAATCGGCCGACGCCATTCTATGTGAAGTGCAGCAGGGGCGTGCGGAGGCTGGCGATGATCAAGACCTACGTTGATGCCAATACGCTGATTGCCGCCTTTCGCGGTGATCATCCGGCTGCGGACGAAGCCTTGGGGCTATTGGGGGACTCAAGTAGGACCTTCGTTGCCAGCGCCTATCTAAGGTTGGAAACACTGCGCAAGCCGCTCTTCTATAGACGCGAAAACGAAATCGCATTCATGGAGCGCTATTTCTCTGCGGTTAGTCTCTGGGTCCCGACCAGTGATACCTTAGTCGAGCAGGCCCTCCAGCTGGCCGCACAGCTTGAAAATACTTCTCCGGCGAATTTAATAGATACCACCTGTTTGTTCTTCGATCCAGGAATCCGGCCAGCATGGGTCTAAATTCATCGCTAACATAAAAAGAAATTTTAATTATTGATCCATTGATTACTGGCAAATCAAACCCGTACGCTGTTAACTCGCTGGAGCCGTTATCGGTTGTATAATAAATACGGGTATGCCTCTTTGTCGAAGACCTCGTTATCGACGACGATGTTGTTGAGTTAACGGTAAAAAATGACGTGTCGTTCCATTTTTCTACCCGGTCTACTCTTGCGGTTTCAACCAAAAACGAAGTCCTATATTGCTTACCGGTAACTTTAGAGATTGTTGACATTATTGCGAAATTCTTTTGCGGCCAGATGGCGTTTGAGATTAGGGAATTTGAGCCGGTGTCAGCGGTTGTGCTAGCAGCTTTACCCATCAGTGCGTAAGCCGATCTTCTTTTTGGCGTAATTCCGGACCGAGCGGGGCGCCGCTCGCCACGCGAAAGGTAGCCCCGCCGTTCGGTCGCTACTTGCTTACCCCCGAGGCTTCCTGAATCTCCATAAACCGCCGCCGGAACTCCAGTGGGTTGGAAATCCCGCCGATGATCGTCCGCGGGTTCCCGGCGCCAGAAACGATGACCGAGAGGGCCTTGATCATAAATCCGGCCAAGACATAGCATAGGGCTTGGAGAATCACCCCCTGGAGAGCGGCAGGACCCGCGAAATTGTGTACCCTTGGAAGTGCAAACAAACCGAGGGTTA
>CAILVI010000381.1 GCA_903837595.1 uncultured Thiodictyon sp.
ACCCGGCGACGGCCCGGCGGGCGCGCTCGCCCCGGCACGGGCGCCGGCAGGGCCTCGGCCGCGGTCCGCCTGGGTCCGCCCCGCCGCCCGTCCACTGGGCGCGGCGCTGGGTGCGTCACAGCGCGGGGTGGGTCTGGCGGAGATCGTCCCGCCACGCTCTTGCCTTTGACGTTCCGACTTTCTGGGCAGGGAGTTACGGCCGACCCACCTGCTTGTGATAAGGAATTGCACTTATCCCGAGCAGCCCCCCAGCGACGATGCAACCGTGAGACTGCACGGAAAACAGGAGCACGAAGATCCGCTGTTCAGCGAATATTGAAATAATGCCGAATCTTCGGTAATATTTTAATATTCACTGTTCAGTGACGATCTCTTCGTCATGCTTATGTTCCACGCCAACGAGCGGCAGCTCGTCCAACAGCTACTGGTAGTGCTTCAGACGCTACCGGGTGTTCATGCCAACGTGGCCCCGTGCGAGCCAGCAGGTGCTGCGAACGACCGCGGCTACGATGCCGAGATTGACCTCAGCATCGCCGGCAAGTCTCTGACCCTGCTTGTCGAGACGAGGAAAACGGTCTATCCGCGTGATGTCCAGCAGGCGCTCTGGCGGATCAAGTCCCAGGCTAACCGCAGCGCGCGGCCAGACCTCGACAGCGTACCCGTGCTGGCCGCCGAGTCACTCTCGCCTGGGGCCAAGGATCTCCTCCGCACTGAGCAGGTGGGCTACTTCGACAGCGGCGGTAGCCTGTACCTGCCCGCACCGGGAGCCTACGTCTACATCGACAAGCCTCCACCCAAGGCTCAGGCCACGGTGATGCGCTCACTGTTCACTGGACGCCGCGCCTCGGCCATCCACACCCTGCTGATGCAGCGCGAACAATGGTTCGGCGTCAAGGAACTGGCCGAGCGGTCCCAGGTGTCGCCGGCCACCGCCTCCGAGATCCTGCGCGAGCTGGAGAAGTTCGACTGGATCGCCATCCGCGGACAGGGGCCGAACAAGGAACGGCACCTGCGCGACCCACGAGCCCTGCTCGACGCCTGGGCTGCCCAGGTCGCGGGAAGCCGACCGGCGATCCTGCGACGATACTTCGTGCCTGGCACAAAAGCCGAAGCGCTGGTAGATCGTGCGGCGCAGGCCTTTGAAGCCCATGGCGCGAGCTATGCCATCAGCAACGAAGCTGCGGCACAGCGTTATGCCCCATTCCTATCCAGTTTCGGACAGGTGCGATGTCGGGTGCTCGTAACGCCGGAGGCCACTGATGCGTTGGCGGACCTCGGCGCGCGTGTCGTCAACGAAGGGGCGAACTTCGCCATCATCGACGTTAAGTCGCCGGGCGATCTGCTCTTCCGGGAGCGCGTCGGAAATGCCTGGCTAGCAAGCCCCATCCACGTTTATCTCGACCTGCTAAAAGGAGAAGGACGAGCCAAGGAAATGGCGGAACACCTGCGCAATGAAAGGATCGGCTGCTGATGGCGAAACCCGCAACCCTGGATGGCTACAGCGATCAGTACACGCTCGACTGCGAGCGCGTGCTGGTCACTTTGCTGCGCGGGTTGGGCCCATGGAAGGACTCGGTCTGCTTGATCGGTGGGCTCACCCCACGCTACCTGGTGGCGGCACGTCCGCCGGCCGTGCCGCCGCACGCGGGCACGATGGACGTGGACATCGTGATCGACCTGCAGATCCTCGCCGACACGCAGGCGTATCAGACGCTCGAACAGAATTTCAAGAAGTTGGGCTTCGAGCGCGCCATCAACGACAGGCAGCAGACGCTTTCCTGGCGCTGGCAAACAAAGACCGAACACGGGGCGATCATGGTGCTCGAACTGCTGGCCGACGCGCCGGACATCGCCGGTGGCAGAGTGCAGGCCCTGCCGACCGAAGGCAGGATCTCGGCGCTGAACATCCCCCACTCGTCCATCGTCTTCGACCTAAACCAAGCCACGAAGATCCAGGCCGAGCTGCTGGGCGGCAACGGCATCGTGACCGAGTGGATCAGGCACGCCAACCTCGTCAGCTTCACATGTTTGAAAGCGTTCGCCTTCGATCAGCGTTACGAGCGCAAGGACGCGCATGACCTCATCTACTGCATTGAGCACGCGCCCGAAGGCACAGATGTCGCCGCCAAAGCATTCCGTAAGGAACTCGAAGGCAAGCACCGAGAAGTTGTCGACGCCGCGCTCGTGATCCTTCACAACCGATTCGCGAGCGACGAGAAGGCCGAGGGTTATCGCAAGGATGGTCCCGTGTCTGTCGCTAAGTTCGAGCTCGGCGAAGGTGATGACGCCGAACAACGCGAAGCAAGGGTACTGCGACAGCGCGAGGTGAGCGACCTGATCGAGCAACTGCTGGGGCGCGTGCACATTGCCGGGAGTACTTGATGACGTTTCCGGCAGGTCGACGCGACCATAAACGCCCCTCACTTAACATAAATGGTGTTCTGCTAGGAAAACGATTCAGATGAAAAAACCTCGCGCAAAGAAACCAAAGGCGCCATTGCTACCAATCGAGATCGCCTTGCCCGAGCGCGAGCTTTTGGAAGGGGGCGCGATGTTCGTTGTTCTACGAACACTCGATGATCTTGACTCATTCTGGAAAGAGCATCGGGAGGCTTTTAAATATGCCGCAGAGGGCACCCTTTGGGGGGAGTCACAGCATTACTTGAATGAGTATGAGTGGGTGTTCGGCCCGAGCAAGGAGGCTGTTGTGAAGGCGGTGTTTCGCTGGGATCAAGTGGGCATTAAGTGTGAGTGGTACGATTGGGCCGGCGATAATCCAGAAGAACATGCGTACTGGTTCGCCGACCGTGATGATTATCGAACATTGCAACAGACGAACAATACCTGGGGTGAGGCCGATGAGGCAGAATACCAGAAAGATTGCAAAAGCTACTCCCCGGAGACCTATCGCGGATGGTGGATATTAACAAACCTGCCAGACAATTGCAGAAACTCGGATTGGTTCAGTGGTTGGGATTTCCCGGAAATCATTGACCCACACATGTCCGTCGAGAGTGTTGCTCAGCGACTGCAACAGCACACCTTTGACGACTGGGAAGCAAGCGATTGTGGCGAGGTTGGGTTTTGCGACCAGCAGCGCCTTGATGAAAGAATTAGACACTGGCGAGACGAGCAACGGATGGGATACGACCATTATGGGAAAGAGAGCGAGCGAGACTAGAATGCACGTTTTACTGCCCCCCCATATTGATGCTCTGGTGAAGGCTCGGGTCGATGCTGGTGCTTACCAATCAGCAAGCGATGTGATTTGCGAGGCATTGCACCTCTTGGATGAGCGCGACCAGTTGCGCGACGGGCGGCGGGAGGTATCACTCGATGACGGATACCAAGCGATGGCCGCTGATCCGGTGCGTGAAGCTGAGGCCCAAGAGTGGTGTCGCCCTGGCGTCCAGACGCACGCCCGGCCACCGCTTTACCAGCAACTTGAGGCCCTACCCGAGTGGATGACCGCCGAACTCATCGACGGCCAGGTTCACACCGAGCCGCGCCCCGCGGCCTTGGTCCTGGGAACGGTTTCCGCCTTGTTGAATCGGTCACCCGACGAGCGCCGTGACTGGTGCGTCTTGCACTGGCCCGAGTTACACCTAATTCTTGACACTGAGGTTCTTGTTCCAGATCTGGCGGCTTGGCGCTGGGAGAGAATACGGTTCGTCCAAGAAGACCAGCGTTTTACGATAGTGCCGGATTGGGTCTGTGAAATCTTGTCCCCCGTCACCCGCAGCAAGGACCGCGAGATAAAGATGCCGATCTACGCACGGTTCGGGGTGGCCTACCTGTGGTTGGTCGATCCCTGGGCGCGGACGCTGGAAACCTACGCCCTTGATGCCGGCGTCTGGCGGGATATCGGGCGCTTCGGCGGGTCTGACGTGGTGGCCGTCGCGCCCTTCGAGGCAACGCCTATCGACCTGGCCGATGTTTGGATGCCAACGGCCGACGAGTGAATCGTGCGCGCCGAGTACAATTTTTCAGTGAGTCAGCCGGGAGCGATCATCAAGAGCAAGAATGTTTAGCGAATGTTGACGGCTCGTAGGCGTTTTACAGGCACAACATCATGACGAGAGAGTCCACACCGTGACGAAACTTTCTGATCTTCATTACCAGTGGCGGCATGATCCGGCATACCAATCCGCCTATGATGCGCTGGAAGAGGAATTTTCGCGCGCCGCCATTTTGAGTGGGTCCGGGCGGAACGGCAGCCAAGATTGTCCTTCAGCGCGTATACTGGCCTTGCGGCAGGCGCTCAATGATGGAGAGACCAGCGGCAGCGCCGAATACTCACTAAGCAGTTTGTTGGAAGAACTTGATGGTGATCATTCCGACGATAATCTGCTACAACAGGATCAGAGGTGTTCCAGTATGCAGGGGACAACACAATATGTGAACCTTGAAATTGTGGCTTCTTTGCCAGAAACTGAAATTTGGTTAGGTGATGCTGACGGCTTTTTTGTTCAAAAAGCGTTAGGTAAGCTGATAACGCGGCTGCTGTCTGGCGATTATGTAGTTGAATTTGGACTGGGCACTCCCGTTTATCCAATTCACCTCGATAAGGACAAAAGTACCACCCAAGCAGAATTGCAAGCTGGACCTGTCTGTGCGCGGCCGGTGTTTAGCTTACCGGAGTAACACCCTCTGCTGTTTGCTCTAATCTCCCGCCTGCCCCGAAACGTCGCGGGGCCAGCAACAGCCATTTTAGGTAGGTGCCGGTTGCTGCAAGGCGAGGTGCAACGTTTTTATTCTGGGCATGCGCAGGACCAGTTCTTCCTTACGGATGCCCTGTAGGCCAAGCCTCCAACTACGCGCTAACTCCCAGCGCAACGGCCAAGTGCTGGCGTCGGCGGCCACCGTCGATGATGCGAACTCCCCGCAACCGACCCAATCGAACCAGAACAAAACCGATTCACGCCGAGTCACTGATGGAGTATGCTGTCCCGGCGGCACCTTCCTTTTTTGGCGAGGCTGTGGGCGATCCGGCGGTAGTCTTCGCATGCGCACCACGCGCCGCAAGACCCGCATTCTCGATGATGACCTGCCCGCGATCACCAAGGCCTACGCCGAATTCCGCACCACGCACCCGGAGCCTGGCAAATGATCACGCGTCTCGAAGCGACCGGCTACCGCTGCTTTGAATGCCTAGCCATAGACCTGACCGATTTTCAGGTCATCGTCGGCGCCAACGGTGCGGGTAAGAACACGCTGCTCGACCCTGCCTGGTCGGGGAACTGCTCCGTCCGGACATGATCGCCTCCATCTTTTTGGTCAAGCGCGGCGACAAGCCGGGGTCTGCCGGATGCAGGCTCCGGCGCGAGTTATTCCCCTAGGCACCGCGCGCACGTTGGCCTCGGTTGGGCGGCAAGCTACCCACGCGCGAGCGCCGCTGCGGCTCCCGGTAACGCCCCGTTTGCCCGCTCACGCAGATTCTTGCCCGGCTTGAAGTGCGGGACATGCTTTCCGGCCAGGGCCACGGGGTCGCCGGTCTTGGGGTTGCGCCCGATCCGCGGCGGGCGGTAGTGCAGCGAAAAGCTGCCGAAGCCGCGGATCTCGATCCGTTCGCCGGCGCCGAGCGCGGCGCTCATACGCTCGACGATCTTATGTACCGTATCGTCTACGTCCTTGTAGTCGAGCCCCGCCTGCCCAGCGGCCAGCACGTCGGTCAACTCGCTTTTCGTCATGGATCGGTTTCCTCGTTGGCCGGTAAGCGCTTGCGGTTGCTTGATTGCTAAGTGGTTCGCTTCCCGCGCATCGCGTGGTATTGTACCTGCGATGGCCGCGGTGTGCAGACCCCAAGGCCCTAACGCGGTGCTAAACCCGTCACATCGGAACATTCCGCCGAGGTCTACCCCAGCGAGGGCGAGGCAAAAGTCAGAGAACGCTGAGAATCGTTGGGTTACGACCTTACATCGATTTCCTGTCCCGTTGTGCCCTAGACCCATTATTAGTGGGTTTGCTTATGTGGCGCCTGGTGACCTCTTCGCTCTTATTGGGCCATCCAGGTCAACTACGACGATACCATTAAACGCCCAAGGCGTGCTCGACAGGTTGCCCCCGTCAGTAACCTGTCAGGGCGCCTTCGCGCGCACAGTAGCGGCGACCGAAGCCGTTCAGGCCGTTTATCCTGGCGCACCGCGGTGTCCTCGCCTCGACGTCACTTGCAAGCCCCTTCGCGCCATGCCACCAAGGTCACCATCCATGCTGACAGAAATCAAGACACCCAGCGGGAGTCAATACGCGTTCACCTTCCCTTCTGAATCCGAGGCTGGCGAACTGGCGGGCAAACAATATCGTCTCGGATTTGGCATCTGCGACGATCCCGCGTGTCGATGTAGCGTGGTGTCTGTGGGCCTGTTGCCAGACGAGCCAGGGTCCGTGTCAAAATACACGGGAACGGACATCCCCTTGTTGGAAATGCGTGTTGACGTACTCAAGCAGAAACTGGATGCCGGGATTAAAAAGCGATCCGGTTCAGAGCAACACATCGGCGACACCTTTGTTCGTGCCTTGTCTGGACAGGATTGGCGGATATTGGCCGCAATTTTTTATTCCCGCAAACGCCAAATTACGGACGAGACTCCCGATGAAGAGATCGATGCGCCGTTTCCTGCGGATGACATTGAGCAACACTCCTCCATGGTGAGATTTCATGGCATCCTGCCTTACGCCGATTTCCAGATACTGGATATTGAAGATCGGCGCTTCCAGCTTGATGACCTCTATTGCGTTAAATCCGACTGTACTTGTACCGATGTCGCGGTGGGTTTGCTGGATCTCAGCGCTCCGCACGACGCGGCCGACCGCCCATTGGAAGCGCCGATGCCGGCGCTCTTTCTCAACTACCAGACGAAAACGTGGCGGATCGAAAACGTCGGTGACGAAGACCCGCAATTTTTGAACCGCGTCGCCGAAACGTTGACTGCCGATGCCTATGCGAAGTTATTTCAACGCCATCATGATCGGCTGAAATCGCTTTATCGAGGATACCAAGCCCGCCATCCCCGCCATGCGGCGGCGATCCCCACGCGTCAAACCGTCGGTCGCAATGATCGTTGTCCTTGCGGGAGTGGTAAGAAGTATAAGAAATGCTGTTTAAACGCTCCAATGAAGTCATGGCGGGCCTAAGTGCATAATTTCGATTATCGGCCATCACGCTATAGACGCAAATTAGCCCGCTTGTGCGTGGTATAAGATAATTGTAACGGCTATTGAAATATTCACATAATCTTTCCGAAGATTGTCAGGCCCTTATGTTTTCAGGTCGCTACAGCTATCGGCCATCGCACAGCCGTTATTTCCGCGGCGCTTGATGTCGTACATGGCCAGATCCGCCGCGCGCATCGGCGACCGTGGACAGAATCACGGCAAACTCGTCGTCTCCTAAGCGGTCTTCTGTGCGAGTCCGGGCCTAGATCCCCGGACCGTAGCCGATCTGACAAAACAGGTTCATACCGCTGTTGGTGGTGCTCCGCCAGGCACCTTGATGTCGCCCGCGGCGATACCGGCGGCGATCTGCTCCAACACCTTGGCGAAACGATACAGCCCAGGATAGGCGGCGCACAGGGCGGACAGTTCGTCCGGGTCGGCCCGGTCCATAAGCTGTTTGAACAGCGGCAGGTGGTCGGCCATCGCGACGAACAGCTCGATATCAGTGAGACCGCCCTGCGTTAGTGCCGTGACGTGGGCATCCAAGGCGGCGGCGAGCGCGCGTGGTCCCGAGTCGGCGGGCGGCCTGGAGTGCTGCGCCGACGCCGAGGTCAGCTCCAGCCGATCGGTCGTCAGGTCCAACGCGGCGGCCTGGTCCCGACAGACCCAGTTGAGCAGCCGACCGGGCGGGTTCGGCCGCGTGCGAAACTGCGCCAAGGTGTCGCGATACTGTGCCGGCGTCGTCGTGGAGCGGGCAATCCGACGGCTGTGGTCGCGCAAGCCGTGCAGGTCGTGCGCACCGACCTCGGCGCGAAACGCGCACACCTGCTGCTCAGGACCCATGGCCAGGATGAAGTACGGGTACAGCCGACATACGTGCAAAAATAGGACTTAGCTCGGGTTTGCCTTGGCCGGCATCTCCGTTGGTCGTCAGGCGCCGACTTTCGCGCTGGCCGGCGTGGCAGTCCGGTACCCAAGGAGGACCGGAGATGTCTCCGGTGGGATATCCGGTTCGCGCCGATCAGGATCCGTTACCGACCTGCATCGCGCGGAACGGCGATTTTCTGGGGGGGCGAAGAAAAATCGGAAGGCGGGCGCCGGCCGCATGGAGCGCGCCGGAGGCAGGGTGACTTAGGCCGCGATGGCAGCGGCTGGTGGCGTCCGATTGGGCGTCGCTACAAGAGGAGCAACGGCAACCCAAGTACGCAAGAAAGTTATGGATTAGCACGGCGATGACGTGCCCGGCATCTGCCACCTATTGGTCAGATCGGCAACGACGGATCGATCGGCTCGGGGACGGCATCCGCATCGACGATGTAGTCGCCGAAGCGCTTGATATGACCGGTGGGATAGGGACTCAATGTCGCCACATCGGCCCGATTGATCGCAAACCCCTCGTGCTTGAGCTGCCGCAGAATGCGGGTCTGATCCACCACATTGTGAAAGATCACCGCATTCGCCACCAAATCATTGTACTTGATCAGTTTTTCCTGCTCCTCTGGGTCGTTGTCGGCGATCACGCCTTCGCCATCAAAGAACAGCCATTTGGCGAACCCGTTGTAAGCCTCCACCTTATTGGTCGTCGCCGTGATCCGATCGCGCAGTTCCAAGTCTGAAAGATAGGTCAGCAGGAACGCCGTTCGCACGACGCGGCCTAACTCGCGAAACGCCTTATAGAGGCGATTCTTGCGGCTGTCGTGACCCAGCTTGCGCAAGAGCGTCACGGATGAAATTTTGCCGGCCTTGATGGATAACACCACCTGCAGCAGATCCTTCACGTGGGGCTCGATGAAGCCCCACGCGATGACATCGGTAAACAAGGCATCAAGGTGCTGGTACACGCAATCCTTGTGCGGGCGGAAGAACGCGAGATCATGCCAATTGCGGATGCGCGGCATCAGCTTGATGCCCAACAGGTACGCCAGCGCGAAGACGGGGGTCGACTGGCCCTGGGTATCGGCATGAACGGTATCCGGTTGGATGTCCGAGGTGTTCTTGAGTAGCCCTTCGAGGATGTAGACGGTCTCCCAGACCCCGCACGGAATGAAGTGACTGAACAGGGCCACATAGCTGTCGGCGACATGGTGATAGGCGATGCCGCCATAGCCCCCGTAGCGGATATGGTACTCCGCAAATAAGTTCTGGTCGTACATATCGTACTTGGTCCCATCGGCCGCGGCCGTGGTGCCCTCACCCCATAGTTTGGGTAAGTCGAAGGCCTGGTAGGCATTGATGATGTCGCGCAGTGCCGCGTTCAACTTGGTGGCGTCGACATGCCGCCGGTTGATGAAGGACAACATATGGGCCGTGGCCGCCCCGCGCAGATGGCGCGACGCTTGCGCGGGTCCCAGATTGCAGCCATAGGTGAAGGTGGTGAGAATATAGCGCGCGCCCGGGTTGTCGATCTTGGGATCGGCGCCTGACAGGGGGCCGAAATGTCGGTTCCAGCCGGTCCAATGCGCGACATTACAGAGCACATCAATGATATTGCGCTCGGGGAGTCGCTGCAAGAGGGCCGCTTCGAGTGCGCGGGCGGCGGCGCTGGGTTCGTGCGCCGGGCTGCGTTTGAGCACCGGTAACCCCGCGCCGTCCAATGCCAGCGCGCGGTTGTCGGGAACGCCCGCGTCCACCTCGGCCGCCAGGCGGGTGAGCCAGTCGCGCAGGTGTTGGACAAACGCCGGGGCTTCGTCGGGGAAGCCCAGTTGCTGGCAGTAGTCGGCCACGAGGGGCGCACACTCACTCCACGGCAGCAGTTGGTCGCGGTAATCGGCATAGGCTTCCGAGCCCGTAATCGCCACGTCGCCGGACTTCAGGTCGGCCGCCAGCGCCGAAAACACGCAGACTTCAAAGTGTCGACGGTGGAGGCGCTCGCCGTCGTCGGTTTTTACGCGCACTGTCCGTTGCCAGCGGGCATTCGTGAATGACCAATCGACCGCCTCCTCAATCCAGGCGCCCTTGCGATTTTCGTACTGCCGCAGGATCGCCAGCGCCTGCATCAATGACTGGTCCTCGCTGGTCGAGGTCAGCGTCAGCGCCTGTAGCAGGCGAAATAGCGTCGGGCGATGACTACGGTAGAACCGCCAGAGTAGCGGGAAATAGTTATCGCCGCGCAACGCGTTGATCGCCGTACAATCATCTTGCAGGGCTTGTGGCCCGCCCCGCGCGAGCAACAACGAACGAATCAGGCGGCCAGCCTCCGCGTCGAGCGGTTGATTCTCCAGCACCGCAATCACATCGGCCAAGGTCGCGACCAACTGCTCGGTCTTTTCGCGGAATTGGAGGCGCAAGCGCTCCAACTCATCTTTGCCGCGCTGGTGAATACGATTCATCCGCTTGATGAACATATCGGCCAAGTCGTCACGAATCCGCAGGCGGGCGCGCAGCAGCAGGCTCAAGATCAGGACGTAACGTTTCGCTGGGGTGAACGCCTTCAGCTCTGCCGCATCCAGGGCTTTGGCTTCGGCGGCGAAATGCTTGATCTTCGAACTCGGGATCGCCGCGAGATAGTGATCCGCGTCGAGTGTTGCGGACAGCGTCGCGAGCTGATCGAGCAACGCTTGCAGATGGGTCAAAGAGGAGCGCTTGGGTAACTGTTTGAGGGCAAAGAATGCACTTTTCCGCTGCGGGTTATCGCCGATTTCCAATAAGGCGTCGAGGGTGGCGCACTCGGTCGCGGAGAGTCGATTCGTCACCGCGGCGAACAAGCGGCGATTGACCAGCGTGCGCAGGCGTCGAGCCAGGCGGTCGAGGGTACTGAACGCGGGCAGTTCGATGCACTGACGGACCAGATCTTCGATCGCGACATTGATCAAGTCGGCCGGATTGTCCATGACCTCGGCCGCCTGCGTGATTGCCTGGATGGCGGCGTGCCGCCCGGCGGCTCCCCATCCCGAGACGCCGAGGCGTTCGCGGATCGCCCGATGATGGCGATAGAGGGTGCGCCCCTCACCATAGACTGGGCACACGTCAGCGCCCACGCCACTGACCATGCGCACATGCTGTACAATGGCGGCTGGGATGTCTGCCACCACGGGGAAGTAGCCCAGTCGTTGGAATGACTTTAGCAAGAGCAGCAGCCCGAGCCGGGGCTGCGCTTTGCGTGCCACCTCCTGAGCAAACTGCAATTCGTCCGCGGTGGGCGTATAGATCGTAGCGAGCTCGCGCGCCGTGGGGTGGCGTTTAAAGCGAGGATACGCCGTGCGTTCGATGGAGGCCATACGACGGGTCAGTGCCGCGCGGCGGCCTGGCGCTGGATCGGCCGCGCGTTGCGGCCGCGCCGGGCAGGCGTGACCTCACCCAGCCCGCGACCGCCCCGGAACTCACCGGTGGTCAGCGGCCACCTCCGCCTCGCCGGTGGTTTGCGCATGCCGTCGATCATCCTCGGCATGCAGGTAAATCGCCGTTGTTTCCAGCGAGGCATGGCGCAGGTTCTTTTGAATGTAACGCAGGTCCGTGCCGGCATCGGCCTGGTGGGTTGCCGCGGTATGGCGCAGCCAATGGGGGGAGGCGCGACGCAGCGTGGCGGCCCCCAGCGGGTCGCTCGCCTCCAGGGCGTGCGCGGCCTGTCGAAACACGTCTTTGACCACCCCATAGAGGGCCGTCGGCGTCAGCGACCGCGCGCTGTTTCCGGTCACGGACAGGACCAGCGGGCAGGACTCCTGGGCGCTCGGCAAGGCCGGTCGACCATGAAACTGTCGGTAACGTGCCAGCTCCGCCATCAGCGCTTCACTGATGGGTACGTCGCCGGGTACGCCCCCTTTGCCCACGACGTGGAGCCACCACTTGCCGCGCCGCTGCATCAGATCGCCCATCGTCGCCTGGGCGGCCTCGGAGACCCGCAGGGCGGCGCCATACAGCAAGCGAAAGAGCCAGCGTACCCGCTCGTAGTGTTGCTGCTCGCGCCGGGTGGTCTGGGGCAGGGTCTCGATGAACGCGAGTACCCCGTGCCACAGGGCCTGATCGAGGTAACGCTCCACGCCTGCACGCCGCGCCGCGGTGGCGCCGCGGCGCGGTCGCCGTAGCGCGAGCGGATTCCCGGCCAGATAGCCGGCGGCGACCAGGTAATCGAACAGGCCCGAGAGGATACCCAGGGTCTGTCGCACGCTGTTGGGCGCGAGCGGACCGGCGAACAAACGCCGCTCCCGGCCGCGCCGGGGGCGGGCGGGAGCGGTCCAATCCGTCGCCGGATTCGCCAGAAACGCCTCATAGGCGAGCAGATCCTCGCGGTTGAGACTCGACAGCGGGATCCCCCGGACCCGGGTCGACCACAGCCACAGCCGCACGACTTCCTTGCGATAACTGCGCAGGGTATGCGGTGAGTCGGTGTATTCGCTCAGCCACAGCCGCAGCGCGTCCAGGTCGTTATCCGCCGCGGTCTGACGGACCCCGTCGCGGGCGCGGTTCGTGCCCTGATGGCCATCCAGCGACAGCGCGACGACATCAGTCGGCGGACGTTCGAGCAACGGGCCCAGGTCGGTCATGAGGCAAGGGGTCTCGGCAGCGGTGGCGGCGCGATTAGGCAGGATACACCACAAATATTTTCGATGATGGGTGTTATCGTAAATTTCTGCAAGATATCATTATGCATATCATGTTATACGATCATATACTAATCGTAACGAGTCCCGCTTGCGGCGGCTCGACCGCGTTTCACTCCGGAGATCCTGATGAGCCGCATAAGCGACACCCGCGTGCGTACCCGAGAAGCCGCGACGCACCTGGTGGCGGCCGGACGGCGCCCCCACGCGCTCACCGTCGACCTGATCTATGCCGAGATCAAGCAGGGCAGCCGCACCACCATCAACGACGAGTTAAAGCTCTGGAAAGATGAGCAGGCGAAAGTCGATGCCCTCAACGCCGCACTGCCGCCGGTGGTGGCCAACGCCATGCTGGCGGTCTGGGCGGTGGCCGTGGAGCAGGGGGAGAATGCGTTCACACAGCGCCAGGAAGAAGTCGAAGGTGAGCTGACCCAGGCACTGGAATGCGTTCAGGATCTTGAAACCCGCCTGGCAGCGGCGCACGAGGACGCTGCCACATTGCGCACCCAGCTGGAAGCCCGCCAGGCGAACATTGACGCCTTGCGCGCCGATGCCGCCATGGTGCGGACCGCGGCCGACACCGCGCAGGCGCGCGCCCAGGCATTGGAAGACCAGTTGGAATCCGTGCGGCGCGAGGCCGAACACCGCCTGGCGGAGACCAAGACCGAGCAGCAGCAACGGGTCGCGGCGCTTCAGGCCGCCATGACGGCCCAAGAACAGGCGTTCCGTGACGAACTTGATAAGGCCACCACGCGCCTGGAAGGCGTGCAGCAGCATGTGCTGCGGCAAGTGACCGACGCCCGCGAGGCCACCGCGCGCGCCGAAGCGCGGCTGGCCAAGGCCCAGCAGACCACCGACGAACGCACCGCCGAGGTGCAGCAACTGCGCACGCGGCTGGCGGATCAATCCCAGCAGTATGACCGTGCGCAAAGCGACTTGGCCAGACTCTCCCAGGCGGCGGACCAGTGGCGGGCCGAGCGCGAATCGCTGATCCAGCAGTTGGCCCGGTTGACCGGCACGCGCGATGCGCAGGCGGCCCAGATCGACGCGCTGGAACGGCGTGCGGTCGGCGCCGAAACACGGCTTGAGGCGGCACTGAAACGGCCGGTGGCGATCAAGACAGCGGCCAAAGCGGATCAGATGGAGCGCTCTTGATCGCTAAGTCCTATTTTTACACGTATGTCGGCTGTACCCGTTCACCACCCTCGTTGGCGATTACCCGCGTCATTCACCAGCTATAGGCGGGTTTAGGAAGCCATCGACAGCCTATCCCCGCTACCGGATAACCTTGGCCGCTACCGCTCTTCGGCCAGGCCGCCCGCACGTCGCCTGCGGGCGTGGCTGTCTGCGGGAAGGGATTGTTGAGAATCCTTCTCAATTGGGTGCCGCGGCCACCCGAATTCAAACACGAAACGAGGAAATCGCCTGCGCGTCAGGCCCGTTTGGTTCCGACCTCGCCCCGCGGGCCCCCCGAAAAACACCGCAGCGCAAATGTCTTCAAGTCTTGAGGGCTTCCAATTTTGCCTGATCGAATAGGGTCGCGCCGGCCTGCTGCAAGCGCGGCGGATCGGCACAGGCCAGTGCCGCGGTCTTCGGCCGTGCCCTGAGTTTATGAGAAGTTACAAAAAGCATAAGTAACATCATAAAGAAAGTGGTTACATTAGGAGAAATTATCAATGATAATGGGCCTCAATATTTACAATAGTTTACAATTTCGCAACAAACAATGAGCCGCAAGCTGGTGCGAGACAATATCTTAGTGCCTTTGGAGGAAGACCTCGGGCAACCCGGGATGGAGCCGATTTTCTGGCAGGGCGCCAACCATGAGCTGCTGGCCCCAGACTGGTATCCCAGAGCACCCATGATCGAGCATCTGACATACAGTGTGGCGCGGACCCCGGCAGACCTAACCTCTCACACGAGACGTGTTCTCTTGTGCCTAAGTCAGCAGGACCCGGCTCCCCTATTCGGGAGCCTCGCCGATCTGTTTATCGCGTTGGGTGACCGAGGGGGCGCATTGCGGCAACGTCTCTTCAACCTTGCACGTCCTTGGCTCTCCGACCCACAGGCGCGCCCGCTTGCCGCCTGGCTCGACCGAGGAGATGTCGACGACCGGACCACTCCGGACGATACCCACATGGTGTTGGCGGCGCGTCCCCGCGGCCGACCCCTGACCCTGACCGATTGAGTGCTCAGTGCATCGCTTCGACCAGGACCTGTATCTCGGTGTCACGCCCGCCGGTGCCTACCATGCCGCCGCCGCCCAGGAGCCGACACCGATGCGGCGGCTCCTGCTGAAGTTGCTCAAGGAGCGCAGCACCCCGCGCGTCGGGGATGTGCCGTGGACCGACTGGCTGGGGGAAGCGCCGCCCGAGCCAGCGGTCGAACTGATCGCGCGGATGGAGACCCTCGGTTGGCTGTGGGGCCTGGAGGCGCCCGAGCAATGCCCGTCGGATTCGCTCGAGCCACTCTTACCGCAGCTGCTGCCATCTTTGAGCAGCCTGCGTCAGGCACTGCTGGCGGACCATCACGGTCTGCAGATCGGCTATGCGGGATTCGACGAGGCCCAGGTCCAAGGCCTCGCCGCGGTCAGCGCCGATGCCGTGGCGCTAGCCTTCCGCTGCCGCCGACTGCTGGGCGGACTGGAGCGGGCTGGGCCCGGTGCCTGGGGCATGATCGATGCGGCTGGTCACAGCCAGATCGGCGTCTGGCCCTTGTTCCTGGGCACCGAATGGTTCGCGCTGATCCTGGGCGGACGACCGCGCTTCAACCATCCCGATTTCCTACGCCTGGTCTGGAGACTGTCCCTAATGGTGGATGGGACACCGGACCCGGCCCCGTCGTTCCGTAAGACCAAACAGAGTGAAGAATAATGCGTGACGATATGCTCAAGTCGATTCTGAACGAGCTCAACGGTTCATCCGCCGACATCGAGGCCTCTGCGATCGTTTCCAGCGACGGGCTGATGATGGCGTCACTCCTGCCCGCGGGCTTGGAGGAGGACCGCATCGGCGCTATGACGGCGGCGATGCTGGCCCTGGGCAGCCGCACCGCCGACGAGTTGGCGCGCGGACACCTGGAGCAGGTGCTCATCAAGGGTGCGAGCGGCTATGTCCTGCTGACCAATGCCGGGAGTGACGCGGTGCTGGCGGTGATTGCCAAGGCCAACGCGAAGCTGGGATTGATCTTCCTCGATGTGAAGCGCGCAGCGGAAAACGTTGCCAAGATCATTTGATAATTGGGGGAAGCCGTCATGGGTGCCTTTTTTCTGCTGCGACTCAACGACCATATTCAGTACCTGAACCGGATCAAGGCTACCTTGAACGGCACGGGTGATTTCCGTGGCAGCGGTCATCACGACTGTAAGCTGGGCAAATGGATGGACAGCGCCGGACCGGCCGAGGCAAGCGAGGTCGGCCCGGCGGCCAAGGCCGTGTTCGACTCGCTGGCCGAACCCCACCGGCAATTCCACGAGGCCAGCGCCAAGGCGTTGGAGCTTTCGCTGGCCGGGAATGCCGGCGCGGCGGAGACGGAAGTCACCGCCATGCATACGCTCTCCGCCCTGTTGGTCGATCGGCTACTCGAGCTCGACCGGCTGTCGGCGGCAGCCAAATGATCGGGCGGGCCGCAGCGATGTCCGGGCATGATCCAACGATCGCTGGACCGCCCTTGCGGGTGGCGGTGTTGGGCATGGACGCTCGTCAGATCAAGGCCCTGGAGATGGCGTTCCACGGACCCTGCCGCGCTGCGTGCGTACTGGCCGAGGAGCCGCAAGCTCAGGCGTGCATTGTGGATATGGATGGTTACCAGGCCCGCACCATCTTGCGCGAGCTGCGCAGCCGCGACCCGCAGCGGCCTTTGATACTGTTGTCGCTCGCGTCCTTGAGTGAGACAGTGGTCGGGGCGGATCTGGTCGTGGCAAAGCCCATCCGTCTGGATGACCTGGTCGTGCGCCTCGTCACGCTGCGCGAGCGGGTCCGCCAGGCCGCCGATCTCGCCCGAGCGGCCCCGGCCAAGATTGCGGTCTCCAGACGCATCGACGATTGGGGGCGTCCGGCCGTGGCGGGGGACCCTCAGGCCCGCAGTCGCGCCGCGCGGCTCTTGGACAAGGGGCAGGCGAACGCCTTGATTGGCACTGCCCCGGATATTGATCTGAACGATCCGGGCCAGTTGGCCAATGCCTATTATGATCCCGGCCGCTTCCTGCAAAGCCTAGTGATTGCGGCCCGGGATTCGGCGCAGGTGCGCGGACAGGGGGTCCGCATCCAGGGGCCCTGGCCTGAGATCGTGCTGGATCCGGCCCGGGGGCTTGCCCGGATCGCCGACGCGGATCAACATCTGCGCCCTTACGGCCTCCAACCCGCGGTACTGCACCAGGCCCGATTGGAGTACATCAAAGGGCCGACCTTGCAGCCGGGCCAATCGGGCATAGTCGCACTGGACTCATTGATCTGGAAGCTCGCCCTCTGGGCCTCCCGGGGCCGGCTGCCGCTGGACACGCCGGTGGACGTACCGGTGCAGTTGCACCGTTGGCCCAACTTCACCCGGCTGGCGTTGGCACCGGGCGCCATGAGCATTGCCGCACTCTGGACGCACGAGCCCCAGAGCCTCATCCATACTGCCGAGGCCCTGAAGCTTCCGCAGCGATCTGTGTTCGCCTTCTACAGCGCTGCCGCCGCGCTGGGTCTTGCGCAATGCAAGGGGGGCACCGCGCGGACTTCGGCTGCGTCCGAGCGCACCCACCCTCTCGATCCTGTGGCCAGCGAGCGACGCGGGCTCCTAGGTCGCATCGCGAGACGATTGCAAGTCTTCTTCTAAGGAGTAGTCGCCATGGCCCACCACAAGATCGTTTTTTCCGGTCCCGTCGGGGCAGGTAAGACCGCCGCCATCGCGGCGGTGAGCGACACGCCGCCAATCAGCACCGAGGCCAGGGCGAGCGACAGCATCCGCGAGATCAAGGCGGCGACCACCGTCGCCATGGATTACGGTCTGCTGCGTCTCGACGGCGGTGAACAGATCCATCTCTACGGCACTCCGGGCCAGGAGCGCTTCAACTTCATGTGGCAAATCCTGAGCGAGGGTGCCTTGGGTCTGGTGCTGCTGGTGGCCAACCATCGGCCGCAACCGCTCGCCGATCTGCGCTGCTACCTCGATGCCTTTCGCCCCTTCATCGACCAGGCGCGGCTCGCGGTGGGGGTGACCTACATGGACCAAAGTGCCGAGCCCCGCTTGGAGGACTACCATCGCACCCTCGCTGAGGCGGGGATTAAGGCCCCGGTCTTCGAGGTCGATGCTCGCGAGCGCCGGGACGTGGCGCTGCTCGTCCAGGCGCTGCTATTGTCGCTCGATCCCGGGGTGGGGGGAGACCTTGCAATCTGACCTTCGGCCCGCTTCTGTGGCTACCCTTGCCGACGGCCGCCGGGGCGCTGGAGTTGACCATTTCTTGGGCGCGGGACTAGGCCCGAAGGGCCACCTTCGCAGGCGGCGGGATGGGGGTGGCGCGCAACTAATGGCCGTTACGGGCCGGCGGGTAGTGGATGGTCTAGGTGGGATAGGCCATGTTGGTCTGAGGGGGTCGCTTTGCCGACTTGCCAGCCGCACCTCGGATTTCGGTGAGCGATGTAGGGGCAGCACGACTGAGTGGACAGGGCAGGGCCGGGTAAACTTCCCCGGCTTCGAGGTCGGGTTGCGGCGGGTAGCTCCAGATCAGGTTCCGCGGCCCGGAGGCTTCTCCACAATCGCTGTGATCGCATCTGTGAATAAGATGTGGCTAAGGGTTTTTTCGCGCTTTCCGGACAAGCGATTACCCTGATCGAATAATAATTGGCCAGCCGAGCATCCAGCTTGGAAAGTGCTCGTTCCTATGATGGGCGTTCAACATTTTCGGGCCTTGATGAGACCTGGCTATCGCGCAGCGCAGCGGGGGTATGGTGGTCCGTGCCCGTTGCATCACTGTCCTCATGGCGGCAATGGCGCTTGAGACAATTGAGAATGTACATGAGTAAAGCCCCGCCGACCACCACGAAGGTCAGGGCGCTCGCCCCCGCCCGAGGGCCGACCTCCGGGATCGAGAGCCCCAACGTCAACCAGGTCAGGAAGGCGCCGATCGTCGCAATCACGAACACCATGAGGAAGGGCACAGGGGAGTTATGGCATTTGGAACAGAGTTTCATGCGGGACTTGCTCGGCTTGGGTTGGTCGGCCTGGATCGCTGGCAGGTCTTTAAAGCAATGTTTAAAATTGCATCATACCGTAATATTGCCGCACAAAAGACGCAGTGCCGCAACCAGTATATCGACTATGGATTATCGGCAAGACAGGAGAATCCCTACTTCAGCTCTTTCCCTACTTTACATAATGATGGTTGGGCCAACGACACGACACAGCACACACGCATCGCAGCACCGAGATGCGCCCATCTGCTTTATAAATCGGTTAGTTACGTCTTAGCGTAGTTTCGTTGCTTGTCATACTTTGCCACTAGGCGCTTGCCGGAACCGCCACATCCACGGCTGACTGTTTGCTGACAGTCCCGTTCAGGTCCGATCTAACCGTCCTGCCTTACGCTGTTGTCCAAGGTCGCAATCACGCGTGACCTGGTAACGCCAACACAGCGTCAGGATCACCAGACCATGTACACCTACCCCGTCCACTGCCGTGACGCGCATACCGCCTCGAAGGCCCGGCCCTCGCGGCCCTCTATGCCCGACTCTCGCCACAGTGTCGTGCAAGACTTGGTAGTCGCCCAAGTGCTCGCCCGCGCCATGAACGACAACCCGTTGCAACGTTATCGCGGCGTCTGATTAATAACGCTCGCCCGATATCTGTTTTCGGCTCCAGTGGACATCAGCCCCCTTTTCTTGCGTGTCCTCCTACCCAGGACACTGGCTCCCTCCCACCGGTCTTGGGTCTTTTTGCGTGCGTTCAGTGGAGAAGGCCTTGGGACGTTCAGCTTCCCAGATTGCCCTTGGCTCAGTGTTTTCACCCAACAATGCCTCGCCAGACGGGTCTCCGACATCGACCTTCTGCGCGACGATCCTCACTCCTGGGCAGAACGCCGAAACGCCCCGCAAACCGTATTGGGCTGGCAATTAACCGTCGCCAACGCACACTTGCACGCATCAAGCTAAAGCGCCACCCGAAATTAGGGTGGAATGAAGAACTAGATCTCCGGATTGCACATCCAGGGCGGGGAGACCGGACCGAGCGGATCTCCACTCGGGGCTCATCCAATATCGGGGTATAGGTTGCCTGACGCGCCCCATACCGATAGGAGCTGCCGGTCATCAGATGCTTCAATGCAGTCAGAGCAAGAGTGATATCCAATGAAGTTTCAACGCGTCATCGTTCCAAGACCCACGGCCATGGTGCTTGGGCTTGCGGTCATGTGGTCCGGCGCGGGCCAGGCCGCAACCTGCACCCTCTCGCCCACGACCCCGACTATCAAGCCCGGTCAGAGTGTCACTTGGAGTTACCATGCCACCGGGTTCAGGAATACCCCCAGTCGCAACTGGACCTTTCAGGGCGGCAATCCAAGCTCGTCCACCAGCGCCAGCCGGGCGGTGAGCTATGCCAAGGCAGGCACCTTCAGCACCAGCCTGCGGCTTAATGACGGCGACACGGTCGCCAAGTGCACCACGACCCTCACCGTGGGGACGGCGGCAGACACGCAGGCCCCGAGCAGCCCTACCACCCTCTCCGCCGTGGCCATCGGCACCGGGCAGATCAACCTGACCTGGGCCGCCGCCACCGACAATGTGGCCGTGACCGGTTACCGGGTGGAACGGTGCGCCGGTGCCTCCTGTACCAATTTCGCACAGATCGCCACACCGGTGACGACCACCTACAGCGACACCGGCCTCGCCGCCGACACCTACAGGTACCGGGTTCGCGCTGTTGACGCTGCCGGCAACCTGGGTGGCTACTCACCGACTGCGAACGCAACCATCGGCACCGCGGACACGGTGGCCCCGACGGCGTCGATCAGCACCACGGCCGCGAGTCCTTTGACACCTCCGCAAACGGTCACCCTCACGGTCAACGCCAGCGATAACCTCGGCGTGACCCGGGTGGAGTTCTACGACGGGAGCACGCTGAAAGCGACCGATACCGCCGCGCCCTACAGCTACGCCTGGTCAGTCACCAGCGCGGACGCCGGCACCCATGTCTGGACGGCCAAGGCATATGATGCCGCCGGTAATGTCGGCAGCTCCAACCTGCTGAGCCTGGTGGTCATGGGCGCGGTATCCAACGTCTCCATCAACTCCACGAGCACCGACTCCAGCGGCCCCAACAGCACCGTGGTACCGAGCCAGGCCCAGGTGATCGATGCCAACTATCACATCCTGGCGATCAACGATCTGGGGATGCACTGCGGCGATCTGGACACGCGCATCGCCAGCATCCTCCCGCCCTTCCAGGTGATGCTCGGGCAGGTCATCCAGAAAGGCACCGCCAGCAAGCCGGTGCTCAACCCGGCCGGGGTGACCCTGGCCTATTCCGCAGTCGCTAACCCGACGGACCCGATCTTGACCCAGACCACGCTGGCCGGACTCAAGTCCGATGGCAGCAGCTATAAGACCAACTTCTGGGAGGGGATCAAGAACGGCGCCTATGACGCCTTCTACCCCGGCGGCCTGGGGCTCACCCCGCTGGCCACCGGCGGCTTCCCGACGACGGCCGACCGCGGTCTGCCGGTCGCCAACGTGGAGAACCTCTATATCGGACCCGATGGCATCGTCGACAGCCCAGCCGGGCAGCCGGGCAGCCATGATGGTTTCCTGTCGGCCGTTCAGCATGCCATGCCGGGGGTGGATGCACCCTATGTGGCCAACACCCCGCAGGCGGTCGAAGAGCATTACCAGAACAAGCCCTTCTTCGTGAACTTCCCCTTCGGCTATGTAGCCCAGGGCGTCAACTGGCATGAGGGTGCGGGCATCCCGGTGTCCGCCTTCGACGACTTCGGGCGCGAGAACCCCTTCCCGCTGGTGCGGGTCCAGGCCAAGAACGCCGCCGGCACCGTCCTGACCACCACCGACACCGTGCTGCCGATCTCAGGGGAGACGAGTTGCTCCAACTGTCACGCCGATCCCACGGACGTGCAGGGCAGCCGCAGCAGCACCCCCACCGATACCCTGCTCAATGCCGGGCTGCCGGTGGCCACCCAGCGGGACGACCCGGATACCACCTTGCCGGCCCGGGTCAGCATTGAATATGCGACCGACATCAATGTGCTGCGTCTGCATGACCTGAAGCACGGGGCGGCCTATGTGAGCCCGACCGGAGGTGCCGATACCTGTACCATCACCGCCGCGGCGCCCAATGGCAGCCCGAGCTGTCTGATCAACAAGGCCCTGGTCCAGAAAAAACCCGTGGTGTGCCAGGTCTGTCACTACACCCCGGCGCTGGACCTGGCCCAGGTCGGACCCCAGTCCGGTGCCCCGGGGACCCCCGCGAACGGGCGCAACCAGGTCGCTCATAAGACCAATTCAAACGTGATGCACGGACACCACGGGTCCCTGCCCGGCAACCTGTTTGAGGTCATGCCGGCCCCGGTCCAGGACGCCAACGGGGTCATCACCAACCAGGCCACGCGCCTCACGGCGTTGGAGAACAGTTGCTATCAGTGTCACCCCGGCAAGAACACCAAGTGCCTGCGCGGGGCCATGTTCAACGGCGGCATGCTGTGCTCGGACTGCCATGGCAGCATGACCCAGATCGGCAATGACTTCTCCCGCAATGTCTCCACGACCAACCCGGGCGCCTTCATCCTGGCCAAGGACTTCTATACCAACCCGGCCACTCCGCGCGTGCCGTGGGCCAATGAGCCCGGCTGCGGTTCCTGCCACACCGGCGATGCCGCTGCCAACCTGACCGTGACCGCTGGGGTCTTGGTCAACACCAAGGATAGCGCAGGCAACAAAGACGGTCTGCGCCTGCGGCAGGCCTTCAAGACCGGCGACGCCAAGGCCACGCCCATCGTGCCCGTCAACAAGCGCTTTGCCGAGCCGGTAGTCCCCGTGGCCTTCAATGGCTTCACCAACCCGGCCGCGGGCAATCCCCGGCTGTATCGGATGAGCACGGGTCATGGTGGGGTGATGTGCGAGGGCTGTCATGGGGCGACCCACGCGGAGTGGCCCAACGGCATCGCCGGGGCCAACGACAACCTGACGGCGAAGCAACTCCAAGGCCATACCGGCACCATCAGCGAGTGCACCACCTGCCATACCACCACCGCCCTGGCCGCCAACACCCTGGATGGTCCGCACGGGATGCACCTGGTGAACGACAGCCGCTTCTGGTCCTCGGCCCACAAGAGCCTGGCCCAGACCGAGAACGCCAAGCCTGGCGGCGGCTCCTGCGGCGCCTGCCACGGCGCCGATCACCTGGGTACCGTGCTCTCGCGCGCCCCGGTGACTCGCACCTGGCTGGTTGAGAACAGCAACCGGACGGTGGCTGCCGGCCAGATGGTCGCTTGCGACACCTGCCACAGCCTGAACACAAGCTTCGGCAAATAGCCCGGAACATCCCCGGCAAATTGGCCCCGCGCCCGCGGCGGGGCTCCTTCTTCTTTGCAGCGGGCGGATCGTCACGGCGCGCCCGCCATACCAACGGTTCCACATCAATGCTTTGTCATCGGGAGGATAAGGCGCGTCCCACCGAGTCTCCTGTCTGCGCTGATTCTCGATATTGACCACTTCAAGTCCGTCAACACCCTCATCCGCCGCATGCCAGCCGACAGGCTGCCGGAGACCCATTGCACTGCGACGCTCATCGCAAAGGAGTATCCGCTATGGGAGGGGCAGCGGACTATGCGGCCTGGTTCATGACACGTCGTGGTCACAGGGAATAACCCGACCCTGACGCCGCACAGCAACGGCTTGCTCGGGTCGTTCGTCAGTCCAGCGCCTTGCCGATTCGAATCACCCCCTGCACCAAGATGTCGAAATCCTCGCGGCGGCTGCGATGATTCGTAATCGCCACATGCAGATACTTATTACCACGGATGCTAACCACCGAGGGGGCGGCAATTCCCCGTTCTTGGAGTTCGATCTCGATCTGCTTATTCAGCCGGTCGAGGGTGACGGCGTCGCAGCCGGGGCGGGTGTAGCGAAAGCAGACGACGTTGAGCGAGACCGGTAAGGCCAACTCCAGTTCGGCAGCGTTCTCGACGAGGTGCGCCAGGTAATGCGCTTGATCGATATTTTGCTGGATCAATCGCCCGTACTTTGCGCTCCCGTGCTCCTTGATGGTCATCCATGCCTTGAGCGCCGCGAAGCCGCGAGAGAGCTCGAGCCCGTAATCGGAGAGCCAGGGTACATCGACGCCGGTCAGGCCGTGCTGTCCTTCGCCGTGGGCGAGATAGGTCGGACTTAGCGAGAACGCCTGTCGGTGCGCCTCGGCGTTCGCTACGAGGATACAGCCGATCGGATACGGGAGATACATCCATTTATGCAGATCGAACGCCAGGGAATCGGCGCGTTCCAACCCCGCGACGAGGTGCTTTGATTGGGGCGCGATGGCCGCCCACGCCCCGAACGCGCCATCGACGTGCAGCCACAATCCCTCTTGGGCGCAGAGGTCTGCAAGTGCCGGTAGGTCATCAATGGCGCCGGTGTTGGTCGTCCCGGCAACGCCGATGACGCAGATCGGCAGCTGCCCCTGAGCGCGGTCGGTCGCGATCTGCGCTTGGAGGGCGCCGACATCGATCTGCAGCGCCGCATTCGTCGGCACACGGCGTAACGACTCGCTCCCGAAACCGAGCAGTTCGACCGCTTTCTGGATCGAGGAGTGCGCTTCCTCCGAGCAGTAGAGGGTCAGCGGTCGCGGGGCGCTTTGCATACCCTGGCTGCGCACGTCGAAGCCGGCCTTCGCATGCCGCGCGACCGCCAAGCCGATCAGGT
This sequence comes from uncultured Thiodictyon sp., assembly GCA_903837595.1. Taxonomy (GTDB): domain Bacteria; phylum Pseudomonadota; class Gammaproteobacteria; order Chromatiales; family Chromatiaceae; genus Thiodictyon. The sequence continues at coordinate 24,596 of CAILVI010000381.1, forward strand.
TGGACGCCGAACCGCCGCTGGTCAGGAGACCGCTTGCCGACGCCGGGTAGCCGAGCAGGTCCTTGCACCAGTCAAGCACCTGCAGTTCGACATAATTGTTGCTGCAATAAGAGAAGGAGCCGCTCACGGCATCGCTCGCGGCAGCCAGCAGCTCGGCGAAGATCGCCATGACGGTTCCGGATCCGGCGACCCACCCCCAGAAACGGGGGTGGTTACAGCCGAGCTGATGCGGGAGGATGTAATCGACGTACTCCCGATACACCTGCTCGGCTGGCGTGGGGTCCAGCGGGGGCGGTCCAGCAAAGTGCGCTTTGATCTCCTGTGGGGCATGCTGCCAGACTGGACGCTCGCGGAGCGTCTCCACGTACGCCAGCGCGTCGTCCACGATGCGATGACCCAACGCGCGCGTTGCCGCCCAGTCTGCCGGGTCGAGGGTTTCTTCCGGCGGCGAATCACTCTGTTCGCTCATGTTGCTGCTCCTGATTGGGATGTCATCTATATCATAGGGGTAAGAGACCGTCGGACGATGTCGGCGGGCACGCGGGTAAACGAAGAGTGCGCTGAACCGCCGCGGACCGGTCGGCCCCTTGGCCAGCGCTCCGCTCGCTCACGCGGCGCCGACAGGCGGATGCGCGGCAAACCTGGGCTCAGACAGGATAGCGCCAGAACGGTTATCGGGCGAATACCTCAACCTGCTTACTTCTACTTTGTCACATTCATAGCCTTCAGCCCGTTTGCTCACGGCGTTGCTTTTCAAAGGCGTAGTCGATGGCCGCCTGTCGTTTGGCGTGGCGCACCTGCATCTGGCGAATGACCTC
>CAILVI010000382.1 GCA_903837595.1 uncultured Thiodictyon sp.
CCCAGAAAATCCATCGGTTACCGCTTGGTATCATGCCCCATCGATCGGAGGTGGCGCCAAACTTAAACCATGGGGCCAGATTATAACAGATTGAGCAAGAAAGGGGTTTGCGGTTTCTGGCCAGGCACGAATTATGTAGGCAACGCCATTAAATTTACGGAAAGGGGACATATCGTCATACGGGTACGTCAGCAAGCGGTATCAGCGGGCGCCGTCACCGTGCGCTTCGAGGTCGAAGATACTGGATTAGGGATCGCGACTGAGGCGATGAAGCGACTGTTTACCACGTTTGAGCAAGCCGATAACACGACCACGCGCAGCTATGGTGGCACCGGGTTGGGATTGGCGATCACTAAGAAGCTGGCGGAGCTCATGGGGGGAACTGCCGGTGCCACCAGTCTGCCCGGCAGCGGCAGCATCTTCTGGTTTACGGTGGAACTGAAGGTCGGCCAGAAATCATTTCAAACCCGGTGCGTTGCTGAGTCCGCAGAGACCGTCTTGAAGAGGGACTATGCTGATAAGCGGATTCTGCTGGTTGAAGACGAACCGATCAACCGCGAAGTGGTCATGATACTGCTCTCTGATATTGGACTGGTGACCATGTCAGCGCAAGATGGGCAGGAGGCAGTTGCATTAACGCGTCAACAGTCTTTCGACTTGATTCTGATGGACATGCAGATGCCTGTCATGGACGGGCTTGCCGCGACGCGTGAGATCCGCAATAATCCCGATTACCGGTTGGTGCCGATTATCGCAATGACAGCGAATGCTTTCGCGGAAGATCGGGAGCGCTGCTTCGAAGTTGGTATGAACGAATTCATTACTAAGCCGGTGGCGCCCGACCGGCTGTTCGAGACGTTGTTGAAATGGCTATCCAAACACTAGGTAAGATGCGCTGATTTGCCGATCGAGATGACGCTCATCAGTGTTTATGTCGTGGAAATTGGCTAAGCGCTTGGTTGCCAACAGCGGTATCCTGCTCACGCCGCCGCCGCCGCCGCCGCCGCCGCCGCCGCCGCCGCTGGCGTGGCGACCGCTCGGTGTACATAAAAGGTCGATTCCGGCAACGTCCCCTCACGTAATACCTCGGGCAGGAAGCCGCCTGACTGGTGGCGCCAGAGGGCCGCATAATGCCCGTCAAGACGCAGTAACGCCTCGTGCGTACCCTGTTCGACGATGCGGCCGCGATCGAGCACGATCAGTCGGTCCATGCGGGCGATGGTCGCGAGCCGGTGGCGATCGCAATCACGGTCTTGCCGTTCATGAGACCGATCAGCTGCTCCGCAATCGCCTGCTCAATCTCGCTGTCGAGCGCGGAGGTGGCCTCGTCGAGCAGCAGGATCGCGGCATCCTTGAGGATGACGCGGGCGATGGCGATCCGCTGGTGCTGACCGCCGGAGAGTTTGAGCCCGCGTTCACCGATGTGGGTCTCGTAGCCGGCCCGACCATGCCAATCCTTCAGCGCCAGCTCGAAGCGGATCTCGCCGCGCGGCACCGCGAGCGCTCGGGCGTCGAGCGTATCGACCAGCGCATGCGGCACCGTGATGGTCTGCATGCCGTCCAGGACGGCGCCGATATTCTCGAAGATGCCGGCGATCTCGAAAGAGACCCAGCCGGCGGTGTTGGTGATCTGCCAGGCCAGGTGGGCGGCCGTGGCCACCAGGCCGGCGCCGATCAGCCCGTGGCCCCAGAGTGTCACGCCGGTCCCCGCGGTGTTCGTGAGCATTAGCGCATTCATCTGAAGATGGGGATACACATGTCCACCAGGGCGACGCTGATGCTGGTCAACAACATGACCAGGTAGGGGCCTGGCGTCTGACCGATAAAGTGCCAGTAGAAGGCGAGCAGGTCCGGCGGCGGGGTTCCGGGCCCCGGGGTGCGGGTGCCGCGAATCAACGATTCGAGAAAGTTGAACATATCCGTCCTGAAAGTGGGCAGCTACCCGGGTCGGTTAGGGTGCAAACAGGGCCTTGATCATAAATCCGGCCAATACCCAGCGCCGGACTGGGTGATAGATGCGCGTGAGAGTGGCAGGACCCGCGAGATTGTGTACCCTTGGAAGTGCAAACAAACCGAGGGAGAAGCACGATGTTCGAAGGTCCTGCCGGAATCGACTTTAGCCCGTCTTCGACTATTCGCGCCTATTTTTCACGTAACCCATTGGTTGGCTTGCACCGCAGGGGCAAAGGTCGGCACTACACAGCGATTAGTGTATGGAAGCTTGGTGAGCGGCA
>CAILVI010000383.1 GCA_903837595.1 uncultured Thiodictyon sp.
ATTCGCCGCCGCCGGCCTCTCTCGGGTCGGGCGGCTTAATCCTTTACACCTCCAGCTTCACCTCCACCCACCACTATCGCCGATTCCTATACGCCAGTTCTACGTCGGCTTATGCCGTCCGCTTTCACACCGGCGCCGACACTTGAGCTGAGCCAGACTCAAATGACCCCTCTGTGCCCGACGCCACGCCGGCCCGTAGGTCCGGAAGATCTCCGCGACCTCCAGGGCACAACGCCCCACGGCAGGGACCTACGCAGGCGGCAAAGTCTCCAGCGGACTGACCACCTGGCGCAAGATATCCGTGGCCACCTGAGTGTACAGGGCGGTGGTATCGAGCCGCTTGTGCCCGAGCAGGACCTGGATGACGCGGATGTCTTCCTTCTGTTCCAGGAGATGCGTGGCGAAGGCGTGGCGCAGCGAATGCATCGACACCCGCTTGTCGATCTGTGCGGCCTCTGCGGCGGCATGGATGGCCCGGTTGAGTTGCCGGGTGCTGAGCGACTCGATCGGATTCAAGCCGGGAAACAGCCAGCCGCCGTCGAGCATCTTGCCTTGGGCGCGGGCCACCCGCCACCAGACGCGCAGGCGCTCGAGCAGCACCGGCGAGAGCATGGCATAACGATCCTTGTGGCCCTTGCCCTGTTCGACACGCAGCGTCATGCGCTGGCTATCGATGTCGCCGACCTTGAGGGCAGCCACTTCGCTGGCGCGCAGCCCGGTGCCGTAGGCGACCGAGAGGGCCGTCTGGTGCTTGAGGTTGCCGGCGGCGGCAATCAGGCGGGCGACCTCCTCGCGGCTCAGGATGACCGGCAAGGTGTGTGGCACCCGCACCGGCTGCATCTTGCCCATCCGCTCGGTGTCGCCGACGGTGATCTCGAAGAAGAACTTGAGGCCGGTGATCGCCGCGTTGAGCGAGACCGGCGAGATGCCGTGATCGACCAGGTGCAATTGGTAATTGCGCAGTTCTTCGATCGTGGCGGTGTCGGGCGAGTGCCCGAGATACTTCGTCAGTTGCCCCACCGCGCGCAGATAGGTGCTCTGCGTCTTGGGGGAAAGCTTACGCATCCGCATGTCATCGATCATGCGCTGGCGTAACGGACTGATGGCTGGCTTCGATGGCTCCATGATTTGCTCCTGTCAAAGAAGAGGCGGATTGCCTCCTCTCCAACATCGGCAGCCAACGGCCTTTGCAAACCACTGACCCCACCAAATACCTACAACAGTTCAGCAGTCGACCTACCGCGCGAGCGGTTTAGTCCTGTGGCCAATAGCCGTCAGTGGAGAAGAACAGAAGCGGTCCTTCCTTGGCAAGACCGAGATGGCGAAAGCAGCCTTTCACAATGCGAAACCGTTGTGGTTTATTTGGCATAGGTCCTCGTGATTCCAAAATCAAACCCTGGGCGTGCAATCCGAGTTTCCCCAGATCCACTCACCCACGACGCTGATCCGCTCCTACAGCGTGTTCGCCGTCAAGGAAGCACCAGCCACCAAGCAGGTTCTGTAGGTCGTCGTCGTCCCCCGTGCATCGCGCATGAAGTCAAAGAACTCAGCAACACTGCAGGCTACTGCAACAGCACGTAGAGGAGGCAAATCCTGCCATCAACGCCACCGAGAAGTCGGATACGTCCATACGACCTGAGAAGCTGTCGAACAAGGGAGGCTTAGCGGAACAAAGCGAAGGCGCGCCTGCGGAGGCGGTGGAGGAAAGGGACGTAACCAAGGGGAATGCTGGAGAGCCTTCTGCGGTCCGGACTCAGAGCCGGGAAGCTGCATCGATGGGGCTTGAAGGCATACGCAACGCCGCCCGAGG
>CAILVI010000384.1 GCA_903837595.1 uncultured Thiodictyon sp.
GGGGGATCGGTGCGGCGGCGGCGGCCAGCAGGCGGTTGAGCAGCGGCACGCTCGCGTCGCTGTCTTCCTGATCGATCAGCACGGCCACGAACTCGTCGCCACCAAGGCGCGCCAGGGTGTCGCCCTCGCGCAGGGCCTGCTTAAAGTGGTCGGCTACGGTCACCAATAACTGGTCGCCAACGGCGTGTCCGTGGGTGTCATTGATGGCCTTGAAGCCATCCAGGTCGAGATAGGCCACCGCCAGGCCCTGCCCCCGTCGCCGGGTCTGCGCCATGGCCTGGTGCAGACGGTCGGCCAGCAGCAGGCGGTTGGGCAGCCCGGTCAGCGCGTCAAAATGGGCGAGGTGTTCAAAGCGCGCTTCACTGTCACGCAGTGCCTGCTCGCGCTCGCGCAATTGGCGTTGCAGTTCAACCCGCAGACGCAGCACCGGCGGGTTGATCGGTTTGGCGATGAAATCCGCGGCGCCGGCCTCCAGGGCCTGGGTCTCACTGTCCGAATCCTGGCTGGCGGTCACGCAGATCACCGGAACGCCCTTCAGGCGCGGGTCGGCCTGAAGCGTCCGGCACAGGGTGTAACCGTCCATCTCGGGCATCATGACATCGAGCAGGATCAGCGTCGGCAACCGCTCCGCGGCCAGGCGCTCCAGCGCCTGCGGTCCGGATAAGGCAAAGTCGCACCGGCACACGGGCTTCAGCGCCCGCGCCATGATCTCTACGCTGACGGGATCGTCATCGACGATCAGGATCCAGGCGGCGGGGTTCTCGGGCATTACTTCAAGCTCGAACAGATCCAGGGCCGCCAGATCATGCCCGGGGAGGGCGTCGCAGAGCGCGGCGGGCCGGCCCTCGTCCAGCGGCGCATCGGGGTCTGCACCCGGCACCGGTGCTGCACCGTCCAGCCAGGGTGCCAGCGCGGTGAGCAGCGCGCACAACCGCGCATCGAAGTCCGCCAGCGCCGGCGCCGGGTCCACCCGCGGGTCGGAGAGCGCGGTCTCCAGCACCTGGGCGCTCTGCGCCAGTGCGAGTGCGCCAAGGTTCCCGGCGTGGCCGCGCAGGGTATGCAGTCGTCGGGCGGCGCCAATGACCTCGCCGCGCGCCAGCGCCTGGTGTGTCTGCCGGGTTGCGTCGGCGAAATCGGCGGCAAACCGATGCGCCAGACGCAGGAAGAACGACCAGTCCTGGTCGAGCAGGCGCGCCGCCCGGCGACCATCGATGCCGGGGATGTCCGGAAACCCCGCCGGACCTGGCGACGGCGTCGGGACCGGGATCGGGATCGGCCCCGCGGCCCCGGGCGCAACCGCCGGTGGCGGGTGGGTCCAGCGGCGCAGCACCGCGACCAGGTCATCCAGGTCCACGGGCTTCGCCAGGAAGTCGCTGACCCCGGCCTCCTGCGCCCGTTGGCGCTGCTCGGCCAGCACGTTGGCGGAGAAGGCGATCACGGGCAGCGCGGTCAGGCCAAGCGCCTGGCGGATCGCGCGGGTCGCGGTCAGTCCGTCCATCACCGGCATCTGGAGGTCCATCAGCACGGCATCGATCTCCTGGGCGTGGGCGCGCAGACAGTCCAGGGCCTGCTGGCCATCGGCGACCAGGGTCGCCCGGCCACCCTCGCGCCTCAATGCACGTTCGACCACCTCCCGATTCAGGGGGCTGTCATCCACCACCAGACAATGCACGCCGCTCAGGCAGGGTCCGGCTGGCCGCTCGGCGGGCGCGGCCTCCTGCGGCGGCGGGTCGTTCGCGCTGGACCGCTCACAGGGTAGTTCAAACCAGAAGGTACTGCCGACCCCCAGGGTGCTGTCGACCCCGACGCGACCCCCCATCCGCTTCACCAACTGTTTGCTGATGGCCAGGCCCAGCCCGGTGCCGCCGAAACGGCGGGTAATGCTCCCATCGGCCTGGGTAAAGGGGGTACCCAGGATGGCCAGGTCCTCAGGGCTGATCCCGATCCCGGTGTCGCGCACCTCCAGGCGCAGACGCACCGTCCGGGTGTCGACCTCCTGTTGGCTGACCCGGATGAGCACCCCGCCGTGCTCAGTGAATTTCACCGCGTTGCCGACCAGGTTGACGAGGATCTGCTCCAACCGCAGCGGGTCCCCGCGCAGCCAGGGGGAGAGTCCCGCCGGCATCTCGAGCCGGAAGTCGAGCCCCTTGGCCCGGGCCTGCTGACCCAGGAGGCTCGTCACCTGGGCCAGCACCGCCGCCGGCGCGTAGGTCCGCACCTCCAGGCGCAACCGACCGGACTCGAGCTTGGAGAGATCGAGGATGTCGTTGACCAGCCCGAGCAGGGACCGCCCGGCCGTGCGCAGCCCTTGGACCAGGTGGCGCTGCTCGGCGGACAGCGCCTCACCCTCCAACAATTGCGCCAGGCCCAGCATGGCATTGAGCGGAGTGCGGATCTCATGGCTCATGTTGGACAGGAATTCGGACTTGACCCGGGTCGCCTGCTCGGCCGCCTCGCGGGCCTGTTTGAGGTCGGTGACGTCGTAGAAACTGACCAGGAAGGGTTCCGCGAAGGCTGAACCGAGTGCCGTTGTCCCGACCAGCACGGTGCGATCCTTGCCATTCTTGCAGCGGATGGTCACCTCCGGCACCGTCACGAATCGTCCGCCGTTGTGCCGGGCCAGCTCGGTCCGTTCCCGCCAGCGGTCCTTGATCCATTGGCGATAGTCGGGATCGGGATAGGCCAGCGCATACCACTCCACCAGGGTAGGAATATCCGCCAGCGTATAGCCGAACAGCTCGAAACAGGCCCGGTTCTGATAGGTGATGCGCAGCTGCGCACCGATCACGAAAAACGGCACCGGTGCGACGTCGATCATGGCGCGGTACCGTTGCTCGCTAGCGCGCAGGGCGCGGTCGGCCACGTGGCGTTCGGTGACGTCCTGAACATATCCAAAGAGGCGCGTCACACGCTTGTCCGTGCCGATTTCCACATTGCCGACGACCATTAAGACCAGCGTCGCGCCATCCGTGCGCATGGCGCGCAGATCCAACTCAAAGGGCGTGCCCTGCGTGAGGGCGGCGTCCACCGTCTCACGGAATCGTTGCCTGTCTTCGGGACAATAGAGTTGCGATTGGTCCGCAAAGGACGGCGCCCCGGCGGCCGGGTCGCGCTGCATGATGCGGAACAACTCGGCCGACCAGGTCACGGTGTCCGTCGCGATATCCCATTCCCAGCTACCGACGTGCGTGATCGCCTCGGTGCGCGCCAGCATGGCTTGATTGCGCTCCAGTGTCTCCGCGGCGAGTTTGCTCGTGGTGATGTCCTGGGTTGTGCCGACGAGGCGTTGCGGCGCGCCGCATTCGTCACGGATCAGCTGGCCCAGGGAATGCCGCCAGTGGAGGCTGCCGTCGGGCCAGATGACCCGATAGTCGCTGGAGAATTGCTCCCGTGTCGCCATGCAACGTGCAAGTGCCTCGGTGACCACAGGAACATCGTCTGGATGCACGCCACTCAGGAAGCCTTCGTAGGTCCCATCGAAGCCCCCGGGGGCGAGGCCCCAGAGCCGTTCGTGCTGTTGTGACCAGCGGATCCGGTTGGCGGCAATCGCCCAGTCGTAGATGCCCAACTGCGCGGCGTCAAGCGCCAGAGTGAGTCCCTCCTCGTTGTCGCGCAGCGCATCGAACGCATTGCTCAGGGTGAGGTCGAAGCAACGGGCGTGCGCGACCGTGATCTGCGCCTGCGCCCGGCGCAGTTCCTCGTTTTGCATCTGCAGTTCGATCTGATGCACCCGCAGCTCATGGACGATCTGCTGGAAGTCTTGCGTTGACAGTGCCGCGAGGACCTCCGGCGACTGGGCCGCGGTGTCGCCCGCGATCTGCTCGGCCCGTTGCCGCAGGGTCGGTTCCGGACCCGGTTCCGATTCCCCGCGAAGGTCTGTCGGGGGGATCGCGGAGGCGGATCGGTCATCCGTGTCTGTCATGCATCACTCCCAGGGTTTTGCGTCGACTGGCGCCTCGTAAACGGGGTCTGACAATCATTGGGTCGAGTAGCCAGGTGACGTGACCGCCACCCAGCACCCCTAAGAACCGTACTTGCGACTTTCGGATCTGATCAGGATAGGTGCAAAAATGACTAATCTTGCAGCAAAGCCATGAATTCTCGTTTTTTTATTCTAATCGCTTCAGCATGGCCTCACCCCATACTGAAAACAAAATGGTTCCGGTACCCTCTCGCCGCGCTTTGTAACTAACTGATTATCATGACTCGGTGGGGGCGACTTTCAAGCGGGTTTTCCGTGCCCGTGCCCGTCATCCTGGGGTTACTAATTTTTACACGTATCCTGATCTGACCCGATCCTCCTCAAGCAGCCGGCGCTCACCGCCACAGATTCTCAAACCGCTTGGCCGCTGTGCGGGTGTAGATCGCGGTGTGCTTCGGATCGCGGTGGCCGAGGTAATCCTGGATGGTCCGCAGGTCGTGCCCCTTGTTTGCCAGGGCGTAGCCGCAGGTATGGCGCAGCATGTGCGGATGGACCTTGCCCAGCCAAGCGCGCTCGCCGATCCGTCGGACCAGGTAGTAGACCCCCTGACGCGTGAAGGGCCCACCGCGCTCGGAGACGAACAGCCAGGGCAAGCGCGAGTCCCTGATCCGCAGGTAGCGCCGGATCGCCCGTAACTCCTCGCCGTCGAGCGGATGGTGGGTCGAGAGGCTACCCTTTAAGCGCTCGACCCAGAGCCGGGCGCTCTCCAGGTCCAAGGCGGCCACGGTCAAGCGGCACAGCTCGGTTTCGCGCAGCCCATGCCGATAGGTCAAGAGCATCATCGAATGATCCCGGACGCCATGCCGGCCAGCCTTGGCCGCCTGAAGAAACCGCTCGACCTCCGCCTCGGTGAGGAAGTTCTTCGGCTTTTCGTGCAGGTCGACGGCATCGGTCGCGGGCATGGTTGGTCACTCGTTACTTTACGCCGGACGGCGCCCGCGTTGGGGCCAGCTTAACCCGCTGTTTGGACTCAGTGCGAAGATGTCGACTCTAAACAAAATGCACCTTTCGTCAAGAGTCACGCCCACGCCAGCGGCAACCGCTTGGCCATGTCGAGCTCGAAGCTGCCGTAGGGATTGACGTGATAGTAGAGCAGCGGCGACAGCCCCCGTCGGTCTTCCGGTTGCATCCGCTCCAGCCACCCGGGTTCTTCCCGGACCTGCTGGAGCATGAGGGTGTTCGCGTAGACCAGGCTCGCCTGCAACAGGTGCAAGGCGAGCACGGAGATTTCTTGGTCCTCGAGCCGGTTGGTGGCGATCTCCCCGCTCTTGCCGTAGAAGATGAAGTTGTTGGCGCTGTTCCAGTTCTCCACGACATTGAGGCCCTCCTGCACCTCGCGGCGCAGCCCCTCGTCGGCCAGGTAACGGCACAGGAAGATCGTCTTCACA
>CAILVI010000385.1 GCA_903837595.1 uncultured Thiodictyon sp.
GCTTCTTCGAGCCCGTGCTCGCGCACCGCGATCGCAGCGCGTTCGAGGTCTTCTGTTACGACAATTCCTACGGTGCCGACAGGGTCAAGGAACGCTTGCAGGCGCTCGCAGACCAATGGCGCCCGATCCACGGCATGTCCGACGATCAGGTGGCGGCCGCGATCACCGCGGACGCCATCGACATCCTGGTGGACCTCTCCGGACACACCCGGGGAAACCGCCTGCTGGTGTTTGCGCGGAAGCCTGCGCCGGTGCAGGTCACCTGGCTCGGCTACCCGGACACGACCGGCCTGCCGGAACTGGGGCACAGGGTGGGCCGCAGGGCCTCAACGCGCAACTGACCCAGCCCTGGCACGTCCACCCGCAGCGGTGCACAGAAGGCAAGCGGGGTACAGGGGTCCGCATAACCATAATGTAGCGCCAGGTCCAACACATCACGACGGCCCCCATAGATGGCAAAGCACTCAAGCCCCACCGTCGGCTGGACGACGCGGACCACCAGGTTGATGTCGTCCATTCGAAACCGGGCGCCCCGGTGATGGTGATTGAGAAGATCAATCAGCGGCATCAATAACTGGCCGCTGCCGTCTTTTCCGGTGACCGACCGGTCGCAGAACGTGCGGGTCCGCAAGAAGGCCTCCGCCGGGGTGGCCGGACGATTGGCAAAACCCGGCCAGATCGCTTCCAAAGCCGCCCTCAGCGGCGCTTGCCCGTCCAAGACCAGGCTGGTCATGTGATTCAGCGCCCAAGGTATTTTACCAGCGGCGTTGTAGAGGGCCACTTGCTGATTGAGCAGATCACGCTGCAGCGGTGTCAAATCGTCCGGCGCCACGCTCAGCCTTAGCGCATCGTTGCATTGCTCCCATACCGCCGACTGCACGGGGATCAGTAGCTTCCGTGGCAGGCGAAAGAGCGGTTGGTCCCCGGCCCCGGCGATGGGATCACAATACGCAGAGAATTGCCCGGCGCGCTCCACGAGACGCAGACCGGGGTGGAGGCGGCCACCGCCGGCCAACACGGTCGTAATCACCGCTTGAAGGCTCTCGCCCACCCCGGGCGATTCGGTCTCATAATGCACGGGCGGTCGACGCGGATTAGCATGCATGATCAAGTCGCCTAAGCACTCGGCCGCCGCTCAAGGCGCCGGCACCAGCCACTCAAGGCGCGTCTCGCCCGGCCCGGCCAGGCGCAGCCGCGCCAGCAGTTCGGGCAGCAACCGCTCCAGGATCGCCGTGAGGCCCCAGGGCGGATTGACGATGAGCATCCCGGACCCGTGCAGCCCCTGAGAACCCCGGTAGGGCGACACCCCCAACTCCGCACAGAGGATGGCAGGAATGCCCAGGCCCTTGAGGCGGTTCAAAAAACCGAGGCTCGGTTCGCGCTCGATAATCGGGTACCAGATGGCGACCACGGCCCCGGCCCAGCGCCGCTGGATGGTCGTGAGCGCCGCGCTCAGGCGTGCGAACTCCCCCGGCATCTCAAAGGACGGGTCCATGAGCACCAGACCGCGCCGCTGCGGCGGCGGCATCAGGCCCGCGGGCGCCTCGTAGCCGTCCCGGAAATGGACCGCCACCTGCGGGTCTCCGGCGAATTCAGCCCGCAATACCAGATGGTCCGCAGGGTGGCGCTCGCACAGGATGAGGCTATCCCCGGGCCGCAACAGTGCACGCGCGAGGTGCGGTGAGCCCGGATACCAGCGCTGGTGCCCGTCCGGGTTCAATGCCCGCACCAGTTCCAGATAGGGGGCCGACTCAGGCCCCGCCGGGGCGTCCCAGAGCCGGCCGATACCGCCGTCGAATTCGCGATTCTTCAGTGCACTCTCCGACGCCAGGTCATAGAGACCAGCGCCCGCGTGGGTATCGACCACACAGAATGGCTTGTCCTTGAGCCGCAGGGCCAGGATGAGTTGCACCAGCAGTGCGTGCTTGAGCACGTCCGCAAAGTTACCGGCGTGGAAAGCATGGCGATAGCCGAGCATGGGTCAACCTAAAGGAGGAATTTAGCCGCTATCACTCTGGCGAATCGCCGCCGACCTCACCACCTAGGAACGAGCGGTTTCGCTGGACCCGCGCGACGATGGTTTCGATCAGATAGTCCCTGATGCGCTGTTCGTCCTTCCATCGCCGCACCCGCCGGGAGGGGTCCAAGCCCATCGCGCCGATAATCCCGATCAACTGCTCCCGCGGCAACGCAAGCTCGCGCGCGAGCGCCACTTCTCCGCCTTGCGCGGCGGCGCGAAATAAAGCCTCCGCACTTGGCAGCGCCGCAACTCGGACGTCCGGCCACCGGCCCCGCGCAGCACCACCGACCGCCTTCTTGCCGAGTGCCATTGCGATCTCATCGCAGATTGCAGGGAGGTGGCGCTGCATCACCTCCCATACGATTTCATCCAACGCATCTATACTTAGCTCATGAGACTCTACGGATGAATTCTTCGGCGAGTTGGCCGAGTGCCTGGAAGTAGATGTGAGATTCTTGACCATAGCGACCCCTCAGGGTGAGGATCTCCTCGTGTTTGGCGTATGCCTCTTCGGCCTTCACTGTATCGGGAACAATGATATCCCAAACGGGTTGAAACTCGGGCTTTGCGCGCATCTCCGCGAGTATCGTGCGATGCAGAATCGTCGCAGACTTAAAGCGATTGACGATAGTTCCGTAGCGTTTTATTTCACGCCGGATGCCCTTGCTATGGTCCCGGATTCGTCCATCGAGTTGGCTAACGCCGATGGTAGAGACGTGATCGGCGATAGTCGGCATGATATATCCATTCGCCGCGGTCAACGCATTGAGTGTCGCCACTCCCAATGCCGGCGGGCAATCGATCAGGACGAAGTCGAAAGAGGGAAAGACATCCTTCGATAGGGCCGCGTGCAGGAGGAAATAAGGGCTGCCCATTACATAGCGCCACGCCGCATCTCCTTCCATCAGCTCCTCCTCGATCTGCTGCAGGCGCGGGGTACAAGGGATCAGGCTAAGAGTCCCGGATACACCTTTGACGCGTTCGATTCCGGAGATTACCAGCGCCTTACCGAAGCCAGCAGGTATAGAACCGTTCTTTTGGACCTCCGCGAAGATATCTGCGACCGTCTTACAATCTTGGTCGCATTTCACCCAGCGCTTCTCACCGAGCATAGTGAGGGATGCGTTGGACTGGGGGTCCATGTCCACCACCAAGATCCTGAAGCCATGGATTGCATTAAGGAAATCTGCCAGCGCCAAGGTTAGCGTAGTCTTCCCTACGCCACCTTTACGGTTCACCATCGCAATCGCAATCATAGTCTCGCCCTCCCCAAGCGCTGCGATTTCCAACGCCTCTTCTTGTCCAACTCGTCGCACACTAATCGGAAACTCGCTACCGCGATCATCGGAAACGATCACTATGTTGTCTCCCGCAGCATGTCGAGCGATCAGCCAATCCAGGGTCGCAGGGCTGCGGGGGCTGGCAGGCGGTGCCCGATCCTGACCAACAGCCTGCGCACATCTTAGCCATTTCGCGAGTTGCCAATCTGCATCGCAGGGGAATTCCGTACCCAAAATCTTTGCCACATGATCGGCCGCGTCCCGGTCAAACGCAACGATTTCGATTTTGTGGGTCGCTATGTAGGAATCGACGAACGCAGGATCAAAGTCGACGCCTTTCTGCCGTCTCAATTGGAACACGCGCTCCATATGAACCAATGCCGAGACACAAATACGGTGGCTGCACGCGTCACATCGGCGTGACAACTCGCTGACGAAGCGCTGTTTGAAGAGTATATTGGTATCAAGGAAGAAGCGCGTCACATTTCACCTTCCCCCAACATCGCCGCCATCTCGGGCTCGCTCACAATGCGAAAACCCGCGGGCTGCGCACGCACGAAATATACGAAGCGCCCGCTGCTTGTCTTAAGTTCATCCAACACATAGTCCGGCAATCGCACGCTACCATCGTAGTTCAAGAGTGAGACAGTTCTGGTGACGTCATCAACAGCAGGTGCGGCAGTCGCAAACGCGTTCATTTTCTTGGGTGCCTCCTTGTTAATAACGGTACCACTCGCACGCTGTTCAACCAAACGGATATCAAAATGAGGTAATGCGAAATTCGGCGAGTGAGTCACGATAAAAAACTGACTCGCCGTGTCATCACCGTCCATTGCCGCAGCAAGGCACTCCGCGAGACTCGATTGCACCTGCGCATTGAGGTGGGATTCCGGTTCCTCGAGACCCACCAGCGGTTGCTCTGCCAACGCCAAGGTGGCCAGCAGGGAAAAGCTCGCCACCGCCCCGGACCCAAGCTGATTCAAAGGCAGCACACCGACATCGCTTAGCCAGCCGAAGTCGTTCGGGTAGTCGGGCGGATTCTCGACCGGCTCCAACCGGCCCAACGGAAGGCCAACCGCAACGTGACCAAAGCGGTCGATGGCCCAAGCACTGCGCTTTCGTCGCGCGAGGTCCATGGTACGAGTTAGGCCCATAAAGCGATCACGCAGATCTCGACCAGCCGACTCCTGCCCAGCCGAGCGGTGGATCGTCATCCCTGGCCGCAGGGCGACGACCGCTTGATCCCACTGTCTGGACATGGCCTGCCATCGGTCAGCGATTTGATCGGCAATACCCGGAAGGAAAGGTGATTCGGACTGGAGTTCTGAAACATAGTCACTTTCGGCCTCTCTCAAACGCGCCAACAAGTTATCGGCATCACAGCCAACCCAATCGGTCAACTGGGTCACGATAGCGCCATCCTGTCTCTCGATACGGAAACCAAAGCTGGTGGATTGGCTATCGGTCTTGTCGGGTGTCAGGACGGCATGCAATTCGATGACCGGAGGACCAGAAAGATTGAACATCCAGGCATCCTGTTGGTACTCTTCATAGTATGCGTCGCTATTCCTGGGGGTTGTGTCGAGGAGCCGCACAAGCGGTGTCCCAAGGAGCCGGCTGAATAGGTCGATCGCCCGCAGCAGGTTACTCTTTCCTGCGTTGTTGGTTCCAAACAGGACGACTACCGGCCCGAGATCTTCCAGCGTAATCCGGTTAGCAAACGAGCGGTATCCGGTAACCGAGAACGACTTCAGATACATAGCTGACGCCTCTTGCACGTGGGGAATAAGAGCTCAACGTACAAGCGAAGGCCCGTCGTAGCAGATCCCCGAACTGCCAACCCAATAAATACTTGTCTCATTTTCGCTTATTTGCGTTCATTTGCGCACCACTCTTCGGCCACCCGCTTGCGCCCGCAGCCAGCTGCGGTGATGCACGACCCCGGTCGGCGACAGCGCCTGGGCGATCCGCCGCTCCCACTGCTCGGTCGGGAGCCAATTCGCGGCGATCGGACTCAGTGCAAGCAGCAGCATCAGCCCAGCACCCCTGGCTAGCAAGGGCGGCGACACCCGCTGATCGAACCAGTGGAACGCGGCCGTCGCGATCGCCGCCCCAAGTAACCAGCCGGCAACCGATTCACTCACACTATGCGCGCCCACCGCGATCCGCGACCAGCCGACCAGGGCGCCGATGCCAAGCCCTATCAGCAGCGCGACCCACTGAACGCGGCGCCCGCCCCAGCGACCCGGCAGCCACGCCAGCCACACCGGCAGGATGGCGGTGGCCAGGGTGGTGTGCCCGCTGATGCCGGTGAAGTCGAGTGCCACACTCCCCATGCCCCAGACCATGAACACGAGCTTGGTCATCAGCACCAGCGCCGCCCCCGCCGCGAGCAGCAGCAACCAACGACCGGCAACGGCCCGCTGGCCGGTCTGCCACAGACACGCGCAGACGATGAGCAGCAGGGGCAACATCAGACCCGCCGCGCCCAGATGGCCGACCTGATCCCAGAACAACAGCGTCTGCAAGGTCATCGCGCGGTCGTCATACTGGCAGGCAACATCAAGGCCTCAGGCCGCGACGTCCAGCACCAGCGGCGGCGGGAACCAGGTCCGGGCGATCTCCGCGTGCAGGTCCCCGATGGCCAGCTGCAAAACATCCACATGGGCATGGAGTTGCTGCTGATCGAGCTGCCAGGGCTCCGCCGCCTCCAGGCTGCGCCGCAACCGGCCGGCCACACGCAGCGCCGCCTCATTGCGCGGCAGCGTCTCCAGACAGCGGCGGGAGCCATCGATGCAATAGCGCACCGCGCGGGGAAATGCCTGGTGCTGGAACAGGAAGCGCAACACCGGTTCACGCTGCACGCGCACCTGCTCGCTGCGCCGGTAGGCCTGATAGGCACTCAGTGACTTGAGTACGCTGACCCACTGGATGGTCTCATAGGGTTGCAGTTCGGTCGTCGCATGGGGCAGCAGGTTGGCGGAGCGCACGTCGATGATGCGAGTGGTCATGTCCGCCCGCTCCAGGTAGCGCCCCAGGTGCAGGAACTCATAGCCCTGATCGTGGAGCATGGTGCCGGAGAGTAGCCCATTGATCCCCTGGGCGCCCAGGATGATGGACTTCAGATAGCCATGGCGACCGCCCTTGGTCATGCCACGCCCGAGTTCGTCGCGACCGTACAGATAAAGCTGATTTAAGACCTCCCAGACCTCACGCGGGAGGAAATCGCGGATAGTACGGCAGGTCTCCCGGGCAGCCTCCAAGGCGGAGAGGATGGACCCGGGGTTGCGAGTATCGCCCAGCAGGAAATGCACGACGTGGTCTTCGTCATAGTCCTGGTAGTCGGTCTCGAACTGGGCATTGGCCCCGGTAATGTCCACCAGCGGGCGCCAGCCGGGGGCAATGCCCCGCGGCAGGTCCATGAGCAGGTTGGCATTGACCGCAACGACCCGGGCGGCGTTCTCGGCCCGCTCAACGTGGCGGCCCAACCAATAGATGTTCTCAGCGACGCGCGACAGCATTCCCAAGCACCCTCTAATAGCAAACAATCACGCTGGCCTGAAACTCCAACGCCGCGTAGAAACTCGCGCCGCCGGTCTTGATCGTGACTCCGGCCGGCGGCCTCGGGGCGCACAGCGCCCAACACACGCGTGACACCGCCGCAGCGGTGTCACGAGAGCAAAACGAATACAGTCCGGATTGAGCGGCCGACTGACCGCTCAATCCGGAACGATCCAGGTGTCCTTACTCCCCCCGCCCTGGGATGAATTGACCACCAGCGACCCCTTGCGCAGCGCCACGCGGGTCAGCCCGCCCATGGTCACCTGCTGACGGTCCGCCGACAGGATGAATGGACGCAGGTCCACATGCCGGGGCTCCAGCCCCCGCCCGACGATGGTCGGCACCGTGGAGAGCTTGAGCGCCGGCTGGGAGATATAGTTGCGCGGGTCGGCTCGGATCAGCTGCGCGAACTGCGCGCGCTCCGCGGGCGTGGAGGCCGGACCGATCAGCATCCCGTAGCCGCCGGACTCGTTGGCCGGTTTCACCACCAGGCGCTCCATGTGGGCCAGGGTGTAGGCCAGGGACTCCGGGTCCATGCAGCGATAGGTCGGCACATTGGGCAGTATCGGGTCGGCGTCGAGATAGAATTTAATAATCTGCGGCACGAAGGCATAGACCACCTTATCGTCCGCCACCCCGGCCCCCGGGGCATTGGCCAGGGCCACGGTGCCGGCGGTCCAGGCGCGCATCAGGCCCGGCACCCCCAGGGTGGAGTCGGGGCGAAAGACCTCCGGGTCCAGGAACAGGTCGTCCACCCGCCGATAGATCACGTCCACCCGTTTGGGACCATCCACCGTGCGCATGAAGACACAGTCGTCCTTATCCACAAACAGATCGCGCCCCTCTACCAGTTCGCAGCCCATCTGCTGGGCCAGATAGGCGTGCTCGAAATAGGCCGAGTTGTAGATGCCCGGCGTCAGCACGGCCACCTGCGGGTAGTCCGCGGGGCGCGGCGAGAGCGCCGCCAGGGTATCGAAGAGCTGCGATGGGTAGTCGTCCACCGGGAGCGGGGCATAGTGCTCGAACAGCTCCGGGAAGACCCGCTTGGTCACCAGACGGTTCTCCAGCATATAAGACACGCCGGAGGGGACGCGCAGGTTGTCCTCCAGGACATAGAGGGTCCCGTCCGCGTCGCGCACCAGGTCCGAGCCGCAGATGTGCGCCCAGATGCCGAGCTGCGGGTTCACCCCCACGCACTGGGGCCGGAAGTTGGCCGACTTGGCCAGCACCGCGGCCGGGAAGACCCCATCCTTGATGATGCGCTGGTCGTGGTAGAGGTCGTCGATGAAGAGGTTGAGCGCCTGCACCCGCTGCTTGAGCCCCGCCTCAACCCGGTCCCAGTCTGACTTGGGGATGATCCGCGGGATGATATCGAAGGGCCAGGCGCGGTCGATCGCGCCCCCCTCCTCCGAGTAAACGGTAAAGGTGATGCCCATCTCCTTGATCGCCACCTCGGCGGCCTCCTGGCGGGCCACCAGTTCGTCCGATCCCAGCGCCGTCAGGTCATCCAGGAACCCGGCAAAGGCGTTGCGACCCTGGCCCGGAGCGGCGACCAGCTCGTCGTACAAGTCCCCACAGGGATAGGCGTTCCAGTCGATGCTCAAGGCACGAACTCCTTAGGCCGGATGACCGCGGTGTCTTAACGGATTGGGTTGGGTGGCGGCGTGCCGACGGCGCCCGAAGGCCCGACGGCAGGTATGGGGCACGAGTATGCTGGAGGCGCAGCCGCGAAGTCTACCTGCACGGCCGCGCAGACGCCGATTTACCGTATGGGGCCGGCGCGGCTATCATCCGTCGCCGTATACCATAGCATGCTTGACCGGCCTGCCGCGGACCAGCCACCGGCGTGCGCGCTCCGAGCACCGGCGCCGGTAACCCCATCCCTCGCATCCCGTTAGGAGCAGAACTACCATGAAGCGTTCACTGCCTGTCCTGCCACTGGCCATTTTTCTGGCCGCCGGCTACCCGACCCTGAGCCTGGCCGAAGACACGGCCGCTGAGTGCCGCAAGATGGCGGCCGAGGAGGAGGTGGCCCCGGAGGACATGGAAGACTACATCGCCGAGTGCCTGGCGGTGGTCCAGTCCGAAACACCCGAAGAGGCGGTGACGGCGATGGACAAGGCCGATGCCGGCGCCCCCGGCGGTGCCCCGGCGACACCCCAGCCCGCACCGACCGCGGCCGCAAAGCCAACACCGACAGCCACGCCGACCCCGGGAGCAAAACCAGCACCAACAGCCGCACCGACCCCGGGAGCAAAGCCAGCACCAGCAGCCGCCCCAACCCCGGCCGCGAAGCCAGCACCGGCCGTGAAGCCCTAGAGCTCCCGATGGCCAACCTTGCCCCCCTGCTCGCCCTCACCGGCATGACCCTGGCCTCACCCCTGTGGGCGGACCAGGGCACGGCCAAGATCCTCGCCCCCTGGGAGGCCAACGGCCAGATCTATCAGGTGGCCGTGGACAAGCTCCAGTTCATCGGCACCTTTGAGGGCATCATGTACATCGAGCACGGCCAGGGGCTCCTGGACGCCGCCCTCTTCACCTGTCCGTCCACCCAGATCACCGAGATCCTCGCCAACACCATCAAGGGTCACGGCTACTGTACCATCGAGAGCCCGACCGGGGACTACATCTACGCCGAGTACAACTGCGACGGTGAGCCCGGCTCCTGCACCGGCACCTTCAAGCTGACCGGGGGCACCGGCAAGCTCACCGGCATCACTGGGGAGAGCGACCTGATCGTGCGCACGGCCCTCTCCGGCACCACCACCGACAAGGCCGGCAGCGGGACCGTCTCGGCGGCCAAAGGGCTCGCCATCTGGCCAGAAATGCGCTTCGAGATCCCAGGCAAGAGCGCGGAGGTGGTCAACATGCTGGGCACCGGCATCGGCGCCGGCCCCAAGGGCCCGTCGTTCCTGGCCAAACCGACGCCGAAAACCGCGCCGAAGCCCGCCGAGGAACCCAGGCCCAGCGGCCCCGTGAAGCCAGGTTTACCGATCGAGCTGCCGCGCAAATAGGCCGCTCCCCGCGCTCCCCGGGGCCGGAGTCAGACCGCGATCAGGACGCGTCCGTCTCGTCCTGACCCCAGAGCTTCAGCGCGTTGCGCAGCCCCATGCGCTCCAGGGCGCGGCGATTGGTGCCGTCCTGGTGCATGCGCTCGACCATCCGGTCGATCTGGTGTTCGGCGAGGATCCAGTCCTCGAGCGCCCCTTCCCCAGGAAACCCTCTCTGTTCCGCCAGGTAATAGGCGGCGACGGCGATCATTTCATGTCGTTCCTCGGCGCTCAGGGTGAGCGCAGTCTCTGCCCGTTCCGTATGCATCCGCGATGGCCCCCTTGGGTGTTGTCGGTCTCACGCTGTACGAAGATGGGAGGGTGCCACGCCGCGGCCGAATCGCCAAGCACTGTCGTGCAATGACAGCGTCACAGTGCCACCGGGGCGGGGGGACCGGCACGAGCGTTTGGCAAGTCCGACCGAAGTCGGTATCGTGCCCGATCTATGGAAACTCTGGTACGCGTAACCGACCTGACCCGTCGCTTCGGCCCCCATACGGCCCTGGCCGGACTGAACCTGACCCTGGCACGGGGGGAGGTGCTTGGCCTGCTGGGCCCCAACGGCGCCGGCAAGACCACCTGTCTGCGACTGCTGAGCGGCAACCTGGCCCCGAGCAGCGGTCAGGTGGAGATCGCCGGCATCGATCTGGCACGCAACCCGGTCGCAGCCAAGCGGCTCCTGGGCTATTTGCCCGAACGCCCGCCCCTCTACCAGGATCTGCGCCTCGACGAATACCTCCAGTTCTGCGCCCGGCTGCACCGCGTCCCGCGCGCCAAAACGGCGGACGCGGTGGCGGAGGCCAAGCACCGGTGCGGGCTCGATGGCCTGGGCCGGCGGCCCATCGCCAAGCTGTCCAAGGGCTTCCGCCAGCGCCTGGGCATCGCGCAGGCGATCCTGCACCGCCCCCCCCTGCTGATCCTCGACGAACCCACGGAGGGGCTGGACCCGGTGCAGGTCCGCGAGGTACGCAACCTGGTGCGCGAACTCTCCCGCGACAGCGGCGTTATCTTCTCCAGCCACATCCTGCCCGAGGTCCAGGCCGTGTGCAACCGCGTGGCGATCCTCCACCGGGGCCGCCTGCTGCGCGGGGACCACCTGGCCGCCCACCAGAGCGCCCTGATCTGGCGGCTGCGCCTGAGCGCACCGGCGCACTGTGCCTCACTCGCCGCGCTCGCCTGCGTCGCCGCAGCGACTTCACTGCCGGATGAGCGCATCCGTGTCGTCCTCAAGCCCGACGCGGGACCCGAGGAACTGACCCGGCAATTGGTAGCGGCGGGGCTCGGCCTGCAGGAACTCACCCCCGAGCGCAGCGACCTGGAGCGGGTCTTCTTCGACCTGATCGGGGCGGAGGAGCGGACATGATCCTCACCATCGCCGGCCGGGAGTTGCGCGGCGGGCTGGTCACGCCACTGCTATGGGTGCTGCTCGGGGCCTCCCAAGTGGTGCTCGCCTGGGTCTTCCTTAAGGTGGTGGACGATTTCAGCGGGCTCGGGGCCGATGAGCGGGTGGCGAGCCTGTCGCTGGAAGTGGCGCTCAACCTGTTCGGCTTCGCCGCCGTGATCGCCATGCTGGCCGCCCCGCTGATCGCCATGCGCATGTTGAGCGCCGAGTTCCGGGACGGGAGTTTCGACTTGATCGGGGCGGCACCGATCCACCTCTACACCGTGGTGCTGGGAAAATTCCTCGGTACGGCGGCCCTGCTCACCCCACTGTGCCTGCTGCCGGCCTTGAACCTGACCCTGCTCGCGGGCACCGCGCACCTCGACCTGGGGCTCTGCGCGGCGGCCACCCTGGGACTGTGGCTTGCGGCCCTGATGTTCGGCGCCATCGGGCTCTACACCGCCAGCCTGAGCGACCAGCCGGGGGCGGCGGTGCTGGCCGCCTTCGGTCTACTACTCCTGTTCTCCATCATCGGGCGCGCCCAGGATCTCAGCATCCCGGGGCTGTCGCTGTTCGGCTGGCTGGCCTGGAACGAGCACCTCTTCTGGTTCCTGCTGGGGGCGGTGCGCGTCAGTGACCTCGCCTACTTCCTGCTGTTCACCGGATTCTTCCTGGCCCTCACCCACCGGCGACTGGCCAACCGGCGGCTCGCGTGAGATCAATGAACACCGGCTGGACCAAACCCATCGTGGAGGCTGCCAGAGGCATCGAACGGCCGCTGGTGGACACCCTTTTCACTCTGCTGCTGCTCGCCTGTGTGATCGCCGCGGGCTGGTTGATCGCCCGCAACGGGCACTACTGGGACTGGACCGGCGAGGGCGCCAACTCACTCAGCCCGGAGTCGGCGGCGATCCTCAAGCGTCTGGACTCACCGCTGCGCGCCACCGTGTTCATCAACCCCCGGGACCCCCTGGGCAAGACCATCGAGCGCCTGCTGGCCCGCTATCGGCGCGCGGCGCCTGACCTCAAGGTCCGCTTCGTGGACCCGCAGCGCTTCCCGGAACAGGCGCGGGACGCCAAGGTCTCCCGGGCCGGCCAGATCATGCTGGAATACCGGGGACGGCGTGAGACCCTGAACGAGGTCGGCGAGCGTGCACTCACCGCCGCCATCGCGCGCCTCAACACCACCCGGGCACCCTGGGTAGCGGTGCTGGAGGGTCACGGCGAGCGCCGGATCAATGGCGATGGACCCCGCGACCTGGGGCGCTTTGGCCAGGAACTGAAGGACCGCGGTTTCCTGCTGCGCAACCTCGATCTCACGAGCGTGGCGGACGTGCCGACGAACACCCAGTTGGCCCTGATCACCAACCCGGAGATCGCACTCTTCCCCAAGGAGGCGGACCGGCTCGCCCAATATCTGGACCGGGGCGGCAATCTGGTATGGCTCCTGGACCCGGGTCCAATGAACGGACTCGAGACGCTGACGGACCTGCTCGGGATCGGCCTGCTGCCGGGCGTCGTGGTCGACCCCAAGGCGGCCGAGTTCGAATCCAACACCGCGGCGATGGCCGTCATCGCCGACTACCCGGACGACCCCTTAGGGGCCGGCCTCAAGGCGGCGGCCCTGCTACCCGGGGCGGTCGCCTTCCAAACCCGCACCGCCCCCGGCTGGACGCTGACCGGGTTCTTGAGCACCGGCGCGGGGAGCTGGAATGAGACCGGACGTATCGAGGGCAACATCGACCGCGACGAGGTGGTCGGCGAGCAGGCCGGCCCACTCCCGGTGGTCCTGGCCCTGACCCGACCAGTGGGGACTGAAGGTCAGGTCCAGCGGGTGCTGATCGTCGGCGATGGGGACTTCGTGAGCAACGCCCAGATCAACGCCTACGGCAACCGCGCACTGGGACTCAAGCTGCTGCGTTGGGTGAGCGGCGAGGAATCGCTGTTTGCCCTGCCCCCAAACCCCGGCCCGGCCGCGGGCCTGGTCCTGAACCGGACCCGGCGCCTACTGCTGGGGCTGGGGTCGCTGATCCTGTTGCCCGGGCTCTTCCTCATGGCGGGTCTGACGATGCGCTGGACGCGCGCGCGGGGTTGAACCATGGCTGCACGCTGGATCGCCAATCTGATCTTATTGCTGATGCTGCTGGGGCTGGGGCTCACCATCCATCATGTCCTCACCGTCGCGGACCCGCCCCAGACCCTGACCGGGATCGTCGCGGCGGAACTGCGACTCATTGAGGTGGAACGCGACGGCGAACCCCGCATCCAACTGGAGCGCACCCAGGACGGCTGGCGGCTGCGCGAGCCCGTGGACCTGGACGCGGAGCCGGGTCAGGTCGAGCGGCTGCTCGGCGTACTCACCGCCCCGGTGCAGCGCAGCTTCCCGGCCCAGTCCGCCGCACTGCGTGAATTGGGACTGGACCCGGCCCGGCTGCGCCTCACGCTTGACAACCTGCGGCTCGGCTTCGGCGGCCTCGATCCACTGGGAAGCCGCCGCTATGTCTATGCACCCGCGGATGGGCTGGTGCATCTGATCGAGGACAGCGTCTACCCCCGACTTATCGCGCCGCCTATCGACTATTACTCGCGCAAACTCCTGCCCCGCGGGCAGTCACCGAGCTATGCCACACTCAACGGGGTACCGCTATCAGCTAACTCACTGAAAAACTTGACGGGACTCACGGCGGAGCGGGTCGAACCCATGACCGAAGAGCTCAGCGGTGAACCGCTCCAGGTCAAGTTCGGGGACGGCGCGCTGCTGCGCTTCGTCGTCTCCGCAGACCGACGGCACTGGACCCGACTGGATCTCAAATTGCGCTATGTCCTGAGCGACAGCCTGCTGCTGGAGCTGGACCCCAGTGCCGTCGACCCCGGCCCACCAGGTCTGCCCCCGAGCGCCGCAGTGCCACGACCTGTCGCGCCGCCCGCCCGCGCACCGACCAAACCTGCGGTGCCCCCGACGACGCCCACCGCGACCGCCGACCCCTTCGCGCCGTCCGCCGAACTCCCCGCTATCGCGGCGCCAGACCCGGGCGCCCCACCGGTGGTCCGCCTCAGTCCGGACCAGCGCCCGGGCGGCGGCTCGCCCGACCAGCCACCGCCGGGTCAAGCGCCGCCGGCCGGGTTCGGCGTCGAGCCCTACAAGGCCCCGCCGGCCGGGTTCGGCGTGGACCCCTTCGCACCCCAGGAGGGGCAGGAGCCACCCGCCGGGGACGGCGCCGCGCCGCCACGCAAGGTTCCCAAGGCCGAGATCACACCCTCACTGCGGCGGTATTAGGGTGCCCGAACTCCCGGAGGTCGAGACCACGCTACGCGGCATCCGCCCCCACCTCGCGGGGCAGCGGATCGAGGCGATGGTGGTGCGCGATCCCCGCCTGCGCCTGCCGATCCCCCCGGACCTGCCCGCACGCCTGGCCGGTGCCTTGATTGGGCCGCTCTCCCGGCGCGCCAAGTATCTGCTGATGGAGGTCGCCGGCGGCAGCCTGATCCTGCACCTGGGGATGTCCGGGAGCCTGCGGGTGGTGGCCGCGCAGGCCCCGCCCATGAAGCATGACCATGTGGATCTGGTCCTCACCGACGGCCGCGCCTTGCGTTTTCACGACCCGCGCCGCTTCGGCCTCATGATCTGGACGCCCGACCCGCCGGCCGTGGCGGTGAGCCGGCACCCACTGCTGTGCGACCTGGGGCCCGAGCCGCTGGAAGACGACTTCGACGGGGACCACCTGTACCGTGCGAGCCGCGGGCGGCGGGTGGCGGTCAAGTCATTCGTCATGGACGCCGCGGTGGTGGTCGGGGTCGGGAACATCTATGCCAGCGAGTCACTGTTTCTGGCCGGCATCCACCCGGCGCGCGCCTGTCACCGCGTCGCGGCGGTGCGCTACCAGCGCCTGGCCGAGACCATCCGCACCGTGCTCAACGCCTCCATCGTCCAGGGCGGCACCACGCTGCGCAACTTCGTGCAGGAGGACGGCAACCCCGGCTATTTCGCCCGCTCGCTGCGGGTCTATGGACGCACCGGCCAGCCCTGCCTGAACTGCGGCACGCGGCTACAGGAACGGCGTATCGGCCAGCGCTCCAGTTTCTATTGCCCGAGCTGCCAGCACTAATCCAGTACCGGCAAAACAGAGGCGCTGATCATGATTGCTGCTACACCATTGCCTACCACCCGCGTGACACCGCTACGAGCTATTCCCGTAGGATGGGTTGAGCGCAGCGAAACCCATCGTCAGCGCTTCGCCAAGGCGTTGATTGCTGGGTTTCGCTCCGCTCTACCCAGCCTACAAAGCCGCGAGCGCCAACGACGACCGCCGCACATCACGGCACTGCTCGCCCTGCTCCTGGGTTTAACACTGGTCCAGGGGCTCAGCGCCGCCGACCACGCCAAAGTCCGCGTCGGCACCGCGACCTTTCGGGTGGAGTTGGCACAGACGCCAGAAGAACTGACCCGCGGCCTGATGTTCCGCCAACGCCTGCCGGCTGACCAGGGGATGCTGTTCATCCTCCAGCCGCCCGGCCGGGCCGTGTTTTGGATGAAGAACACCCTGATCCCGCTGGACCTGCTGTATTTCGATGGCAATGGTGTGCTGCGGCAGGTCGTGGCCGACGCCCCACCCTGCCGGCAACCGGTCTGCCCGACCTACCCAAGCGAATCCAGCGCGATCCGTTACATCCTGGAGATCAACGGCGGCGAGGCCGCGCGGCGCGCCATTCGGGTCGGCGATGCACTGGAGCTTGGGCGACCCTGAGGCGCTGGGTTCCCTCTGCGAACCTGGCGGGGGGCACTTGCCGGTAGTGTAGCGACGCTATACACTTGGCCTCGTGATTAAGCAATTCAGGCACAAAG
Organism: uncultured Thiodictyon sp.; assembly: GCA_903837595.1. Lineage (GTDB taxonomy): Bacteria > Pseudomonadota > Gammaproteobacteria > Chromatiales > Chromatiaceae > Thiodictyon. The sequence goes on from CAILVI010000385.1 coordinate 16,136, forward strand.
GGCTTCAGCGCTTCTTCGAGACTGGATCGAAGGCGGGTATCCAGGCCGCCCATGCGCCGAAACTCCGGCGGCAGTTGGCACGCCTGGACGCTGCCGCGTCCCCGCAAGATATGAACCTGCCCGGCTGGAAGCTGCATCCGCTCTCGGCGGACCTGACCGGACACTGGGCAGTCTGGGTCAGCGCTAACTGGCGTCTGACCTTCGTTTTCGAGGGCGCAGACGCAATCCTTGTCGATTACCAGGATTATCACTAGGCAACCATCATGAGCGACATGCACAACCCGCCCCACCCCGGAGAGACCCTGCGGGACGACGTGTTGCCGGCGCTCGGGCTCACCGTCACCGAGTCCGCCCGGCACCTCGGTGTGACCCGCACGGCCCTGTCGCGCGTGCTCAACGGGCGCGCGGCCATCTCGCCCGACATGGCCCTGCGCCTTGAGGCATGGCTCGGCGCCGAACGCGGCGGGCGCGCCGAACTCTGGCTCGAGCAGCAGATGGCCTATGACGTTTGGCAAGCGCGACAGCGTCCGCGGCCGCAGATCGCGCGCCTCGCCGCTATGCCTCGGTCATAAGTCCGACCACTGGGAGCGCCGCACCCCAGTGAGACTGTGAAAGTATTCGGAACGTACCAGATATAGCCCGGATGCAGCCGCAGCGGAATCCGGGGGCGACCTCGCAGACAGACGCGGAATCAGTGTGTTGCAGCCAAGACCTGGATTCCGCTTGCCAGCAACCTAAGCCCCGAAGGGGCAAGACATACCAGCCCAGGGCAGCGCCCTGGGTTAGTGACATATCGTCGGCCTAGCCCTGAAGGGGCGTGACATACGAAACTGCGCCGTTATGTCACGCCCTTTCAGGGCTGAGCCCCCTCATATACCACATACCCAGGGCGTTGCCCTGGGCTGGTATGTTCGACCCCGTTGGGGTCGGTCCGCAAGATCGGCTGGAACGGGGTGCTCGCTGCGCTCTGACCGTGGTCGGTACCAGGTTTTCCTGAAATCGCCTGAGCACTCGGGATCGACGAATGTCCACCGCGTGGTGTCTTTCGACCAGTGCGACTCCAGGGCGCCACCGGTGCGCCGGGCGTTATCGGGCATCAGGAGTCAAAAAAAAATCGACCAAGGGGGGCGCTGCCCCCCTTGGAACCCCCCACACCAAACCAGAGCGTCCCCAGCAGCCATTTCTGTCAACTTTTCAAGAGGTAAAGAAGTAAAGGATTAAGGGGTAAGCGTCCTGGCCACGCGGAAACCGAGATCGTAGTCCCGGTTGCCGGTGCCGTCCCAGACGCGGTAGGCGGAGCGGAGGTTCCTCGGGTGGCTGAACCAGGAACCGCCGCGCAGCACGCGCCGCCCACTCTCGATGCAAGAATCACGCCATTCTTCTCCGTCTTTCGGCGCACCGGTGTAGTTCGCATGATAACAGTCCTGCACCCACTCCCAGACATTTCCGTGCAGGTCGTACAGACCCCAGGGATTGGCCGGATAACTGCCGACCGGCTGGGTCTTTTTCAGATAGACCCCGGTCTTGGCACCGCAGTCGGCATAGTCGTAGTTACCGTTGTAGTTGGCCTGGTCGGTCTTGATACAGTTGCCGGTGCTGAAGGCGGTCTGGGTCCCGGCACGGGCGGCGTACTCCCATTCGGCCTCAGTGGGCAGGCGGAAGGTCTGACCGGTCTGTTTGCTCAACCAGGCCACATAGTCCTTGGCATCGTTCCAGGAGACACAGACCACCGGCGAGCGATCCTCCTGCGCAAAGCCAACGTTGCGCCAGGAAAACGCCTTGTCCTTGACCCAGGAGTTGTCTTTCCATCCATAGCAGCCATCGCCCTTTTCCGCCTCGGTCAGGTAACCGGGATTGGCCGCCACGAAGGCGCGGAACTGCGCCATGGTCACCTCCGTCTTGCCCAGCTCAAAGGCGGCCACCTTGACCGAATGGGCCGGCTTCTCGTCGTCGTCACACTCCGTCTCGCCCGGCTGGCAGCCCATGGAGAAGCTGCCGGCGCCGATGCGCACCATCGCCGGGACGATGGCCGCCTGCCGGTCGCGCTCCGCTTTGGCGATGCGCTCCAGACTGGCCCGGGCCTCGTCGCCCTTGGCGCAGCCCTTGGCGGAGCAGCCCGCCAGATAGGCACGATAGGCGTCCGCGGTATCCTGCTTGGCCGCTGCCGCGTAGTCGTTGAGATCCGCGGCACGCCGCGCCTGCGCCAGGTCAGCGATCCGTTGCTCGGCCTGGACCCGGTGCGCGCAGCCGTCGGCCGTACAGGCATCGAGATAGGCGCGATAGGCGGGGTCGGTGTCCGCCGTGCGCGCGGCGGCAAAGGCCCGGTCATCAGCGTCCTTGAGCCGCTGCGCCGCGCGGGCCGCGTCGGCCGCGTCTGCCTGAGGCTGCGCCTGGGCCGACGCATGGCGGCGGTCGTCGGCCGACGGCTGAACTGGGGCCACCGGACCACCCGCGTGATACGGGTACGAGACGCCCAGTCCGACCAGCCCAAGGACGGGTGTGACCACCGCCGGCCAGAACCAGCGCGGCCGGGCGCGTCCCGGTTCCGGCGGAACGCACCGCGTCAGCCTGGTCTGAAAGGCGGCGACCGTCTGCGGCCGATCCTTGGGTTGAATCGCCAGACCCGCCGCCAGCAGATCGCTGAGCGGCTTGGATACGCCGAAGTCGGCGGCCGGCCTCAGCTTGTCTCCGACCGGCGCCTTGCCGGTCACCAGGTGATAGAGGACAGCGGCGGTGGCATAGATGTCGGTCCAGGCACCTTGATTGCCCTCCTCGTGATGCTGCTCGGGGGCTGAATAGCCCCGGCTGTAGATCACGGTACGAGCATGTACGCCCATGCCATAACGGGCGGCGCCAAAGTCCAGCAGGAGGGGACGTGACCCGCCGCCAGCGATCTGGGCCAGGTAGATGTTATCGGGCTTGATGTCGCGGTGTAGGAAGCCCTCGGCGTGAACTGCACTCAAGCCCTCGAGGATGGGCAGAATCAGTTGGCGAGCCTCCCCTTCCGGCAGCCGTCCGCCCCGCTCTGCCAAGTGCTCGGCGAGCGAGCGACCCGGGTAGTAGCGCATGACCAGATAGGCAGTCCCATTGGCCGGGAAGAAGCTGCGCACCCGCACCACGTTGGGATGATCGATCCGGTCCAGCGTTTGGGCTTCGGTTAGGAAGCGCTCCAGTCCATATTGAAAGAACCCGCCCTCATCATCTCGGCAGTGGGGCGTGACGGTGATCCCGTCGGCGGCGCGCCCCGCCCACTCGCGGGGCAGGTATTCCTTGATAGCGACCCGGGTCGCGAAACGCTGGTCCCAACCCAGATAGGTAATACCGAACCCGCCCGGCCTGCCGAGCACCCGACCGACCAGGTATTGGCCGTGCAGCAAGGTACTGTGGGGCAAAAGAAAACCGCTGCGCTCGGCCCCTTCGTCATAGCCGCACCGCAGACAGGGTCCGGCCCGACCCGGGGCGGCGAAGCAGCCGGGGCAAAGGGTGGCGATCCGTGTGTCCGTCATCGATAGCAGTCCCCAATGGCCGAGTCCACGCGATGGCAGGCAAAGCGCCGGCCGATTCCCAGTTCCTGGCCATGGAAGCCGAACGGTTCGGGGATGTCAACCCAGCGCGAGCATGCGAACAGGGTGCGGCCCGGCTAACGGCCATGGCGCCCGCGCCGCCCCGCAAGACGAAAATCGCCCGTGGGAGCGGCTTCAGCCGCGACGAGGCCACGGCCGCGTGCCAGGTCGCGTCGCGGCTGAAGCCGCTCCCACCGGGGCCCGGCCTGACTTTCACGGCAAAGCCGCGACCAGTCGGAACCACCGCACTGCCCGGTCTTGCCTGGGGCCACGCAAGCCCCCATCGTTTGCACGAACCCTGACCAGACCGAGCCCAGGCACGCTACGGCGGCGCTGTCATCCGGGTATGATAGCAGCGCCATCGTTATCGGATCATCAGACCGCGAGAGCCATCATGTCTGAACAGCCGGCTGGCCCAGTCATCTGGGGGGGCAAACCGTCGCGCGAGGTCAATGAAGCGCGCTTCCAGAAATTGTTCGACGAGGCGGATGCCATGGCGATCCAGGGATACGTTCCGGACGGCACCGTGGTCTACTGGAATCGCGCCTCGGAAAAGGTCTATGGCTATACCGCGCAGGAGGCCCTGGGGGGCAATCTGCTGGACCTGATCATCCCGCATGACATGCGCCAGGCCGTCGAAATGGGGGTCCGCTGGATGTTCGACAATGGCCAGGGCATCCCGCCCGGGCGCCTGACCCTGCGGCACAAGGACGGGCATCGGGTATCGGTGTATTCCAGCCATACCATCGTCACCGTCCCGGGCCAGGACCCCGTGCTGTTCTGCATGGACGCGGATATGAGCGAACTGGAGCGCGCTGAGACCGAATTACGCGTCGCCGCCACCGCCTTCGAGTCCCAGCAGGGCATGATCATTACCGATGCGCAGGGCGTGATACTGCGCGTCAATCAGGCCTTCACCCGGACCACCGGGTATTCGGCGCAAGAGGCCGTTGGGCAAACACCACGCCTGATCAAGTCGGGCCGCCATTCTGTCGACTTCTATGCGCAGATGTGGCGTCACCTGCTCGCCACGGGGCACTGGCAAGGGGAGCTCTGGAACCAGCGTAAAGACGGCGAAGTGTATGCGGTATGGGTCACCATTTCCGCCGTGACGGATGGCACGGGACAAGTGACCCATTATGTCGGTGCCCAGACTGATATGACCCAGCGCAAAGCGGCGGAGGCCAAGATCCTGCATCTCGCCTGCTATGACTCATTGACCAAACTACCCAACCGGCGACTGCTGCTCGATCGGCTGCAGCAGGCGACGGTATCAAGCCCCCGCCACCAGCGCGCCGGGGCCTTGTTGTTCCTCGATCTGGACCATTTCAAGACACTCAACGACACGCTGGGTCACGACATGGGCGACCTGCTGTTGCAGCAGGTGGCCGAGCGGTTGACGCACGCGATCCGCGAAAACGATACCGCCGCCCGCCTGGGGGGAGACGAGTTCGTGGTGATGCTGGAGGATCTCAGTCCGCAGCTTGAGGCGGCCGCCAATCAGGCCGAGGCCGTCGGCGAGAAGATCCTGGCTGCACTCAACCGGGTCTACCGCCTCAAAGAGCATGAATATGTAGGTAGTGTGAGCATCGGTATCACGCTGTTCCCCAGCCAGGGAAACAGCGTGGAGACGCTGATGAAGCAGGCCGATCTGGCCTTGTACGGGGCCAAGGCGGCAGGGCGCAATACCTTGCGCTTCTTCGATCCACAGATGCAGGAGACCGTCACCCTGCGGGCCGCGCTGATGAGTGACCTGCGCAAGGCTTTGCACAAGCAAGAGTTTCGACTCTTATACCAACCCCAAGTCGACAGTGGCGGCCGGCTCACCGGGGCCGAGGCACTGGTGCGCTGGCAATGCCCGGCCCGCGGCCTGATCCGGCCGACCGAGTTTATCCCATTCAGCGAAGAAACGGGGTTCATCCTGCCGCTCGGGCAGTGGGTCCTGGACACTGCCTGCCGGCAATTGGCCGCCTGGGCGGCACGACCGGAAAGCGCGCTCCTGTCACTGGCCGTCAATGTCAGCGCCCACCAATTCCATCGCGCCGATTTCGTCGAGCAGGTGCTGGAAACGGTCAAGCGCACCGGAGCCAATCCCCGACGGCTCAAGCTGGAGCTGACCGAGAGCCTGCTGCTTAACAACATCGAGGAAATCAGCGCCAAGATGTCAGCCCTGAAGGAGCAGGGTCTGAGTTTTGTGCTGGACGATTTTGGCACCGGGTATTCGTCGCTCGCCTACCTCAAGCGCCTGCCGCTGGACCAGTTGAAGATCGACCAATCGTTTGTGCACGACCTGTTGGTGGACCCCAGCACCGTGGCCATCGCCCAGACCATCATCGGACTCGGTCGGACGATGGGCATCGCCGTCATCGCCGAAGGGGTGGAAACCCAACGCCAGCGGGAATTGCTCGCCCGTCTGGGCTGCCAGGCCTATCAGGGCTATCTGTTTGGTCGGCCAATGCCGCTGGAGGGGTTTGAGCAGTTGCTCTGTGACCCCTAAACCACACCGCGGCCATTCAGTCTTAAGAGAAGAATTGGCGACTCCAGATTCAGCGCCCCCGCGCGCCGCCGCCCTTATAGGGGTCCTGACGGTTCGCGATCCACTGTGAACTCAGGGCCGCGGCGTCGAGTGGTCGGGAATAGAGATAGCCCTGCACGTATGGGCAGCCCAGGCGCAGCAGTTCCGCCTCCTGGCATGCCAGCTCCACCCCCTCCGCGACCGTCTCCAGATTCAGCATCGCGCTGATGGCGACGATGGCACGGGTGAGCGGCGCATCGTGGTGGCCATTGCCGAGGTGGTCGACGAATGACTTGTCCAATTTTAGAATATCCATCGGGAACCGATGCAGATAGGCGAGCGAGGAATAGCCGACCCCGAAATCGTCGATCGCCAGGCGCACCCCCCGGGTCTTGAGCTCACCCAATTGACCGAGCGCCTCCGCGGTCCCCTGCATCAGGGTACTCTCGGTGATCTCCAGGACCAGCGAGCGGGGGTCCAGTCCGGAGCGCTCCAGCGCCTCC
>CAILVI010000386.1 GCA_903837595.1 uncultured Thiodictyon sp.
CCGCGATCCGCACCGGGTCGATCATGTTGATGCCCTGGGGGCCGTTGGTGAGATTGACCGGGGCGTTCAGGTTGTTCAGGAAGATCCGGATGATCTCCCCGAAACCTAGCGTGACGATGGCCAGATAGTCGCCGCGCAGGCGCAGCGTCGGCGCCCCCAGCAGCACCCCGAAGAGACACGCGAGCCCCGCCCCCAGCGGCAACAGGGCCCAGAACGGCAGGTGGATGCCCAACTGCGGTGAGGCCAGGATGGCATAGAAATAGGCGCCCACCGCGTAGAAGGCGACATAGCCGAGATCCAGCAGCCCGGCAAATCCCACCACGATATTGAGCCCCAGGGCCAGCATCACATAGAGCAGCGCGAAGTCGAGGATGCGCACCCAACTGCGCCCCATGCCGGCGTCCACCAGGAAGGGCAGGACCAGCAAGAGCGCGGCCAGGGCGATATAGGCCGTCCAGGCGAGCCGCGGGTCGCGGTAGAACCGGTTTGGAAGCAGGTCAGACATTTAAGCGCGATCCGACACGCGCTCGCCCAGCAGCCCTGAGGGGCGGAAGATGAGCACCAGGATGAGGATGAAAAAGGCAAAGATGTCCTGGTAATGGCTGCCCAGGAAGCCGCCGGTGAGGTCTCCGATATAGCCCGCTCCCAGGCTCTCGATCACTCCCAGGAGCAGCCCGCCCAGGAGCGCCCCGGGGATGTTGCCGATCCCGCCCAGGACGGCCGCGCTGAACGCCTTCAGCCCGAGCAGGAAGCCCATGTTGTAATGGGCGATGCCGTAATAGGCGGCGATCAGCAGCCCCGCCACCGCGGCCAGGGCGGACCCCACCGCGAAGGTGGCGGCGATCACCCGGTTCACGTCCACCCCCATGAGCCCGGCCACCTCCCGGTTCTGCGCGGTGGCGCGCATCGCCCGGCCGAGCCGGGTGCGGTGTACCAAGAGTAGCAGGGCGCCCATGGTGACGGCGGCCACCGCGACGATCAGGAGCTGGACATTGGACACGCTGGCCCCGTGCCAGGCGTAGATGTGCGGCTCCAGGACCGGCGGGAAGGACAGGTACTGGCGGCCCCAGAGGATCATCGCCAGGTTCTGCAGGACGATGGAGACCCCGATGGCGGTGATCAGCGGGGCGAGGCGCGGGGCGTTGCGCAGCGGCCGGTAGGCGATGCGCTCCACCAGCACGCCGGTCGCCACGCACACCAGCACCGCGGCGGCCAGCGCCAGCAGCAACGCGAGCGGCACCGGCACCCCCATGGCCACCAGCACGCCGAGCACGCTCACCGACACCAGCGCCCCCAGCATCACGATCTCGCCGTGAGCGAAATTGATCAACTCCAGGATGCCGTAGACCATGGTGTAGCCCAGCGCCACCAGTGCGTAGAGGCTACCCAGGATCAGACCGTTGACCAGTTGTTGGAGCAGGACGTCCATGCGGGGGCGGGCCGCGGTGCCGTTACTTGGTCGCCGGCGTGGCGGCTGGTCCGCCCACGGTCTCAACCGCGGCCCACTTGCCGTCCTTCACCTGATAGAGCGTGACCGGGCCGTCCTTGAGGTCGCCCTTGTCGTCGAAGGCGATCGGGCCGATGACCCCGTCGACCTTGGTGCGGGCCAGTTCCGGCAGGTATTTACCGGGCTCGGCAGAACCGGCCCGCAGCATCGCCTGGATCAGGACCACCGCGGCGTCGTGCGCAAAGGGGGCGTAGATCTGGATCTTGCCGAAGCGCTCACCGAAGCGCTGGGTGAAGTCCGCCCCGCCGGGCATCTTGTCGATCGGCAGCCCGGGGGATGACCCGATCGCCCCCTCGGCGGCCGGACCGGCGAGCTTGATGAACTCGGCGGTCTGCATGCCGTCCCCCCCGATGAAGGGGATCTTCATCCCGAGGGTCTGCAACTGGCGGACCATGGGGGCGGCCTGGGGGTCCATGCCGCCGAAGACCACCACGTCGGGCTTCTTGGCCTTGAGCGAGGTGAGGATGGCGGTGAAGTCAGTGGACTTGTCGGTGGTGTATTCGCGTGCGACCACCTCCCCGCCGGACGCCTTGACCCCCTTCACCACCTCGTCGATCAGGCCCTGGCCGTAGGCGGTGCGGTCATCCACCACCGCCACCCGCTTGCCCAGGTGGGTGGCGTACTGACCCAGCGCACGGCCTTGCTGGGAGTCGTTGGCCATCAGCCGGTAGGCGGTCTTGAACCCCTGGTGGGTGTAGGCGACCGCGGTCGAGGCCGGGGAGACCTGGGGGATGTCATTGTCGGCGTAGATGCGTGAGGCCGGGATACTGGCCCCCGAATTCAGGTGTCCGACCACGCCCTTCGCGCCGTCGTCCACCAGCTTTTGGGCCACCACGGTCGCGGTCTTGGGGTCGGCCGCGTCGTCCTCCACCTGGAGCACGAACTGGATCGGCTTGCCCCCCAGGGTCGGTTTGGTGGCGTTGATGGTGTCCACCGCCAAGCGGGCGCCGTTCTCGATGTCCTTGCCCAGGTGTGCCTGGGGGCCGGTCAGTGGCGCTACGCAGCCGATCTTCACGGTCTCGACGGTGGCCGCCGCGCTGGCGGCGGTCCAGGACATGGCTCCGACCATCAACGCAATCAATAGCTTGGTTTTCATGAGTCTGCTCCCGATGCCGGTGGGCAAGGTTTGACGATGGGGTCCGGCGTGCGGCCGGGTCAGGCGCCTGTGAACAGGTGTACGTCTGACGGGCAGCAATACTACCAATAGATGCGGCCCTGTACCTCCCGGATCGTGCAGCGCGCCGCAGCGAACCGGCGACCGGTGGTGGTCGGCCAGCAACCGGCGGGTCGCGGCCTTGGCGTGAAAGCAGCGCAAGGACCGGTGGGAGTGGCCGGCGGCCGTGCCGCGACCTCGCCGTTTATCGCGGCATCACATCGCGGTCGCAGCCCGCTTCCGCCAGCGCCCGTGCCGTCCTTAATTTCACAACGCGCTTCAAAAGTCGTCTCGATGCGTCTATACTGTGCAGTCCTCGCGCCCTTAGCTCAGTCGGTAGAGCATCTGACTTTTAATCAGGTGGTCGCGCGTTCGAGTCGCGCAGGGCGCACCAAAAAAACAAGGGGATAGGCGAAAGTCTGTCCCCTTTTTGTTTACGACATCGCCCGCTCGGTAACGTGGGGCTAACAGACGGCACCCGTTGACTTGTTCGGGGTGCTATGGCCGTTCATCGGATCGCCCCCGCAGCAGGGTCGGCAGTCCACAACAGTAAGGGGATGAACACGCCATGACCACAGAGTTTGAAAGTCTCGTCTTGGAGCATCTGCGCGCGATCCAGGCAGATGTTGCGGAGATCAAGGCGCGCGTGGGGCGCGTCGAACTTCGCCTGACCGCCATCGACCACACGTTGGGCAGCGCGCTATCCGAAAATGACCGTGAAACCGCCGCCCAGTGGCTCATCAGGCGCGTGGAACACATCAACGGCGCGCGCAACTGACCGGCCCCTGAGCCGGGCGCCTCTGGGAGGCTTGCCGGCAGTGGACCGGAGCCAGTCCCGACATGGGTGATGCGGTATAGTTGGTACGCATGGACATCCTGTACTTGGACGACGTAATGATCGCGGTGCACAAGCCGTCCGGCTTGCTCGTTCACCGCAGCCTCATCGACAAGCACGAGACGCGCTTCGCCCTGCAACTGGTGCGCGACCAGATTGGCCAGCGCGTCTACCCGGTGCATCGCCTCGATAAGCCCACCTCCGGTATACTGGTGTTCGCCCTCAACCCGGAGACTGCCCGAGAACTCACCGCGCAGTTCACCGCGGGGCGCGTGCAGAAGACCTATCGGGCCATCGTACGTGGTTATACGCAGTCGGCTGGCGTGATCGACTATGCCCTACGCGAGGAACTCGATAAGATCGCCGACGTGCTAGCCGATCCAGACAAGGCCCCCCAGCAAGCGATCACCCACTACCAGCGCCTCTCTACGGTCGAACTGCCGCACCCCGTTGGCCATTACCGCACCGCACGTTACTCGCTCGTCGCGCTGCAACCGAAAACCGGCCGCAAGCATCAGATCCGCCGACACCTGAAGCACATCTTCCATCCCGTCGTCGGCGATACCACGCACGGCGACGGCCGCCACAACCAGTTCTTTCGCGATCACTTCGGCAACCAGCGCCTGCTCTTGGCAGCGACCGCGATGGAGCTCATCCATCCGCACAGTGGTGAGCCGCTGGCGATTACGGCACCCCCAGGGGCGGACTTCGAGTGTATCGTCAACGCGCTCGGCTGGGGGCAGGTGGCATGAGTGTCTGGCTAAGGAGCGGGGGTCAAGGAGCGGGGTCAGGTCTTGCAATCAGAGGGAGCGGAGGTCAGGTCTTGCAATCATGCATTCGTGCATCGTGCGCCGGATGCATGATTGCAAGACCTGACCCCCAGGCCTTACAGCTCCCGTGCCAACTTACCGGGCTCGTCCAACCACAAGGATAAGTCGTGGCTCGCTCTGCTCGCACGACTCATCCTTCTCGTTAGGCGTCTTTGCTTTCCATACGGGACGGTTCGACGAAGCCTGACGACGTGCTGCATCCTCGGCAATTGCAGCGATGTTTCCGCCGAACCGCTCCGAGATTTTCTCGCGAGTCCGGTGAATTTCCTCAATTACTGAGTCAGTCGCATTCTGTATCATCGCCTAACAACTCCTCTGGGGTGCAGATAATGGGTATAGGGATGGCTAATCGCGCAAAGAGATCGTGAATGCGGGGAAGTATTTTCGCATTCGCTATATGTTTGCAGTTCCATGTCAGCAAATATTGAATTTGATGATGTGCTACCATCGCGATGTGAAGGGCGTCGACTTGCGCCTTTTCCGGTAACACACCAAGTGACATGATTTCGTTAGTGAGCGTTATGACCTCAGGTGCATGAGGGAGCAGTGGAATGCCATCAAGCGACTCGAGTCTGGCTTCTGCAAGACTTGGGTTTCCGGCCGCGGCTTCATCAATTACATACTGTGAGACAACAAGCTGATAATGCTTCCGTTCATGATCCCACCAGCGTTGCGTAAGTAGTTGTCGTGCTGCGGCTACGATCTGCGGGCTTGGCCTCTGACGCAGATAACTCACGATTGATGTTTCAATGTAAACCGTGTTCATGTCGACAGTTATCTTCGCCTAACGTATCTTCGCCTAACGTAAGGCTAAAGCGGCGCGCGCTCGCACGGAGCCTGTAAATGACCGCAACGCCCGTGGCGCGCGCTCGCTGTTTAGCCGAAGGTTAGGCTTGAATTTCGATAAACTCGCTGTAAGAAAGCGGTTGAGGTACTGGCGCACCTTCTTCCTTGATGCCTTCAAGATGAAACTCAATGGCTTCGTGAATCAGTTGAAGTACCTCTTCCGCTGTTTCTGCCGCCGCGATGCAGCCAGGCAGATCAGGGACGTATGCGCCGAAACTACTGGCGCCCCTTTCAATGACAACCATGTAACGCATGCAATTGCCTCACTTGATCCCGGCCTGCTTCAATACGTTGTTCAATGTACCTGGTGGGACATCAACACTTGATTTTCCGGAAACCGTGACCGTTCCCGGTTTCGTTGGATGATGGAACTGACGATGGCTACCTTTCTGGCGAACCTGCATCCAACCATCAGACTCGATCCGGTCAATAAGATCTTTGACTTTCATCTTGATGTATCGCCGGAAGAAATAGGGTAGGGATTACTTAGGCGGAAGATCGAAAAGTAACTGAACTTAACATCTTTTCTGAGGTAATTGCCATGTTCATTGCCGAACGAATTAAGCAAGCCGCCCGCAGAGTTAGAAAATGAGCTGGAATCACGCTTGGAAGTCATTCGATAGTAACCGTATATCTCTTAGGCTCAGCGCTTTTGATTCCTTTGACCGTGCAAACCCGTTTACCATCAGCGCTGCCGAACTTGTTCCCTGCTGGCATATAGATTCTTTGAGAAATCAGAAAAATCAGATTCTTTGATTTGCCTTCTTCGTTACACAACTGCAAAGTCATGTCATCTCATTAAAAGAGCACAAAGTGGGAACTTCGGCATAACAGGCAGGGGTTTGGTATTCCGTAGCCCAAGCCACGCCCGAACAGAAATCGAGACCACAGATGATCAATGTTTTCATCAGATATGCTCTCCGTATTTGATGCAGTTCCTCGCTCTAGCGAGCCTAACGTCAAGGCTAAAGCGACGCGCGCCTGCACGGAGCCTGCCATTTACCACGAACCCCGATGGCGTGCGGTCGCTTTTGAGCCAAGTTAGGCCATTGTTTCCGATCTTTGTTGCCAGGGCATGGGATTCGGAAAAAACGTTGTCTGTCCCCGATTACGTTGCCAAGCCGCACTGGCCCCTTATCCGGCCCCTTATACCATTCAATTTCCGTCCTACCACCTATAGATGCTCCCAACCTCGCAATTACTCAAAACGTTGATCTTCAAGTTGTCATTGCCGATTTCGACCTCTCCGGAGCAGGCCTTTCCCCCATCGAACTCTGCCGACCATGAATAACGTCCAGCGAGAGGAGTATTTCCGTGACCTGTGCATACAACGACGGCTGATGTTGAACAGCCGGGGCTGCCAACATCGCCAGTCACATTGCTGCCAGGCCCGCCACTTATACATAGGCGCTTCAAGGAACAAAAGGGGCACGACATCTCCGCGCTGACGTTGACGCATTGGTAGGTGGAGTCGCCGTTGCTGCTGGAAGTTTCAGATTTTCTTTTTTCAAA
>CAILVI010000387.1 GCA_903837595.1 uncultured Thiodictyon sp.
ACCAGCCAGCACTGCTTCGTACCCCGGAATGGCTCGTTGTAGACCGCACGGTAAACCGACCCAGGCGCCCTGCGCCTGAGGTGAACTCAGTGTTGGCATTCGTCGTCTCCTGTGTCAACCATTACACCCAGGCCGCCAGCCGGACCCGTTGCGGCCTCGCGGAGAAGTTCAAGGCGCGGCTCGTGCGTCGCGGACGCAAACGAATATGCCAAAGCCTTGCTCGATGAAATACACCGCACCGACACCGGTTCGGCCCTCTCCGACCAGACCTATCCGCAGGCCGTACTCGGCCCCCGCACGGCCGACGGCGCGAATCGAGTCTGACACCGGGGCCGCCCAAGGCGGGAAAGAGTCCGGCTGAGGCAGCCGCGCACAGGGAACTGCTGATCGACTTCGGCTGCCGGGTGGACGCACTGCCCGATCTCTCGACCTCACTGGATGGTCAGCTCCGCGACGAGGATCACGTGGCGCAGAGCCAGGGCGGCATCACGCTGGCCGAGATCCGCGACCCGGCGCGCGCCGCTCTCGTGGTCAGCGTCGGCGTCTCGATGCGTCCGGTCGCTGATGCCTTCCTCTCCCGCTGCCCGCGGGTGCGGCACCTGCATCTGCCGCGGGTGATGGGGCCGGCGTCCGGGCGCGCCACGGCCATGAGTGGCCTCAGGATCGTTGGCACGCGGAATGCTGCATTTTGGTCAAGGGACCCCAGCGGGGACCGAACCAAGATCGGGAGAACCCAGATGTACGCCGAGTCACTGCAACTTAGTATCGCGACCGTCCAACCCCAGCAACAAGAGCGTACACGCCAGCAGCGCGGTGCGCTGACCCAATTGTCACTTCGGGACGAGAAAGTCCTGTTTGAGCGTACACGCGCACTCGGTCTGCACAATGAGCGCCGGGGTTTCGTGCCCGGCTTCCGCCACAATGCGAGTGGCGACCTGGCCATCGCCCGGTTCGCGGACGGTTCTGCGGCCCCGCTGCATGTGCTTGATGGGCTGCCGGAAGACTGGATCGCCGTGCGCGATGCGCGCGGGCACGTGACCCACACCTGCGCGGGGCTCGTCAGCGGATTCATCCGCGAGGGCCGCTTCTACACCCGTGACGAGGCTGCTCGCGCCTGCGCGCATTAGTCGCCCTTTGTATTCCCTGGTCTCGCCGAGTGCGCGCAGTCCTTCCAGCAGCGTCGGCGTGACCCGATACACTGACCGTTGTGGGTCGTCACCTCGGGCCCAGCGGCGGGTATGGCATCCCGTGCGTGCCCGCCAGCCAGTGCCAGACGCTCCTCGTCTGTGACAAAAAGGTCACCCCTAACCCGTTCGATCGTGTCGTCCAGCGTCTGGTTCAGATGTCTCCAGCCTGCAGGTCGTCCTCGTTGAGTGTCACTCGCTTGGCAGGCCCTTCCCCGGATTGAGTATCCCCGCCGGGTCGAAGCTCTGTTTCACCGCCGCCATCACCGCCAGGGTGGGGGCGTCGATCTCCCGGGCGACGAAGTCGCGCTTCTCCAGCCCCACCCCGTGTTCCCCGGAAAGGGTCCCGTCGAGCCCCAGGACCAGTGAGAAGACCGCGTCCAGGCAGGTCCGGGCGCGTGCCATCTCTTGCGGATCGTCTGGATTCATCAACAGGTTGACATGGATGTTGCCGTTGCCGGCATGGCCGAAGTTGACGATGCGGATGCCGGTCTCCCGAGCCAGGCGCTCCAGTCCATCAATGAACTCGCCCAGGCGCGAGACCGGCACCACCACGTCCTCGTTGATTTTCTTGGGGGCGGCCTGCCGCAGCGCCGGTGACAGGGCCTTGCGCGTCCGCCATAGGGCCGCAACCTCCGCCTCATCCCGGGCGTGACCGACCTCCAGCAGGCCCTCATTGCGGGCGGCGTCCGCCACGGCAGTGACCGCGCCGGCGATACAGGCGGCCGGTCCGTCCACCTCGATCATCAGCAGGGCGCCGGTTGCCGCCGGCACGTCGAGTGCCGCATAACCGCGCACCATGGCTAGTGCCGCGCCGTCCATGAATTCGAGTGCGCACGGGATGACTGGCTGGGCCATGATCGCGGACACGGCCGCCGCCGCGGCATGGATATCCCGGTAGGCGGCGCGCAGCGTCCGGGTGGCCTCGGGCAGCGGGGTCAGCTTGACTGTGGCTTGCGTGATCAGCGCCAGCGTCCCCTCGGAGCCGATGATGAGACGTGTCAGGTCATAGCCGACCACGCCCTTGGTGGTCAGTACGCCGGTACGGATCGGCTCCCCGCGCCCGGTGACGGCCGCGAGTCCCAGAGTGTTCTCCCGCGGGGTGCCATATTTCACCGCCCGGGGGCCGGCCGAGTTGTAGGCCAGATTGCCGCCGACGGTGCAGACCGCCGCACTCGTGGGGTCAGGCGGCCAGAAAAAGCCTACCGCACCCACCGCGCGCTGCAGGTCGGCGTTGACCACCCCGGGCTCGCAGATCGCCAGCCGGTCTGCGGGGGCGATGCGCAGGATACGGTTCATGCGCTCGAATGACAGGACCACCCCGCCCCGGTCCGGTACCGTCGCCCCGGTGGTGCCGGTGCCGCGCCCACGGGCCACCAAGGGCAGGCCCGCCGCCGCACACAGCCGGACCAGGCGCTCGACCTGTTCGCCATCTGCGGCGAAGACCACCGCTTGGGGGAGGGCGTGACGGCGGCTGTTGTCATAGCCATAGGGCCAGCAGTCTGCCGGGTCGGTGAGCAGCCGGTCCGGCCCGACGGCGGCGGCCAGGTCCGAGCGCAGTCCGGGGCTCAGGTCAGGTCCTTGGTTCCTGGTACTCAAAGAGCTTCACCACTTGCTTGACCCCAGGGACATAGCGGACCTGCTCGGCCGCCGCGTCGCCCTCCGCGGCCGAGACCAGGCCCAGCAGATAGACCACGCCGTCCTCGGTCACGACCTTGACCTTGGTCGGGTCGAAGCTCGGCACCTTGACGTTGAAGAGTGCGAACTTGGCCCGCGAGGTCACGATCACATCCTCGCTCTGGCGTGGCAGGCTGATGTCTGGTCCGATCGTGACCTCGTTGATGACCTTCTTGACCTTGGACATACGGCGTACCACCCCGGCCGCCAGATCCACCTCCGCGGGGCTGCGCACCTGTCCGGTCAGCAGCACCTGGTAGTCGTAACTGGTCACCGAGACGCGACCACGTCCCTGGAGGCCCGGCTCGGCCTCAATGGCTCGCGCGGCGTTGAATTCGATCTGCTGGTCCTCAATGACGGCGGCGGCACCCCGGCGGTCGTAGACCGCCGCCGCGCCCAGCGCCGCCCCGCCGATGATGACCGGGACGCATCCGGTGATTGACGCCGCCACGGCGACCAAGAGGAGTCCCGCCCAGGGTCGCGGGCAGTTGGATGGTCCAGGCTTCTTCTGATGAGACACGTTGGCTCAGCCTCCCGGGAGTAAAGCGCATCGGTTACCAACAACCGTTGCACTGGACTGACGAAAAATGGACAGGATTACGCACCAAATGCATTTTTGATCCACCGGATCTGATCCTGGTCGCGGATCGCCACCACGTCGAAGCGGCAGGGTAGCACGCTGGGGTGACACCGGAGGTAGTGCTCGGCGGCGGCGCACAGGCGCCGTTGCTTGTGATAGTCCACGCTCTGTTCAGGGCCGCCGAAACGCCCGGAGCGGCGATAACGGACCTCAACGAAGACCAGACAGTCGCGATCCCCCATCACCAGGTCGATCTCACCGAACCGGCAGCGATGGTTGCGGGCAATCAGGCGCAACCCCTGGGCCTGGAGATAGCGCGCGGCGAGGCGCTCCTTGTCCTCGCCGACGGCGCCCGGGGACGCGGGGTCTGTCACCCGGGCCGGGCGACGGGCTCCGGCTGTGGCGCCGGGGTGACGGGCTCCGGCCGCGGTGCCGGGGCGATGCGCTGCGGCCGCGCGATCGGCGTCGGCGGCTCCGCCTTGGCCGCGGGCTCTGCCGGGGCCGCGGGTTCCGTTCCAGTTGCGGGCTTCGGCTTGGTGGCGGGCTTCGCCTTGGTGGGATGCTTGGCCTTGGCGGGTTTGGCGGGTTTGGCGGGCTGGTCGGCCGGTGCTGCCGTGGCCGGCACGCCGGGTTTGGCCGCCACCATGGCGGGCGCCGGCTGGGGGCCGCTCGCGGTGAACTGGGCCAGCGTCAGTTGGCGCTGGACCCGGCCGGCGCTGTCGATGGACAGAGTGCCGGACTCGCCCGGGAAGGTGGCGCCGGCGTCCTTGGCCAGCGTGCTCAGGCGCGGGGCCAGGCGGTAGGCGTCGATGCCCATCGCATAGAGCCGCAGACCCAGCGGCGTGGCGAGCGCGCTGGAGCCCCGCTTGAGCTTGGCGCGTGCCAGCGGATCATCCGCCGCGCCCACCCCCAGGACCCAGGGTGCGTCGACGAAATAGAGTCCGGTCAAAGCCTTGTCGCGGACCGGGTCGGGCTGACCCGAGTAGACCGCCGAGGTGGCTACCACCGGGAGTGAGACCGCCCCGTCGCGCACCGCCGGAAAGACCTTGCGCGCCTGGTCGGCGTCGGTGGCCAGGAACAGGACGTCCGCCGCACCCTTGTGGAGCAAGGCGTTCAGTGACTTGCTCAGGTTCGCCGCGGCCGGGTCGAGGCTTGCTTCGCCCACCAGGGTCCCGCCGAGCTTCTGCCACTGGCGGCGGAAGGCATCGGCGCGTCGGCTCCCCGCCTCACCCTTGGGGGAGAGCATCAGTGCGCGGGTGAAACCCCGGGCCTTCGCCTTGTTGGCCACATCCACCGCCTCGGTCTCCGGGGCCAGGGCAAACTGATAGAGATTGGCCGCGGGTTTGCCGGGCGTGGTCGCCTGGTTGAGGGCCAGGGTCGGCACCTTCAGCGCCGGACCGCCCGCCAGGACGTCCACGGAGGGCTTGAGCAGGGGGCCGATCACCTGGGTCGCGCCCGCCCCGATGGCGCCTTTATAGTCCGCCGCCATCTTCTTGGGGTCGTCGTTGGCGATGAAGGTCAAGGCGGGCTTGGCGGCCGTGTCGTCCGCGCCGTTAGCCGCGCGCAGCCCCTCGCGGACCGCGTTGGCCGCGTCCGCCACCGGGCCCTTGGCGGGCAGGATGACCATCAGCTTGTCGCCCGCCGCATAGCCGCCGCGGATGCTGGGTGGCGGCGGCGCCTTCTGCCAGGGGAAGCCGGCGCAGCCGCTCAAGGCGAGGGCCGCGACCAGGGTTGCGATCAGCGCGGGGGCGCTACCCTGGGCCGGGACGCAATGCGCATGGGGGACGGGGCGATCTTGGTGCATGATAGGCGTTCCATTACAGCAGCGGAGATGGTCGGAATGGACGAACGATGTGGCTTACTATACGTGGTGGCAACGCCTATCGGCAATCTGGGCGACCTGACCGAGCGGGCGCGCAAGGTCCTGACGGACGTCGACCTGATCGCCGCCGAGGACACCCGGGAGACCCGCCGGCTGCTGGCCCATTGCGGCATCACCACCCGGCTCATCGCCTACCACGACTACAACGAGGCCACGGCCGCCGCCCGCCTGATCGAGACCCTGGAGTCCGGCCTCAGCGTCGCCTTGGTCTCGGATGCCGGCACCCCCCTGATCAGTGACCCGGGCTACGACT
Organism: uncultured Thiodictyon sp.; assembly: GCA_903837595.1. Taxonomy (GTDB): domain Bacteria; phylum Pseudomonadota; class Gammaproteobacteria; order Chromatiales; family Chromatiaceae; genus Thiodictyon. Next base: position 5,577 of record CAILVI010000387.1, read on the forward strand.
TGGTCGTCGCCGCCCGCGCCCGGGGGCTCACCGTGGTGCCGGTCCCCGGGGCCAACGCCGCCATCTGCGCACTATCGGCGGCCGGCCTGCCCAGTGACCGCTTTCTCTTCCTCGGCTTTCCGCCCCGTACCGGCGCCCAGCGGCGGCTCTGGCTACAGGCGGTGGCGCGGGAGCCCGGCACCCTGATCCTCTACGAAAGCGGCCGCCGCGCCGCCCTGACGCTGGCCGATGCCGCGACCGTGCTCGGGGAGACCCGGCGCGCGGTGGTGGGCCGGGAACTCACCAAGCGGTTCGAGACCTTCCTTTCCGGCTCGGTACGCGAACTGGCGGATCGGCTGACGGCCGAGGACGAGCAGCGCCTGGGCGAGATGGTCCTACTGATTGAGGGTTGGCAGGACCCGGGGTCGGCCGACCAGGTGGAGCAGGAGCGTGTGCTGCGCGTACTGGCTGCCGAGCTGCCGCTGCGCCAGGCCGCCGGCCTCGCTGCCCGCCTTACCGGTGGGCGTAAGAACGACCTCTATCGCATGGGGCTCGAGCTGGGGTTGGCGCAGGGGTCTGCGTAATCTAGGCCGCCCTTCAGGGCGACCGGCGCCTGCCCTCGCGGGCGGGACGGGGTTTGCAACCCCATCTCGAATGTTTCGGGACCGGGCGGCATAGCGGATTCGCTAGCTGCTTCAAACGGTTCCGGACGGGGCGAATGCCCCGTCCGGCGTGCGCGCGACGGTGCAACCTGACTGGGGGTCCACTATCTCTGGTCGTGACGCGCACACGCGGCACGCACGCGGACCCCAGCCTCAGCTGTGATGATGGTCATGGTGATGCCCGTGCACGTGCCCATGGTGGTGATGGGTGTGGCCGCCCGCCTCTGTCGTATGCAATCGCGCGCCCGCTGACTGGCCACCGGACTTGGTGGTGAGGCCCTGCTCCAGCCGTGCGCGTTGCGCGGTGAGCTCCTCCTGCAGCCATTCGAGCCAGGGCTCCAGGTGGCCGGGGCCGCGGGTGGACAGCACCGCAAAGGGCGCGGAGCTTGCCAGATTGCGCAGGTAGCGCTCGGCGCTCTCCGGCTGGAACTCGGGCAGCAGGGGCAGCAGGTCGGACTTGGTGCAGAGCACCAGGTCGGCCGCGCGGAACATCACCGGGTACTTGGCCGGCTTGTCGTCTCCCTCCGGGACCGAGATGAGGGTGACGTTGCGGTGCTGGCCCAGGTCGAAGCTCGCCGGGCAGACCAGGTTGCCCACGTTCTCGATGAACAGGATGTCGATCCCGTCGAGATCCAGGTTGTGCAGGGCCGCGTGGACCATGTGGGCATCCAGGTGGCAGGCGCTGCCGGTGGCGATCTGGATCGCCGGTACGCCCTTGGCGCGGATGCGGACCGCGTCGTTCTCGGTCTCCAGGTCGCCCTCGATCACGGCGATCCGCAGGCGCCCGCCCAAGGCGTCGATGGTCGCCTCCAGCAGGCTGGTCTTGCCCGCCCCCGGGGAGGACATCAGATTCAGCGTGAGGGTGCCGTGCTGGTCGAAATGTTCGCGATTGTGCGCGGCCTGATGGTCGTTTTCGGTGAGCAGGCACTGGAGCACCGTCACCGCCGCTCGGCCGTCGGCGGTGCGGGCGAGCGGCCCGTCCCCGCGGACCAGGTGTTCGTTGCCGGGGGTGATGTTGCAGCCGCAGGTGTCACACATGAGTGGTCTCAGAATCGGTCAGCGTAAGAATTAAGTGGCTGTTCGCGCATGGGCGCGTCAGCCGTCCGGGTTCGTGGTGGCGTCCGGGATGGTCAACTCCACCCTGGCCAGGAGCAGTTCGTCGCCGCTGATGAGCCGGGTGCGGAAGCCCCCGCAACTAGCGCACAGTAGGCGATTGGGGGTGGCCGCCGATTCCGCGTGGCAGTCCAGGCAGCTGACTCGTACCGGCGCGGGTTCGATCACCAGTTTCGCGGTCTCGGCCACCGTACCGGTCGCCGCCAGGGGCCAGGCGCTCATCAACAGGGCCGGTTCCAGCCCGGCGAGCGGGCCGACCTGGAGCAGAATGCGCTCCACCCGGCTGGCGCCGTGTTGCCGTGCGATCCCCTCGACCTGATCGAGCAGGGACTGACAGATGGAGAGTTCATGCATCGGCACTGACCTGCTGCACGCCGTCCGGCGCGGTCGGACAAAGAAACACCCTAACCGAATCGTCGGCGCCTTGCACCCTTAAGGGGTGTCCGGTCAGGGTGACCGCGCTCAGTCAGGGGGGGCGGTGCCTGACCGCCAGGGCAACAGCAAGGGATTGATCTGCTGGTGAGGTCGCCGCGGGGCGGCGGGATCGGCAACGCTAGAACAAGGTGTAGATCAACGGTGCCAGGGCCGAGGTCTTGACGAAGAACAGCACCAGCCCAAGGGCCACGAGGATCACCAGCGTCGGCAAGAACACGTAGTGGCCGCGGCTGGCAAAAAACGCCATCACATTAAGAAAACGCCGCGCCGGGCCCTGGCTGCCGCCGTGGCCTTGATTGGTCTCGAAGAGCACCTCCTTCGGGTACCAGCCTTCCATCGCTGGGGGCGGACGTTCAGCCCACTGGTAGATTGGTGCGTTGCCCTTGATCACACGCACGAGCCAACCAAGCGGGGTCATCAAGAGGATATAGACCAACCCGAGGAGCACCGCAAAGAGGGCGCCGCCGACGGTGCGGATCACGGCACCGAGTGCGGACTGTGGGAGATGCCACGCGGATGGGAACACCAGGCTAAGCAGCAGTCCGATGCCGCCAAGCGCGGCGACGAGCAGCCACAGGCGGTCAGAGGCACCGATCAGGAAAAAATATTTCCAAAGACCAACGGCACTCAGCATGCCCGAAACGACTAACCCAAAGACGATGTCGCGTTTGAGTTCGTCCAGGCTCAGTCGTGCCTGCCGACGCGCCAGGTAGTGACTCTTGGTCATGATCAGTCCAATGCGAAATTGGCGAGCCAACGCTCGCGCTGCGCTTCGTCCATCGCACCGCCTGACTGTTGGTCGCGCAAGAACAGTCGATTGCCGACCACGAGACAATCGATCTCAGTCGCGACGAAACAGCGGTAGGCATCGCGCGCGGTGCAGACGATGGGTTCCCCGCGCACGTTAAAGCTGGTGTTGATGATGAGCGGGACGCCAGTGAGTTGCTCGAACTCAGTGAGCACCCCATGAATAAACGGGTTGCGTACCAGATCGATGGTTTGTACCCGCGCCGAATAATCGACGTGCGTGATCGCGGGGACGTCGGAGCGCGGAACCTTCAGCAGATCGATGCCCCACAGGTTGGCCTCGTGCACGGTTGGGGTGCGTCGTCGGCGCGCCGTCACCGGGTAGGCCAGCAGCATGTACGGGCTTTCCTGGGTGATATCGAAATACTCACGGGCGCGTTCGGCCAAGACCATTGGGGCGAAGGGCCGGAAGCTCTCGCGGAACTTGATCTTCAGGTTCATGTGAGACTGCATGTGCGGCGAACGCGGGTCGCCCAGGATGGAGCGGGCGCCGAGTGCGCGCGGTCCCCACTCCATCGCTCCGCGGGCCACCGCCACGACCTTGCCCTGCGCGATCAGCGCGGCGATCCGGGCCTGGAGATCGGGCTCGCTCATGGTCACCCAGCGGCCGCCCAGGGCCGTCAGGTCGGCATCATCGGTTGCGTCCTCGGGCCGGATCTCGGGGCCGAGGAAGGCACCCTGCATGGCGTCCGGTTGCTCTGCCGCGCGCGGGTGATCCAGCACCATGTGCCACAGCCACAGGGCCGCGCCCAAGGCGCTGCCGGCATCGCCGGCGGCGGGTTGGATCCAAATCTCGTCGAACGGTCCCGTGCGCGCGAGCAAGCCGGTGGATACGACGTTCAGTGCCACCCCGCCGGCCATCACCAGGTGACGCATGCCGGTCTCGCGCTGGACGTGGTGCGCCATCTTCATGACGATCTCGTTCAGGACCTCCTGAATGCTCGCGGCCAGGTCCATCTCGCGCTGCGTGATCGGCGTCTCCGGCGCGCGCGGCGGGGCACCAAACAGCGCGGCAAAACGGTCGTTGGTCATCGTCAGACCGCCGAGATAGTTAAAGTAGCGTTGGTTGAGATGGACCGCACCGTCCTCCTGAATGTCGACAATCTCCTTGCGGATCAGCTCTGTATAGATCGGCTTGCCATAGGGGGCCAGGCCCATAAGCTTGTACTCCCCGCTATTGATCTTGAACCCGGTAAAGTGGGTAAAGGCCGAGTAGAGCAGACCGACGGAATTGGGGAACCGGATCTCCTTGAAGAGCTCTATCTGGTTGTCGCGACCGACGCCGAAGGTGGCGGTGGACCACTCCCCCACGCCATCGATGGTCAGGATTGCCGCTTCCTTGAATGGGCTCGGGAAGAAGGCGCTCGCGGCATGCGACAGATGGTGGTCGCCCATCGCGATACGCTTGCTGATCCCAAGTTCAGACTGCATCTCGCGTTCCAGCCACAAATTTGAGGTCAGCCACTTGGGAAAGGACTTCAGGAAGCTCTGGCCGCTCTTCGGTGCAGTCAAATGATAAATGGCGGTCAGCCGCTCGAACTTGACCAGGGGATTCTCATAATAGACCCAGTGATCGACCTCATGCTCGGTGATGGCGGCGCGCGCCAGGCAAAAGGCAATCGCGTGATGGGGGAATGAGGAGTCGCCCTTGATGCGGGTAAAGCGCTCCTCTTGGGCGGCACACAGGATCTTTCCATCCTTCAGCAGGGCCGCCGCCGAGTCGTGGTAATAGGCCGATATCCCAAGAACGTAGACGGGCTTGCTCATGGCCGGACCGCAACCTCATCAAACTCGATCTGGAGCTGCAGGGCATTGGGTTCAGTCGGATAACTCACGAGTGCGTAGCGCCGCCCGTTTTTCTTGGGATGGCTATTGTCGCTGGCGGAAAAGACCACTTGGCCCTTCCAGTGAGACCAGCGCCCAGCCCCAGCGGTCGCAATATCGGCATGCTGGGCATGGGCCGGCTTGAGCGGAACCCCGTTCTCCAAGAGTATCCAGGCGGAGCGCGTCGGGTGGATGTCGTCGTCGGCCTCGGTGTGAAGGTCAGTCGCTGCGAAGACAAAGGCGTGACCGCCCCACTGGCTGATGGCATCGGGACCCGGCTCGATCGAACGATCCACCCGCTGGGCGGCAACGTCGGCGGCGATCCTCAATGTATTCACCGCATCGGCTCCGACCTTTCCCCCTAAGTCCCACTCGACCGCCGCGCCCCGTCGCACCTCGCCCCCGATGGGATTGCCGCGGTCCACCCCGGTCCCCGGATCGACCGCGGTGAACCAAAGCCGCGCGGATGCCAATCGTTCGCCGGAAAGTCTCACCTTGCGTATGGCCACCGGCAACTCGAAGGCGAGCATGACATGCGGCGTGTCCAGCGGCTGGCGCGGGGCGAGTGCGTCCGGGCCCGGGTAGAGCAGGCGCCATTGTCCGGGCGCGGTCGCCACGACCGCCGCCGCTGGAGGCATCCAGTCGTTTAGCTTCGGCACCAGCAGCCCTGACGCCTGGCGACGCTCGCCAAGCGTCTGCGGGACTGAGTGCTCCAGGATGTCGGCTACCTGGCGGGCGTAGAACCTGGTGGCAGTCGGGGCTGGGTGCGCGTTTGCCGGGTTCACGCCCCACTGCAGAGCGCTGGGGCTGATCAATCCGTTAGTTTCAGGGTATTCGCGGACAAATTCGTCGAGCAGGTTGACGAAGGGCAGCCCGGCGGCAGCAAACAGTGGTTCGACCGGACGGTAGCGCGGCGCGAATGCGTCAGGGTCGGGCCTGTTCGGTAGCGTCACCACGAACGCGGGCCGATCGTCGCTGCGCAGCAAATCAGCGAGTTCCTGCACGATCCGACCGTAGGCCTCAATGTTCGGCGACTCCAGGATCTTGAGTTCCCAGGTATCGTAGGCGTAGGTATCGGTTTGTTCGCTTGCCCACTTGGCAGTGAGCTTCGGCTTGATTTGGGCCGCCAAGGTCGGCGCAACCTGGCCCAAGGTGGCATCGAGTGCGGTCCATGTCGGGAGCGGTACATCCCGACCGAACTGGCGCACCAGATACCTGCCGTCCGGGCCGCGGACATCGGGGTCGTTGGTGACATAACCAAGGATGACGGCATCCGGTTGGATCGTCGGTAAGAAGCCTGGGTCCCTTAGCCATTCGAGTTGCTGTTGTGTGGACGCCCCATTACGGCCGGCCGCGACAACCTCTACCCCAGGGTAACCCCGATGCCTGAGCTCCCGCTCAAGTTGCCGCCACCAGATGTCGTTGGCGTTGAGGTAGCCGTCGCCCCAGACAAAGGAGTCCCCAATGACTAGAATGCGGCCCACGCCCGGCGACCGTTGGCCAATGGGGATGCCGGCCGAGTGCCAGATCGGGTCGGTTGCGGAACCCAGCACCTTTTGTTGGTTCATCTGGTTGATCGTATCGTTCTCGATCGCCCATGCGTTTGAGACCACGGTGCGCTGCGACGCGAGATACCGAAGCGCGCCCTCGGTCAGCGCCACGCCTGCGCCAAGCGCCAAGAGGGCGTAGATGAAATACCGTAACGCCAGCGTTGGCAGTAGCGGTCTCGGTGCTGTCTCGCCCGTCCAACCCAGGGCGGAACAGAAGTTTGCGTTTGCTGCGTTCGAGTGGTGGCCCACGATATTTGTCAAAGCTCCTAACCTATCACGGGCCAAAGGTCTGCTTGACAGACCGTCCGCGACCACGCAAACCGCGCGAAACCAACGATTCCAGGGACAAGCGAGAACGGGGCGTTCGCCAATCCGGCGGTTGACGGCAGGTTCTTGCAAGCAAAGACGCTCGGCGGTGCCGGCAAGCGCAAGTCAGGTTGGCTGGTTTCGGCCGCCGTTGTCGCGGTGCGCGGACCTGGACGGCCGAGCCGGCTGGCCCGATAAACGAGATGTTATCAAGCTTATTGCTTATCTGGGAATCTTATCGATGCCCGCCGCGTCTGTCAAGCTGGGCCGGGCGGGCCGTCTGTAGCCTGCCCCGCCGTCGGGGCAAGTCGGGCGAGCGGTGCCCGACGCGAGTTCTTGGTTGTGGCATGCCTCCCGCTCCCGCGGCAGCGCGGCGGTCAGTACCTCCAACCCGGCGCCGCGCCGGTGTGCCTCCTCGCTGATGTGACGGCGCCAGGCGCGCGCCCCGGGCTGGCCTTGGAAGAGCCCGAGGATATGGCGGCTTATGTTGCCCAGCGGGACCCCAGCGGCGAGCTCCCGCGCCACATAGGGCAGGAAGCGCTCCAACACCTCGTAGCGGCTCGCGGGCGCCGCGCTCTCGCCGAAGATCAGGCGGTCGGCCTGCGCCAGCATCCAGGGGTCCTCATAGGCCGCCCGGCCGATCATGACGCCGTCCAGATGGGTGAGGAAACCCGCGGCGTCGTCGAGGATCCGGATGCCCCCGTTGATGGCGATCGGCAGCGCCGGGAAGTCGGCCTTGAGTCGCGCCACCCAGTCATAGCGCAACGGCGGTACCTCGCGGTTCTCCCGCGGGCTCAGGCCTTGGAGCCAGGCCTTGCGGGCGTGGACGATGAGCGCGTCGCAGCCGGCCCCCGCAACCGCGGCGACGAAGGTGGTCAACTCCTCGTAGCTGTCGCGATCGTCGATGCCGATGCGTGACTTGACCGTCACCGGGATCGCGACCGCCGCCTTCATCGCCGCCACGCAGTCGGCGACCAGCGCCGGCTCGGCCATCAGGCAGGCGCCGAAACGCCCGTTCTGGACCCGGTCGGAGGGGCAGCCGCAGTTGAGGTTGATCTCGTCATAGCCCCAGGCTTGACCCAGGCGGGCACACTGGGCCAGGGCCTGGGGGTCCGAGCCGCCGAGTTGCAGCGCCAGCGGGTGCTCCGCCGGGTCGAACCGCAGGTGCCGGTCCTGGTCGCCGTGGATCAGTGCACCGGTGGTGACCATCTCGGTATAGAGCAGGGTGCGCCGGGTGATCAGCCGCAGGAAATAGCGGCAGTGCCGGTCGGTCCAGTCCAGCATGGGGGCGACGGATAGTCGGCGCTCGAGTGGGGGCAGTGACATGAGTGGTGGCGGTCGCTAGTGGTCTTGCAGAGTCGCTTGCCTGCCGCCATCCACATAGCCGGACTCCAGCGCCGCCGAGACTGCACGGCACAGGCTTGCGTAAGCGGGTGTCAGGCGGAGATCCGGCGGGCGCGGATAGGGCAGGTCGACGGCCAGGTCCGCGATGACCCGGCCCGGGCGTGCGCTCATGACGAGTACCCGCTGGCTCAAGTACACCGCCTCGAAGACGCTGTGGGTGACGAAGACGGTCGTGAAGCCATGGACCTGCCAGAGTGCCAGCAGGTCGTCATTGAGTCGGGCGCGGGTGATCTCGTCCAGCGCGGCGAAGGGCTCGTCCATCAGCAGCAGCCGCGGGTGGGTGACCAGTGCGCGGGCGATCGAGGCGCGCATCCGCATGCCCCCGGAGAGTTCCCCCGGATAGGCGTCGGCGAACCGTCCGAGTCCGATGGCCTCCAGGGTCGGTTCGATACGGCGGCGGGCGTCGGCCCGCGGGGTACCCTGGATACGCAGGGGCAGGCTCACATTGTCGTAGAGCGTCGCCCAGGGCATCAGGGTCGCGTCTTGGAAGACGCAGGAGGTTTGGGCCAGCGCTGCGTCGGTGCCGACCGCGACCACCCCGGAACACGCCCGGTCGAGTCCCGCGATCATCCGCAGCAGGGTGGTCTTGCCGCAGCCGGAGGGTCCGAGCACGGCGGCGAACTGACCCGCGGGGACCTCGAATGAGATGTCCGCCAGGGCCGCGATCCCGGAGGCGAAGCGCCGCGTGACCGCGTCGAGGCGGATGGCCGCCGTCATCGGGCGGTCAGGTGGCCGCGGGGCTCGCCTTGCCGCGTTGTTTGACCTGCTTGGGGTCGGCGACCAGGGCGCGGTAGATCTCGACCCGGTCGCCGTCCTCCAACGGCGCGTCCAGCGCGGTGATTTTGCCAAACACCCCGAACTTCTGCTGTTCCAGGTCGATCTCCGGAAATTGCCGCAGGACGTCGGAGCGCATCACGGCATCTTTCACCGTGGAGCCTTGCGGGATATCCACATGGACCCAGAACTGGCGTGCCGGCGTGGCATAGACGACTTGTATCTTCATCGCGTCGGTCTCGTGCGGTGGCGTCAGACGGCGTGGGCGCCGGCCATTTGGATGGACTTGCCGCCGGCCACGTCGATCATCCGCTTGCCGACCACCATGAGTCCGGCGACCAGGAAGCCGCCGGGGGGCAGGATCAGCAAGAGGACGCCCATGCTCTCGGGCATGATCCGCATCTCCATGAACTTGAAGGCGGGGCCGAGTAGCAGTGACGCATCAGCAAAGAGCGTGCCGGCGCCGATGATCTCACGCACCGCCCCGATCGCGGTGAGTGCCAGGGTGAAGCCGAGGCCCATGAAGACCCCGTCAGCCAGGGAGCGCATGACCGTCTCTTTGGAGGCGAACGATTCCAACCGGGCTAACGGCAGACAGTTGGAGACGATCAGCGGGATGAAGAGCCCGAGCACCTTGTAGAGGTCATGCATATAGGCGTTCATTCCGAGATCCACCACCGTCACCATGGCGGCGACGATCAGGATGTAGACCGGGATACGCACCTCCTGGGTGATGTAGCCGCGGAAGAGGGCGACGAGCGCCCCGGAGGCCGCCATCACCACCGCGGTGGCGAGCCCCATGCCCAGTCCATTGGTCGCGCTGGTGGTCATGGCCATGGTCGGGCACATGCCGAGCAGCATGGCCAGGACCCCGTTGTTGTCCCACAGGCCGTCGCGGGCGATTCTGCCGTATCCGGTTGACATCTCAGCGCACCTCGTTTGATATCTGTGGGTTTGCCGTCTGTGGGGTTGTTTGCTGGGTCATCAGCGGCTGGTTGGCCGCGAAAAAGGCCAGGCCCTCGCGGATGGCGCCGACCACGCCGCGCGGCGTGATGGTCGCCCCGCTGAACTGGTCGAACTGGCCGCCGTCCTTCTTCACCTTCCATTTCTCCACCGGCGGGTTGCCGAGGCTCAAGCCGGTAAAGCGGGTGATCCAGTCGCCCTTCTTGATCTCGATCTTGTCGCCCAGCCCGGGGGTCTCCTTGTGGGCGAGCGCCCGCACGCCCAAGACCCGGCCATCCGCGCCGACCCCCAGCATGAGCTTGATCGGGCCGGCGTAGCCGATGCCGCTGATCTCGTAAGCCACCCCGGTGACCTGGTTGCCCTTCTTGGCGCGGTAGACGGTCAGCTCTTTGCCGTCGCCACCCTTGATCGTCACCGTGTCGGTGACCGGGTTGTTGTCATGGATGCTGTCCGGGATCACCGCGGAGAGTGAGTTCTGCCGGTCCTCCATGGCCCGCGCGGCGATGTCCTCTTTGGTCACCCGGTGGGTGAGTGCCAGCAGCAGACCGAAGCCGAGACAGAAGGCGCCCAGGACCAGACCGTGATAGATGGAGCTATTCTTGTTCATTTGTCCCCCAAGGGCGCCAGCGGCTCACCCCGGCGGGTACGTCCGAACCGACGCGGCCGGGTGTATTGGTCGATGATGGGGGTGAGTGAGTTCATCAGCAGCACGGCGAATGCAACGCCCTCAGGGTAGCCGGCAAAGGAGCGGATGACCCAAGTGAGCAGTCCGACCCCGCAGCCGAAGACGATCTGCCCCGACTTGGACACCGGCGAGGTGACATAGTCAGTGGCGATGAAAAAGGCACCCAGGAAGGCCGCGCCCGACATCAGGTGAAAGGTGCCGTCGGCGAAGCGCGCGGGATTGGCGGTATGCCCCAGGGTGGCCACCACGAAGAGGGTGCCCAGCATCGCCGCCGGGATGTGCCAGGTAATGATCTTTTTCCACATAAGGAAGAGGCCGCCGGCCAGGATCAGGACCAGCGAGGTCTCGCCCAGGCTCCCGGCGCGCAGCCCCAGGCCCATGTCCATCAGGTCGGGTAACTGGCCCATGGATTGAGACACCGGGATGCCGCGCGACAATTCGGTCTTGACAAACCCGAGCGCGGTCGCGGCGCTGAATCCGTCCGGTATCTGGCCGCCGAAAGTGATGTTCAGGGCCTCCTGGAACCCCGGGGTCCCGGTCCAAAACAGCGGATGAGGCCCCACCCAGGAGGTCAGGGCCACCGGAAAGGAGACCAGCAGGGCGACGCGCGCCACCATGGCTGGGTTGAACAGGTTCTGCCCCAGACCGCCGAAGGCCTGCTTACCGAGCAGGATGGCGAAGACCGCCCCCAGGACCCCGGTCCACCAAGGCGCCCACGGCGGCAGGGTCATGGCCAGCAGCCAACCGGTCAGGATCGCGGAACTGTCGCCCAAGGTGGGGAGCAGGCGTCGGCCGCGGATCAGCAGGGCGAGGCCCTCCATGGCGACGCAGGAGAACAGCGTGACGCTGAACAAGAACATGGCCGGCCAGCCGAACAGGTAGAGGTTGAACGCGGTGGCCGGCACTAAGGCCAGGATCACCGTGTTCATGGTCTTCTGGACGCTGGCTGCCGAATGGGTGTACGGCGCGCTGGTGGTGGCGGTCTCGATCATCATGCCTCTGTTGGCTCCTCGGCCCGCGACTGGCGGGTGTCCGGGGCGGTTCCTGTGGCGGCGGCGCCATTGGCGCTTGCGCGGGTGGTCTTCGTGGCCTTCGCGGCGAGTTTGGCCGCTTCCGCCTTTTCCATGCGTGCCCGATGGGCTTCGGTCTGCATCTTGGTGTGTTCGCTCTTGGCCCGCTCGCGCTCCTTGGTCTTCAGCATCCCCTTGGCATAGTTGAAATACTGCACCAGCGGGATGTGCGAGGGACAGGCCCAGGAACAGCTCCCACAGGAGAGACACTCGGTCACGCCCAGGTTGGCGGCACCCTTCAAGTCGTCGGTGCGGATAAAGGCGGCCATCTCCAACGGCACCAAGCCGCAGGGGCAGATGCTGACGCAGGTCCCGCAACGGATGCAGGGGCCTGGGGCCGCCTCACCGGTCTCTTGCGCGTCGAGCGCCAGGATACCCGAGGTCCCCTTGATCACCGGCACATCCAGGTTCGGCAACGGCTGTCCCATCATGGGCCCGCCGAGCACTAAGCGCGCCGGAACGCCGACGAGCCCGCCGCAGAACGCGATCAGGTCGGCGACCGGGGCGCCGATCGGCGTGCGGATGTTGCGTGGCTCGCGCACGGCGCGCCCGCTCACGGTTACCACCCGGTCGATCAGGGGGCGGCCGTGGCGGACTGCCTGATGGACGGCCTGCGCGGTTGCAACGTTATGTACCACTGCGCCGATGTCCGCGGTGAGCTTCATGGCCGGGGTCTCGCGGCCGGTGAGGGCCTGCACCAGGTGGCGCTCGGAACCCATCGGATACTGGACCGGTACCGGTTGGATGGTGACGTCGGGGAACTCGGCGGCCGCCCGGGTCATGGCCTCCAGAGCCTCCGGCTTGTTCTCCTCGATGCCGACGATGACCTGCCGGGCACCCAGTGCGTGGGCCATGATGCGGGCGCCGTCGACCACCTCCGCGGCCTGTTCGCGCATCAGCCGGTCGTCGCAGCAGAGGTAAGGCTCGCACTCGGCGCCGTTCAGGACCAGCATCTCCAGCTTGCGCTGCACCCCCAGGTGTAGCTTGATCACCGAGGGGAAGGCGGCCCCGCCCAGGCCCACGATGCCCGCTTGTGCTACCCGATCCCAGATTTGTTGGGGGGCAACCGTCAGCGCGTCGGTGATGGGGTCGGGCAGGGTGGCCCACTCGTCCAGTCCGTCAGGCGCCAGGACGACCGCGGTCAGGGGCAGTCCGGAGGCGTGCGGGGCCGTGACCTCGCTCACCGACTCGATTACCCCGGAGGTGGGGGCGTGCGTGGGGGCCGAGACCGGCCCCTGGCCCTGGGCGATCATCTGACCCTTGCGGACCCGTTCACCCGGGGCGACCATCAGCCGGGCCGGTGCGCCGATGTGCTGATGGAGCAGGATCTGGAGTCTGGCCGGCATCGGCAGGGCGGTGATCGCCTTGTCGCTGGCCAGTTCCTTGCGGTAATCGGGATGGATGCCGCCCCGGATCGCAAACAGTTTCATCGCTCGATCTCCAAAAACTAATGCGCGGCGAAGGGCTTAGGCCAATGCCAGGTGCCCAGGGTGACCGGCACCGGATGCATCTTGATCGCATCGGTGGGGCAGACCGGGATGCATTTGCCGCAGGCGTGGCAGGCCTCCGACAGGATCGTATGCATCTGCTTGGTGGCCCCGACGATGCCATCCACCGAGCACTCCTTGATGCAGCGGGTGCAGCCGATGCACAGTGCCTCCTCGATCGCGGCGAATTCCGGACCCCGGTCCACATGGGTCGAGAGGTCCACCGTGACCCCCAGGCGTTTGGCCAGGGCCTCCGCCACCGCCTTGCCCCCCGGCGGGCAAATCGTCACGGCCGCGTCGCCCTGGGCGAGCGCCTTGGCCGCCTGGGCGCAGCCGACATAGCCGCATTGACCGCACTGGGAGCCGGGCAGCAGGGCCTGCAGATCGGACTCCAGTGGGTCGACCTTGACTGCCAGGAGGCGCGCCGCCGTGCCCAAGATGCCGCCGAGCGCCAGTCCGATGACGGTGAGACTACCGATCGCGATCAACATAGTGAATCTCCAGTGTTATGGCAGACACATGACTGTAATAGAGGGGGCCTAGTATAGGGGTCTAGACCGTGCTGATGCCGGAGAATCCCATGAAGGCGAGCGCCAGCAGGCTGGCGGTGATGAAGCCGATCGGCGGCCCGGCGAACAGGCGCGGCACCTCGGCCAGCGCGAGGCGTTCGCGCAGCCCGGCAAAGATCACCATCACCAGGCTGTAACCGACCGAGGAGGCGAAGGCGAACAGGGTGCTCTGGATGAACGTGAGTTTGCCCTCGATCAGCAGCAGGGCCACGCCCAGTACCGCACAGTTGGTGGTGATCAGCGGCAGGTAGATGCCCAACATCTGGAACAGGGGAGGGGAGACCTTGCGCACGGTCATCTCGGTGAACTGTACCGCCCCGGCGATGACCAGAATAAAGACCACGGTACGCAGGTAATCCAGGCCGAAGGGCTCCAGGAGGTACTCCTGCGCCGCCCAGTTCAGCATTGAGGACAGGGTGATCACGAAGGTGGTCGCGAGCCCCATGCCCATGGCGGTATCGACCCGGGTGGTCACACCCATGAACGAACACAGGCCAAGGAAGCGCGCCAGGATCACGTTGTTGACCAGGGCCGCGCCGACCATCAGAAGGACATATTCCTGCATTGCCTGAACCTTAAGCTAGATGATTTGACAGGTTTGGGGCGCCTGGCCCACCCGGCGCAGGAAGCGCGGGGCGCTGGCGCCGCTGGCGAACAACCGGCCGGCCCCGAGCCGGGCCAGCACCAAACCGAAGAACAACCCGCCGACACTGCCCGCGATGGTCGTCGCATCCTGACCCCAACCCCATTGTGCCAGCCCGCCGCCCAGGAACAAGGTCACCAATGGCACGGCATAGGCGGTGAGCGCCGCCTTGACCAGTGCATCGCCTCGCACCCCCACCACTACCCGCTCGCCGACGCGCAGCCCCGGGTGATCCACCAGCGGAAAGCGGCGCGCCGCGATGCGGTTGGCGACCGTCCCCAGTCCCTTGGCTCCGCAGGCGCCCGACGCGGCACAGCCGCCGCAACTCGTGGTCTGCTCCGGCTCCAGCCAGGCGACCGCCCCCGCGACCTCGACCACGCGCGCGATGCCCTCCACCAGCTCCGGGGGGCCGGCATCCAGGCTGTCAATGGTGTCAGGCATTATGCGCACCCTGCGCAGCGCTATGCCGACCGCAATCGGCGTCGCGACTCACCACCAAGCGACGGGAAAGGCACGCAGACATGACGGCCACCTCGTGGAAAAACCGACAAAAATGAAGCGTTCACGACAATGCTGCGACGCACAATGCCGAATCTACGACAAAAGGAACCCGTTAGGCAATGTATCGATATCATTTATTTCGCGACAGCGGCGCCGCCGGCCGACTCGGGTCAATTTGAGATCGCAAATGAGCAATCAACGTGCCAAGCGTCGCCGTGCGCCGGACGCCCCCAGCGGTGCGACAATGATACCTTTCCAGGTTGACCGGAACATTGATGAGCCACGCCCACCCGACCCATGCTGACCATCATGGTCACGACCACCAAGTCCCGGCGACCCTGCCCGCACTGCTGCTCACCCTCGGTCTCACCCTGGGGTTTGCCCTGGTGGAGGCCGCCGCGGGTTGGTGGTCCGGTTCGCTGGCGCTGCTCGCGGACGCCGGCCACATGGTCACCGACGCCGCCTCGCTGGGGCTGGCGGGGCTGGCCGCCTGGCTCATGGCCCGTCCGCCGTCGCCGCGGCACAGCTATGGCCTGGGGCGCGCCGAGTCACTGGCGGCGCTGATCAACGCGGTGGCCATGCTAGTGGTCGTGGCCCTGATCGCCGCCGCGGCCTGGGGGCGTTTCCAGTCACCGCGGACCATCGACGGCCTGGCGGTGAGTGCCGTGGCCGTCGTGGGCCTGGTGGTGAATCTTGTGGTTGCCTGGGTGCTCGCCCGTGGCGAACGCGATCTCAATGTGCGCGGTGCGCTGTTGCACGTCATGGGCGATGCCCTGGGGTCCGTGGCCGCCATCGTTTCGGGGTTGGTGATCTGGACCACGGGTTGGACGCCCATCGACCCGTTGCTGTCGCTCCTGATCTGCGGTCTGATTCTCTCCTCCAGCGTGGGGCTCCTCAGCGAGGCACTGCACACCCTGCTCGACGGCGTGCCCGGCAGCCTGCCACTGGAGAGCGTCGGGATGACCCTGGCCCGCGTCCCCGGCGTTACCGAGGTGCATGACCTGCATGTGTGGTCGCTGTCCTCCAAACGGGTCGCGCTCTCCGCCCATGTGCGGGTCCCGGACCTGCTGGGCTGGCCAGAGACCCTGGAGGCCCTGCGCCGGGCCGCCCAGACCCTGGGCATCGAGCACGTTACCCTCCAGCCGGAATCCATCGCGCAAACGGTGCGCTGGGGGGCCCGACCGGCGCCGCATGCCGGGCATTGCAGTCACTCGCACCCGCACTCATGACGGCGTCCGGCGCTGCTGCCTGCCCGATCGGATCGCGCCGTCATTGCGTTCGGGATTCGGCGCGTGTTTCGTTTGTCGGCGACGAGACTGAACAGGAACACGCACCTAATCGCTCGCGTTGCGGACGAGCGGACGCGGAGGCGCCACGATGCGCTGTCGCGCTGTCGCGCTGTCGCGCCGGTGCGGCGTCTTTTTTCAGCGCCCTTGACGCGAGCGGGCGGGCGTGGTAGTAGAATCAAACAAATCCCGCTTTCTCGCCATTGGAGGTTGCTATGTTTGAAAATCCCATGCTTGATGTTTTCATCGGGCTGATTTTTTTCTATATGCTCCTGAGTGTCATCGTCACGGTCGTACAGGAGGTTATCGCGTCGTCTCTGAGCTTGCGGAGCAAGAACCTGCGCACCGCCATCACCATGTTGATCGGTGCGGATAATTTGCAGGCGTTTTATAACCACCCGCTCATTTTTCCGCTGTTTAAAGGTGAGGTCGATGATAAGGGCCATCCTATTAGTGGCGGTCCGTCCTATATTCCAAAACGCAGCTTTGCCCTGGCCGCTATTGATGTGGTGAGCAAAGCCTCGTGCGGCGCCGACCCGTTGACCGAGCCTCGCCAACAGTTGCCACCGGTTCTGGACCTGATCAAGTTGTTGAGCGACCCCGATAATAGCGGTTCAATTGGGATGCAGGTTAGCCATTTGGATCAGGCCGCCACTGACCTCGTTGCCAAGATCGCCAGCCCGGCCGTCAAAGACGCCGCGAACAAGGCGCTCGCGGTCGCCGTCGGTAGGCTGACCAGGGATCTTGGCAAAGTCGATTCGGTCATAGAGGGTGTTGAGGCCTTGTTCGACAGTACGATGGATCGGGCCATCGGCTGGTACAAGATCAATGCGCAGCGCATTTCGCTGGGAATCGCCCTGGTGTTGGCGGTGGCATTGAACGCCGATTCGTTTTTCGTGGGCAAACTGCTCTGGCAGGACGAGGCGCTCCGCAAGGGTGTGGTCAGTTCCGCTGAAACATATTACAAGAGCGCAGAGGGTAAGGCGAACCTGCAGACAATCTGTGCTGCTAAGGTCGCGGCCGACAGCGCCCCCAAGAACGCAGCCGATCAGTTAAGCGCTGTCGGCACGTGTGCTGCAACCCAGTTCCGTGCGGTCACGGCTGAGTTGAGCCCTTATCCGATCGGCTGGCCCATGGCCGCGCAGCAGCAGCCCACAGGGAATTGGCTGTCGTTGATTGTCGGTGGTCTGGGGATCCTCGTCGGTTGGGTGGTCACCGCACTCGCCATGAGCCTCGGGAGCGGTTTTTGGTTCGACCTGCTCAGCAAGGTGATGAGCATCCGCATGGCCGGCAAACGGGAACCGACCGAGTTATCAACCAAGAGTTAGACGCGGCGCAGCCTTGGTCATCGCGGTGGCCATCGCAAGAGGTGCGGCGGCGGAAGTCGCTCCGGATAGTAAATCGAATCTGGCAGCCGCTATGGCAGGCGCCGCTGCCGGATGGCAGCGGTGCGGGCTCGCTTTCGGCAGGGCGCTGAATCAGGATTCGGTTTCCGGGTTGAATACCTGCCCCAGCAAGGTGCGCTCTTCCTGATTGAGGTCCAGCAGAATGCCGCGGTCGGTGCCGCCGGCCTTCAGGAAGTCCACGCCAGTGCGGAAGAGGCGTAGCGGCAGCCGGAAAGCGTCGATACCCTGGCCCGCGGCTTCCCAGGCAGCGGCCCAGGTCTCCAGGTTATCCGGGCTCGGCAGGCTGGCCGGATCGGTATGGAGTCTGCCCAAGTGCTGCATGAGTGCCTCCCCGAGTTGGGTGATGGCCTCTAAGTCGCGGTAGACCTGGAGCAGGTTGCGGGTGCGCTCGGCCCGGATTGCGGGTTGTAGCGAGCTGTCGAAGAAGGCGCCGATGATGTCCGTTGAGTCGCCTTGATAGGGTGGCGAGGCGCTCATGCCTTCCCGCAGGCCGTTCCCCAGCGCCGTGATGGCGTCGTACCAGCGGCCAGTGGCAATTCGGATCTCGGCCAGCGCAATCTGGGAATCGAAACGAATTTCCGTCGGTGCTCCTTCCAATCGCAATGCGGCGTCAAGATCCCGTTCGGATTGATCGGCTTCGCCCGACTGCCAATAGGTTAGGCCCCGGTTGATGAGCGCCCTGGCGATCGGCTCGACAGGCGCTTGCGGTAGGTTGATGGCGGCGCTGTAGTCGGCAATCTCTTTATCCATATCGCCGCGTTGCCCGCAGGCTACGCCCCGGTCGATAAGCGCCCAGGCGACCTGCTCGGCGGGGGCCTGCGGTAAGTCGATGGCTGCGCTGTAGTCGGCGATTTCCTTTTCGATGTTTCCGAGTTGACCGTAGGCAATGCCGCGGTTGATGAGTGCCCGGGCGACCTCCTTGGTAGGGGCCTGCGGTAGGTCGATGGCCTTGCTATAGTCGGCAATTTCCTTTTCGGGTTCTCGGATCTGCCCGTAGGTCAGGCCTCGGAATACAAGCGCCATGGCGACCTGTTGGGCGGGAGCCCGCGGCATCGCCAGCGCGGCATCGAGCTGCCCTATTGCCAGAACCCACTCGCCTTTCTTATAGTGAATCTCAGCTGCGAGATTTAGGGCCGACGCCTTTAATCCGACGGACTGAGTGCTGCCCTCGCCGGCAATCTCATCGAGGATACGAAGCGCCTCGGTATCCTCACCCTTCGCCCAATGCCCGCAGGCCAGGGCCAACTCCTCGGATTGTTCAGCGTAGGTTTCAATCCGCGGCCCCCATTCGGCCCGGCCCGCATCATCCAACTCCATCTTGAATCCGTCCGCCAGCAGCCGCGCACGGAGATTGCCCTTGGCTTGGTTGGCCTCAATGGCCGACGCCAGATAGGTGCGGGCTATGCCGTCAGTTTTTCCATCGGATAGCCTGGCGTTCAGCTCGCGTCCGTCATACCAGACGCGCAGGAAGTCGACCAGCACCCGTAATGGCCCGTGTTTCTGGTTCTCCTTCACCTCGACACAGATGCGCATCATCGGTTCGGCGATCTCATACAGCGATTCGCGTCCGCGTTGAGCGGCCTGGACGTAGCCCTTGTCGCGCAGGTCCTTGAGCTGGCTGGAGACGGTCTGTTGGCTGGCGAAGAGTCGGCGAGCAATCTGTTTGACCGCAGTGGGCCGGTCCTGGGTACACAGCAGTTGGACGATCTTGCGCTGCTGCGCCGGCAGCCAGCGGATGAGTTCCCGGTAATAGGGCGTCATCTCGTCGACCATCTTGGCGAAGGGGTCCACCAGGGATTGGATGCTGTCGCGGGTGATGAACTGGGACAGGACGATGTAGATGCGGTGGTTGCCGCCGGAGAGGTGATGCAGTGCGCGGATGCGCGAGCGGCCGGTGGCGCTGTCCAGAAAGGCGACGACATCGCTCTGGTTGTTGAGCCGGGCGATGTTCTGGAGCAGTTCGCGGGCCTGCTCCACCGACAGGGTCTTCAGGTGCTCGGTCTGAAAGAAGCCGAAGAAGGCGCTCTGGCGCTTGGCGATGTCGTCCACCAGCCGCTGGGCGGTGGCCACCAGGGCCAGCACCGGGTGCTCCTGGATGAAGGCGCGGAGCTTCTGTTGACCGGCCTGCCCCAGCCCCGCCAACAGGGCGTCGAGATTCTCCACCAGGACCAGCAGGGTGCGGTATTGCAGCGTCTCAAGCAGCAGTTGGGCGAGTGCGCCCTCCGCCGCGTCCGGTGTCAGGTCGAACAGGGGGTCCAATGCTGCGGCCGTGAATTCATTCGGGTAGCGCTTGGCCAAGGCGTCATAGATGCGGCGCAGCAGTTCCAGCAGACTGGTGCTGGTCTCGTCCTCGTTGAGCCAGGCGACGCGCAGCCGATCATCCAACGCCCGGTCCTGCCCCAGCCGGTAGACCAGCAGCGTGACCAGGTGGGTCTTGCCGGTGCCGCGCGGACCGACGAACAATAGATGGTGCTTGTTGCCCGTGGTGGCGCTCTCGCGCACCCGCTCGACGGCGTCCGTGATGAGCGCTTGGCGTTGGACGGTGATGGCCTCCAGGTCTTCCGGCGACGTGCGGCTGGGGGTGAAGACGGAGAGGAAGGCGCGATCGTTCATGGCGGGGCGGGTGCTTTGCATGGTGGTCTCAGAGTCCGCGGGCGAGCCGCCACCAGCGTTGCAGTAGCGGGAAACGGAACCGATAGTTGCCAGCGGTATCGCGCGCCAGATAGTGGTCCTGCTCCACGAGTCGGAGCAGTTCGATCAGGCGGTCACGATCGTCCAGGCTGCCGCTCGCCTTGCCCTCCGCCAGCAAATCGACCTCGCGGTAGACCGATAGCGCGAATTCCCGGGCGCTGTGATACCGCTCCAGGTCCTGAAACATCGGCACCCAGCCGGGCCTTGGCTCCGCGCACAGTTTGCGGATGATGGTGGTCTTGCCGATGCGCCGCTCGGCGTTCATACGCATGGATTGCTGCTCGAGCGTGTCCCAGATCCGCCTCGATCAGTTGGTCGCGCCCGACGACCTCCGCGAGGTCGATCTGGCCACCCGGGTTTGCCTTCATGTCTAAATCCTGCGCCAATGGTTGGATTGCGAAATAGTACGCTGAATCAATCGTACGTCAAATCTCACGTGCGTTTAACGTCTCGGTCGACACCGGCCAAGACCCCGAAGGGGCTGATGCGTCGCCCGCTAGCATCAGCCGCGCTGACCCTCAGCGCGGGCGAGCGGGTCCCGCGGTGGCGATCACCAACCGTGCGGGTTAGCATGGCACCAGCGGGGACGCTCTGGCGCTCCAGCGCGGGCCTGGCCGCCGGGGGCCGGTTCGCCCACTATGCCCAAACTGGACTATCGGAGGCGGTGCCAACCGGCCGCGCGCCGCCGTGACGGGTCCGACCCAGCCTCCAGGGGACACTGAACTTGATTGCTGTCTTTGCCGTCTTCACCGGCGCCGGTCTGGGCGCACTGCTGCGCTGGGGGCTGGGGCTGCGGCTGAATCCGCTCTTTCCCACCCTGCCACTGGGAACGTTGGCGGCTAACCTCCTGGGCGGGCTGCTGGTCGGCTTCGCGGTGGCCTGGCTCGGCCGTCATCCGGGGCTGCCGCCGGAGTTGCGGCTCTTTTTCATCACCGGCTTCTTGGGTGGGCTAACCACCTTTTCGACCTTCTCGGCGGAGGTGGTCACGCTGATCGCCCGGGGTGAATACGGCTGGGGCCTGGCCGCCGCGGGCTCCCACTTGGCCGGTTCACTCGCGTTGACGGCCGGCGGTATGGCCCTGGCCAACATGATCATGGCCCGGCACTGAGCTATTGCGGTACACACACCATGAACGGCTGCTTTCTCAAATTCTACGTGGCGGAAAAGCGCCGCCACCACCACCGTCTCGCCTATGAGTGGCTGCTGGAGGAGGCGCAGTCACTCGGCCTGCACGGCGGCTCCGCCTTCCGCGCCTTGGCCGGCTATGGGCGCCACGGTCGGCTGCACGAGGAGCAGTTCTTCGAGCTGGCCGGCGACCTGCCGGTGGAGGTGGGTTTCGTCGTCACGCAGGATGAGGCGGATCGTTTCCTCGCACACATCGGGGCGCAGGGGCTCAACCTCTTCTATCTGCGGGTGCCGGTGGAGTATGGCTTCACCGATGGGGGGGCGTCATGAACCGGCTGTCCGCGCGTCTGCTCTGGTCGGTCCTGGCCCTGGGCTGTCTGGTCCTGGTGGTGGGGAGCTTCATCCTCACCGCCTGGATGGACCTGCGTCCTTGCCCGTTGTGCATCTTCCAGCGCCTGCTGTTCATGGTCTTGGGGCTGCTCGCCCTGGCCGCGGCCTGGCTCGGTTCGCGCCCGGCCGCCCTGCTTCCGGGACTGCTGACCCTTCCGTGCGCCGTCGGCGGGATCGGCATCGCCGCCTACCAGATCTGGCTGCAACTCCAACCGCCGGCCAGTGCCTCCTGCGGCGGCGGACCCCTGGCCTTCATCGACGTCGTGGTCGATTGGTTGGGTGATCGGCTGCCGACCCTGTTCCTTGCCACCGGCTTCTGCGAGGAGTCCGGGCCGCTGATCCTGGGGCTGACCCTGCCCCGGTGGGCGCTGGTTGGCTTCAGCGGCTATCTGATCATTGCGCTCTGGGCCATCCTGGCCCGCCGCCGCACATGAGTCCCCCGGACCGGACGCCCCAGCCGGCGCGATGCGGGGCCTGGCGGACCCTCTGGCGTTGCCTGCGGCTCGTGGAGCACATCACGACCGGGGTGCTGATCCTGGGCTTCGTCAGCCTGATCTCCCGGGAGGGCGCTCGCCCCGCCTGGTTGCCGTCGGTAGTTCAGTGGTGGTATCAGCGGGAGTCCCGCGCCCTGGGGTTGCGAGTGGAGGTTACCGGGCGGCTTGCGAGCGGTTGTCTACTGGTCAGCAATCACATCTCCTGGCTGGACGTGACGGTCTTGGGTGCCCAGGGGCCGCTGGGCTTTCTGTCCAAGTCGGAGGTGCGCGGCTGGCCACTGATCGGTTGGATGTCGGGCGTGGTCGGCACCCTGTTCATCGAGCGCGGCGCCCATCAGGTCGGCACCGTCACCGCCGAGATCACGGCGCGTATCGGGCGGGGGTGCAGCCTGGTGATCTTTCCTGAGGGCACGACCTCAGAGGGTGGCGGGGTGGGCCGCTTTTATCCCCCCCTGTTCTCCATTGCCCTGCAACCGGGTCTGGGGGTCCAGCCAGTAGCGATTTCCTATCGGTGCGCGGACGCGCCCGCGCCGGACCGAAGCATTGCCTTCGTGGGTGATCAGACCCTGGTCGCCAACCTGTGGCGCGTGCTGCGCCACCCCGGCCTGGTGGCGCGGGTCCAGTTCCTCGCGCCCATCCACCCGGGGCCGGCGGATGACCGGCGTTCGCTCTCCGGCCGTGCCCGCTCCGCCATCCTGGCCGCGCTGGATCTCCCGCAGGGGCCGCCCAGCGTGCGACGGCGACCGGGCCGACCGTCGTAGGAACGGGCTATTTCGCTGTCAGGGATCGGTTAGCCGGATGATGCGCCCATCGGGTTGCGGGTCCACCGTCCCGGCGGCACGGAAGCCTTCGATGACCATGTCTGAGATCAGGCGGCCGCTCATCACCCGCTTGTCCATCGTCTCGAGCATGCCGTAGCCGTCGCCGCCCGCAGCCAGGAAGTCCGAGGTCACCACCCGATAGCGTCGCGCCGGGTCGATCGCTGCGCCGTCCACCGTGGCAGCGGCGAGCCGTGTGCCCTCAATCGCATAGCGCACCCCGGAAACCTGGAGGAAGCCCCCGGGGTTGTCCGCCGGGTCCAAGGAGGCGCTGCGTGCCAGGGCGGCGAGCAATTGCTCACCGGTCAGGTCCCCGACCACCAGTTCATTGCGGAAGGGGAATGCCTGGTAGATCGACTTGAGGGTCACCGGACCCGCCGGGATACTTGCCCGGAAGCCGCCGCTGTTGAAGAGTGCCACGTCGGCCTGGGTGATCGAGCGGGCCAGGTCGGCCACGAAGTCGCCGAAGGGCGCCTCGCCCCGGCGAATCAGTTCACGCCAGGCGCTCAGCTCGCGGGTGCTGGTGCCGACCTGTTGGTCCAGTTCCTGGTCGGCCTGTGCGGCGATGCGCCGGACCTCGGCCGCGACCACCGGGTCCTCGGGGCTCGCTGCATCAATCGGGATCAGCCGGTAACCGGTGCGGACCAGGTGCCCGTCGCGGCACTCCAGGTCCAAACGCCCCAGCCAGCCGCCGCGCTCCCCGGCCTGCAGGATGGCGACCCCATGCTCCATCACCGGCTCCGCATAGAGGTTGTGGTTGTGGCCGCCGACGATCAGGTCGATCCCCGGGACCGCACGGGCCAGCCGACGGTCCTCCGCGATCCCCATGTGTGACAGCACCACCACCAGGTCGGCCCCCTCACGCAGCCCCGGCACCAGGCGCTGGGCGACGGCCACCGGTTCCTCCACGCTCATGCCCTCCATGTTGCGGGGGTGGGTGGCAGTCGCCAACTCGGGCGAGGTCAGCCCCAGGACGACCACCCGCGGTGTGCCCGGTCGCTTGATGACCACTTGGGGGACCACCGGCAGGGGCTCCGGATGGGACTGCACGTTGGCGGTGAGGATCGGGAACGGGGCCTGCGCGGCCAGTCGGCGAAACACCGCCTGACCATAGTCCAGCTCGTGATTGCCCATCACCGCGGCGTCCACCCCCATGCGCCCAAACAGTGTGACATCCGGTACGCCCAGAAAGAGGCTGGAGGTCAGGGTGCCTTGCAGCAGGTCGCCAGCGAACAGGAGCACCACGGGGCGCTGCGGGTCCTGCGCCCGCACCTGGGCCACGGTCGCGCTGAGGCGGGCGATGCCGCCGCGCTCGATCGGGTTCTGGGCGTCCTTGTAGGGCTCCAGCTGGCCGTGGAAATCATTGAAATGCAGCAGCGTGAGACCCCCGCCCGGGGGGCAGACCGCCCCGGCCAGGGGTGGCAGCAGCGCGGCGAGCAGGAGCCAGGAGCGGATCGAGGGCGAGCAGCGCAATGACATCGGGGTACCTTTGAAATGAAATCAGGAATAGTGAGAGTCCTGAAAATCCAGTTAATCCTGTCCATTTATGCTCAGGCCGCTCCGACCTTGCGACGTGATTGTGCGTTACCCGCTCCCACCGCCACCGCCAACTTGACTGATTTGTGACAATGGGGGGATCAAGGAGCCCGAGATGCTACCCAACTGCACCCTCGCCGGCCAGTGCGGTGCCGCACCCGGGGCTCGTCCATCCATTGGGCGGAAAGCTGGCCCGATTATCGCATAGTGTGATTCAAGTCACATTTCCAGTCGGAGTCACGCTATGCACCCCACCGACATCGAGACCGCACCCGGCGCCGAGTTGCTGGCGCTCCAGCAGGTCGCCCGCATCGTTGCCCGCGCCGACGACGCCGAGTCCCGCATCCAGGACATCCTCCGCCACCTGGACGAGTCCGCCGCGCTGGTGCGTGGCCGGGTGATGCTGGCGGACCCGGCCGCGGGCGAGCTCTACATCCGTTACGCCCACGGACTGACGCCGGCGCAGTTGGAACGCGGCCGCTACCGCATCGGCGAGGGCGTCTCCGGGCGGGTCTTCCAGAGCGGCGTGGCGGCCTTGGTCGCCAACGTGCTTGACGAGCCCGGCTACCTGGCACGCGCCGTGGCCCTGGATGCACTGCCCCCCGAGCAGGTCGCCTTCCTGGCGGTGCCCATCGTGCGCGATCACCTGCCGGTCGGGGTGCTGGCAGCCCACCGGCGGCGCGACCCTGAGCGCTCGGCCCGGTCTGACCTCGCACTGTTGGAGGTCGTCGCGACCCTGCTTGCGCAGATCCTGTGCACCGCTGAGCAGACCGCACCTGCGGTCGTGCCAGTTTGGCGCGACCTTCCCGTCGCAAGTCCAGTTGCGAACCGCGCCCGCCGGGACCCGGACCACGCCGGCCGCGATCTGACGCTGCGCACGGCCGCGCAGCGCCATGCCGAGGGCCGGTTACACCAGGCCGCAGACCTGTACCTCAAGGTCGTGGGACAGCATCCCGGGACCGAGTCCGCACTGCGTGCAGCAGCCAGGCTGGTGGAGATCGCCCAGTATTACGAGGCCCGGGGCGCCACCCGGCTCGCCTTGGATGTACTCGATCGCCTGCAGCGCAGCCGCGACGAGGGCGATTCGGGCGGTGGCCGCCCGGCACCGCGTGAGCGGTCCGGCCCCTGGGACGACAGCGGTTTCGGGGCCGGGGAGTGGGACGCGTTCGGCGACTCCGAAGGCTCCGGCGGTATTGGCATCCGGGTTCGGTGACTGCTCGCTTAAGGCGCGGCGAGCAGTCCGGGAAAGGCCTCATCCAGGGCGTCCATGAGCGCCTCAAGGTCCGCGACATCGATATCCGGCCGCGGCAGGCCGGCCACCCAGTCCCGACCGGGCGCGAAGCGGCCGGTGCGTACCAGGGCCGTCCAGATGCCCAGGCGCTCGGCCCCGGCGATGTCGGTGTCCGGCCGATCACCGATCATGAGGCAGTGGGCGGCGGCGCATCCGAGTTGCTCCAGCGCCATCTCGAAGAGCAGCGGCTCCGGCTTGCCGATGACCGTCGGGGTCACCCCGGTGGCCGCCACGAAGGGCGCCACCAGCGCCCCGCAGCCGGGCAGGACGCGGCGTTGGCCGTCGCACACCCCATCCACCGTGGTGTCTGGATTGGTCGCGACCAGGCGTGCCCCGCGCCCCAGGATCAGATTGATCCCTGTCGTCAGGGTCGCGAAGTCCAGGCCCGCCCCTTCGCCGACCACCACCGTGTTGGCGTCGCGCTCGTCGCGGCTGCCCACGGTACTCAAGGCGGCGTCCAGCCCACCGGCGCCCACGGCGAAGTAGCGCAGGTCCGGCCGCTCATGGCCCAGCCAGCGGGCGGTGGCCAGGGCCGAGGTGAGGATCGCGCGCGGGTCAGGGCGGGGGAGCCCCATCGCGACGCAGGCATCCGCGATCTGCTCCGGGGTACGGATGGGATTGTTGGTGATGAAGCAGTGGGGGCGCCCCGCCAGCCGGCCGAGCAGGTGCCCGGCACCGGGCAGCGGTTGGTCGCCCTGGAAGATGACCCCGTCGAGGTCGATCAGGAGTGCGTGCGGGGGCGGGCGGTGCATGGCTTCTAGGGTCTGCAAATGACTGCGTGATGGGCGCGACCGGACCCCTCCGGCGGTCCGGTCGCTGCGGCTCCTTAAATACGGCTTAGAGCGCTTTGCAGGCCGCCAGCCTGACGTCGCTCTTGGTGCTGCCGGACTGGGAGCCCTGGGCCTCCAGCTTCTTGACCACGTCCATGCCGTCGACCACCTTGCCGAAGACGACATGCTTGCCGTCCAGCCAGGAGGTATCGCCCACGGTGATGAAGAACTGCGAACCGTTGGTGTTCGGTCCGGCGTTGGCCATGGACAGGGTGCCGGGGCCCGCGTGCTTGAGCTTGAAGTTCTCGTCGGCGAACTTCTCGCCATAGATCGACTCGCCGCCGGTGCCGTTGCCGCGGGTGAAGTCGCCGCCCTGGATCATGAAGCCGGGGATGATGCGGTGGAAGGGGCTGCCGGCGTAGCTCAGGGGCTTGCCGCTCTTGCCCATACCCTTCTCACCGGTGCACAGGGCGCGGAAGTTCTCGGCGGTCTTCGGCACTACGTCGGCAAAGAGCTCGACGGTGATGGTGCCGGCCGGCTCACCGCCGATGGTCACGTCCAGGGCCACCTTGGGGTTGGCCGCCAGGGCGGTCGGGGCGCCGACGGACAGGACGGCGGCGGCGAGCAGGTTGGGGGTCAGGTTCATGGTCACTCCTAGATATCAGCGGGGAAACTGGGTTGCGAACACTATTGATCAATCGCTGGCCCGGCCGGCAGGGACCGGACCGCGCATGATCAGGCCGAAGGTGCGCCCGATGCAAATTCAGTGTCCGCCCCCGTCAGGTCCGGCGGGGGCGGGAAGCGCCGCAGCAGCCGCTCCGGCACCTCGCCCCGCTGGGCCTGATAGAGGGCGCCGGACGCCAGCATGATGAGCACCATCAGCGCGATCAACATGGGGGCGATGGCGACCCGTTGTAGGGCGATGAACATCATGTCCTGCATCCCGGGTTGCTTCTGGGCGTGTGCCAGGAGCCAGGCCAGGGTGATCAGGCCGCCACCGGCCAGATACACGATCAACAGGACCAGATAGCGGCCGGTCGCCAGCCGCCAGTGGGCGGCCAGGAACCAGGGACCTTGCAGCGCCGTGCGCCGCGCGCGCAGGAAGCTGTAGGCGATGATGACGAGCGAGCCGCCGAACGGCACCGCGACCGCCAGTACCCGGTAGGGTGCCAGGGTCGAATCCTTTTCCACGAAGCTGCCGGCCAGCAGCGCGATCAGCATCACCAGGTTGAAGAGCAGCAGATTGACCATGGCCAGTTCGTGCGGGGACTTGGCCTGGCGACGGACGGGTTCGGCGATGGGGAAGAACATGGGGTGCGGGGCCTCTGCGGGCTGATCGGCCATTCGGCGGTGGCGCGGGCTGCGTTGATTGTCTGCCCGATCCCCGCCTTAAGGCAATGCGGTCGGGTTCTCGTGCGCGGCCGGCCCGCTGTGCGATCATGTCTCCCCGCAAACCATTCGCGAACACGTTATGCCGACCGGAGTCCCCGATGACCCTGCCCGAATTTCCCCCCCTGCCCGAACTCACCCCCTATCCCGAGAACAGCCCGGAGGCGATGCTGCGGGTCATCACCCTCTTTATCGTGTGCGACGGGGACGTGGCCGACCGCGAGATGGAGACCCTGGAGCGGCTCGGCGTACTGGACACCCTGGGCGTGGATCGCAACCTGTTCGCGGTGGTGTTCGATGGCTACTGTGACGACCTGATTGCCCATGCCGGCACCGCGCGCTATGTCGGCCTGGCCGATACCGACTGGGTGGACGCGGTGCTCGCGGGGGTCACCGACCCGGAGCGGCGTCGCTATCTGGCCCAAGCGTTGCTGCTGATCGCCCACGCCGACGGCCATTTCGCCGATGCCGGACTCACCGTCTACCGCCAGATGCTGGACCGTTGGGGGCTGGACGTAGACCACCTGGCGGCTTAGGCCGCGCTGGTCCGCCGCTTGCCCGCATCCGCGCTGATCTTTGTCTTTGGCCCGCGACTGAGGGTCGGGTAACCACCGGCTGGCCGCTGGCGTCGAGCGTTGGTCACCCGCGAAAAATTTCCGCTCAATGTATGCCAGCGCACCGACCGGTCGGGCGTGCGGGCATACATTTCGGACTTGATCAATCAGTGGAGCGCAGAGATGAAATACTATACCCGAATGTTTGCCCTGAGCGCGGCGATCGCGGCGATCTGCGGCGCCCAGCCCGCACTGGCCGCACCGGTCGGCAGTCCACTGCCCTTTGCCGCCTATGATAAGGACGCCAACGGTGTCGTGACCCAGCAGGAATTCACTGCCGTCCAGGCGCAGCAGCGGGCGGTCCGCGATGCCGCCGGTGCGCCGCTGGGCGGGGCCGCCAATGCGCCGTCATTTGCGGTACTCGACCTCAATAGTGACGGTCAGGTAACGCTCGAGGAATTCAACACGGTCCAGCCGCCCGCCGCGCCAGCGGGCGCCGGAACCATGGGCTCTGGTGTGCGCATGGGGCTCAGTGATGGGTCAGGGGGCGTGCCCAGTTTTGCCGATCTCGACGAGAACCATGACGGGAGCATCAGCGCGGCCGAGTTCAACGACGCGCGCGCCAACCGGGCCGTCGAGAAGTCACAAGCGGGTCAACCACTGGGCAGCCTGCGCAATGCACCGCCGTTTGGTGCACTCGATACCAATGGTGATGGCCGGATCAGCCCAGAGGAGTTCGCGACGGCGCAGGCCAAGCATCCGGATGCTCCGCCGCCGCCCGCGGTGACGCCGGTGCCTACTCCGCCCAAGGCGCCCCCGTACTGAGCTTAAAGGTTTAAGGCGTGCGCAGCGGCAACTCGGGGCGCACGCCTGCGTTGCGTTGGCCGGACGGGGCATTTGCCCCGTCCGCCGCGTCTGGGGCCTGAGTGCCCGGCCCCCCTGACTGCCGTGGTGGCAGTAGCGGCTAAATGACCTTCCAGCCAATCGCCTTATTGACAACCGCGCGCACGACATCGAGCGCGGCATTGATCGCCTTTTCGGCCATGGCCAGGCTGATCCCTTCCAGTGAGGTAAAGACCATCTTCATCGAGCGCTGATGCAGCCGCGTTAACGACTGCGCCTGCTCTTCGGTGATCTGATGCAGGCCCTTCCACACCTGGATGTCCGCCATGCTCTGGGCGAATTTCTTGGCCTCGCTGGTCGCGAAGTTCTGCACCTCCGGCCACTTGTCCTTCAATACACCCTGGGCCGCCACGAGCATCTGATGCGCGACATCATTGACATTGATAGGGGTCATTTTCCGTCTCCTTTACTGTTGGGTGAGTGCCGGTTGGCTTTGATTCCACTTAAGGAACAGCAGGTGCTGAACGATGGCCCTGAACGATTGCTCAAAGGCGTCCTGGGCACTCTTGAGCAGCGCCGGTGCGGGGGCCGTCTTGTGCAGTGCCGCCAGATCTTCATATTGCGCCTTGAGCGCCTCGAAATTCGTGGTCAGCGGGCGGGCTTTCAATCCATCCTCAAGGACTTTGGCCCGCGTGATCAACGCGGCCACATCGCCCTGCGCCTGTTGATAAAACGCCTTGTTTGCCTCGTAGGAGGCCTCCGCCCGTGATGATGCGTTCAGTTTTGCAAAAAAGCTTACCGTCTTGACGTGCAGCGCGTTGACGGCGTTATCAATGATTGCGTCGTATTCCGCAACCAGTCTTACCTTGAATGCGCAGCCGGCCAGAAAGCTGACCAAAAGCAATGCCGCCAACCACACGACATACTGGTTGCGGAACTGTTGCTGCACCTGCCTCGTATTATTCATGCCGGTCCTCCAGAGAAACGTTTAAAGACGCCCTACCAGCTTGCGGCGACGCTGCTAACCTCACAAATCGCCGGGCGAAAGATTTTAGGCAGATTTTGTGCGTGAAGTCAAGCCCCCGAATAGGTCGCCCCGCGGCCTCCTGCGGGCCTTGATCATTCTTCTCGGTTCCTCTGCGGATGCCCTCCCGTAGGAGCGGCCCCCAGGCCGCGACGGGTTGCCGCCCGGACCGGTGACCGCAGTGATCCCACCCCTGGCCCTCTCGCCCGACGTAGCGCCCGAGCGCCCGGTGACCTACCGCGCAACCAGCGGAAAATTGGCGCTCCCCAGGAAGGCGGAGACCGTCTGCTGGTAACCGTGGCCCTTTCTCCTGGGCGATCTGACGGACCTCCCGCTCGGTGTCCGCCCAGATGTGGGCACCCGATCCGCCTCACCTCCGAGGATTGCTGTGCCGTGCCTTGAGCAGGAAGGTGGTGCCGATGTATTCGCCGATCAGACCGATCCGCCGCAGCACCGCAACTTGTGACGATGCAAGTCCCCCGTGGGAGCGGCTTCAGCCACGACGAGGCCACGGCAGCTTGCCAGGTCGCGTCGCGGCTAAAGCCCCTCCCACGGGGTCCCAGCCTGACTTTCGCGGTAAAGCCTCGACCCCCGGTCTATTAGCGGTCGCTTGGTTGTGTGCTTCGTGGATCGGTCCTGGCATCTACGGCAATATCGCCTTTGCTGAGGATCATCGGATGGCCACCCTGGTCTTGCGCAACGTCCCGGATGACCTGTACGGCAGGCTCAAGCAAGCCGCCACCGACCACCGCCGCTCGATGGCGCAGGAGGCCATCGTCGCCCTTCAGTCGGGGCTCGCAGGGGCGCCCGGCCTGCCGCGCAGACCCACGGTCGCGGAAAGCCTGGACTGGCTCAAGACTGAGGTCTGGACCTTGCCGGTACTGGATCGGCGCGCTGACGATGAAATTCTGGGCTACAACGCCGAAGGCCAATGTGATTGATTCGGTCGCCGCTACTCGTGTCTTCGGTCAGTCTGAAAAGCGGGCGTTCAGCCAGATATGCTGGATCGCAATCGGTCCCCAGGTATTCGTGCCCGATGGCATTGCGCAGGTCACGCTGACGTTCCCAATCGTCCAGTGGAGCACGGCATGGCGCGGACTCATAAGGGATAGCCTTCGGTGCGTGCCTGACGCATGAATGCGGTGGTCTGCCCGGGATTGATCACCAGGTCGACTGGGAGGCGGAGTCGTCGCTCCAGGTCGCGGCGCAACGCCTGGCGGGCGAGCAGGAGGTCTTCCGCAGGCAGGTGGACAGGCTCCACGTAGAGGTCGACATCGCCCCCGCGGGCGCTGTCGTCCAGGCGCGAGCCGAATAGCCAGATGCCCGCGTCAGCGCCAAAACGCGCCTGAACCAGACAGCGGATGGCGGCGATATCTTCGTGAGACAGTCGCATCGGCGGGTACCTTTAGGAGGTGTTTCGGGGCTTGGTCCCAGGGAGATTGTACGCCAAGGCGAACGGGCTGGAAGTAGCGGGGTTGTGGCCATGGCCGTGCCCGCACAGGTGGGCAAGCGCCCGGCTGCGGCCTCCACCGGCTGAAGCCTCGACCTCCAATTGCCTAGCCGACCAACTGCTCCACCACCCGCCCGACTTGCTCGATGCGCTGGCTGGGATCGGACAGGTCCCTGAAAAACCGCAGCTTGTCGCCGCCGTCGAGCTTGTATTCCTTCGGCCTGGTCTGAATCAGCTTGATCAGTCGCGTCGGGTCGACCTTGGTGTCGCTGCCGAAGATCACCCGCCCGCCCGCCGGACCCGCCTCTATCTTCTTGATGCCATAGGGCTGCACGGTGAGCTTGATCTCGGTGATGGCCATCAGGTTCTTGGCCGGGTCGGGCAGCAGGCCGAAGCGGTCGATCATTTCCACCTGGATCTCGCGCAAGGCCTCCTGGTCCTTGGCGCTGGCGATGCGTTTGTACATGACCAAGCGCGTATGGACATCGGGCAGATAATCACTGGGCAGCAGCGCGGGCAGTCCCAGATCGATCTCGGCGCCGTGGTCTAACGGACGGTCAAGCTCGGGGGTGCGGCCGGCCTTCAATGCCTGCACCGCCCGCTCCAGCAGATCCGTATAGAGCGAAAAGCCGATCTCGTGGATCTGCCCCGATTGCTCATCGCCCAGGAGTTCACCGGCGCCGCGGATTTCCAGATCATGGGTGGCTAGGGTAAAGCCGGCGCCCAGGTCTTCCATGGACTCGATGGCCTCCAGGCGTTTCTTGGCGTCGGCGGTCATCTGTTTGGGCGGCGGGGTGATCAGATAGGCATAGGCACGGTGGTGTGAGCGCCCGACCCGGCCGCGCAATTGGTGCAGTTGCGCCAGCCCGAGCTTGTCCGCGCGGTTGATGACGATGGTATTGGCGCTGGGGACGTCGATACCGCTTTCGATGATGGTGGTGCAGACCAGCAGGTTGAAGCGCTGGTGATAGAAGTCGCGCATGATGCGCTCAAGGTCGCGCTCACGCAGTTGGCCGTGGGCGATCTGCACCCGCGCCTCCGGGATCAGCGCCTCCAACTTCTGCGCCTGGTTCTCGATGGTCTCGACCTCATTGTGGAGGAAATAGACCTGGCCGCCGCGTTTCAATTCGCGCTGCACCGCCTCCTGGATCAATGCGTCATTCCAGGGGCTGACAAAGGTCTTGATGGGGTGCCGCTCCACCGGCGGGGTGGCGATGATCGACAGGTCACGCAGGCCCGCCATCGCCATATTCAGCGTCCGGGGGATGGGGGTGGCGGTGAGTGTCAATATATCGACCTCGGCCCGCAGCGACTTCATCTGCTCCTTGTGGCGCACCCCGAAGCGGTGTTCCTCGTCGATGACCACCAGCCCCAGGTTCTTGAACTTCACCGATGCCTGCAAGAGCTTATGGGTGCCGACCACGATGTCCAGGGTGCCGTTGGCCAGCCCGTCCAGGATGACCTTCTGTTCCTTGGCATTGCGGAAGCGCGACAGGCTCTCGACCCGGATCGGCCAGTCGGCGAAGCGGTCGGAGAAGTTCTCGAAGTGCTGTTGGGCGAGCAGCGTGGTGGGCACCAGCACCGCCACCTGACGCCCGCCGTTGGCGGCGACGAAGGCGGCGCGCATGGCGACCTCGGTCTTGCCGAAGCCCACGTCGCCGCACACCACCCGGTCCATCGGCTTGCTGTCTTCCATGTCGGCCAGCACGCCCTCGATGGCGCGCTGTTGGTCCGGGGTCTCCTCGAATGCAAAGGCGTCGGCAAAGGCGGCGTATTCCTCCCCGGGCGCCGGGAAGGCGACGCCGGGCCGGGCGGCGCGCCGGGCGTAGATGTCCAGCAGTTCCGCGGCCACGTCGCACGCCTTCTCGGCTGCCTTGCGCTTGACCTTGTCCCATTGGTCGCCGCCTAAGCGGTGCAGCGGGGCATTCTCCGGCGAGGTCCCGGTGTAGCGTGAGATCAGGTGCAGCGAGCTGACCGGGACATAGAGCTTGTCCCCCTTGGCATACTCCAGGGTCAGGAACTCGGTGGTGAGCCCCCCGACGGTGAGCGTCTCCAGCCCCAGATAGCGCCCGACGCCGTGGTCCTCGTGGACCACCGGTGAGCCGGCGGTGAGTTCGGTCAGGTTGCGGACAATGGCGTCGCTGTCGCGCTCCCGGGCGCGGCGGCGGCGGTCCTGGCGCACCCGCTCGCCATAGAGCTGGGTCTCGGTGACGATGGCCAGATCGGGGTGCGCCAGCCACAGGCCCTGCTCCAGCGGGGCGACGGTCAGCCCAACCGCGTCCTTGCCGGCCAGGAAGGCGGCCCAGCCGGCGACCGGGCGGGGGTTGATGCCGAAACCGTGCAGATGGTCGTTGAGCATCTCGCGGCGGCCCAGGCCCTCGGCGATGAAGAGCACGCGCCGCCCCGGCACTGCCAGGAACTCCTGGATGGCCTGGGCCGGGTGGGTGGCGCGTGCCTGGATGCCGAGCGGCGGCAGTGCCCGGGTGGCGAAATTGTGGGCGTCCGCATAGCCCTTGCGCCGTTCGTCCAATTCGGAGCGCTGGTAGAGCACGCCCGTGAGGCCCTTGAGCCGATGGGCCAACTCGTCCGCCTCCAGATAGACCTGGGCGGGCGCCAACAGTGGCCGTTCCACGTCATGGCGACGCTGCTCATAGCGCGCCTGTACACCGTCCAGGAAGGCGGCCGCCGCGTCCCGGCAGCCGTCGGGCTCCAAGGCCAGGCAGCCATCGGGCAGATAGTCGAAGAGGGTCGCGGTCTGCTCGAAGAAGAGCGGCAGGTAATACTCCAGCCCGCCTGGGGTGCGGCCCTCCGAGACCTCCCGATAGATCAGGCTGGCCTTGGGGTCGCCTTCGAAGCGCATCCGGTAGCGTTGGCGGAAGCCGGAGATCGCCTCCTCGCTGAGCGGAAACTCGCGCGCCGGGAGCATGCGGACCTGGGTCAGGCGTTCGCGGGTGCGCTGGGTCTCGGGGTCGAAGGTGCGGATGGTGTCGACCTCGTCGTCCAGCAGGTCGATGCGCAGGGGCTCCGTGCTGCCCATGGGGAAGCAGTCGAGGATCGAGCCGCGCACGGCAAACTCGCCGTGGCCCATGACCTGGGAGACGCAGGAATAGCCGGAGCGCTCCAGGCGGCGGCGGGTCAAGTCCAGGTCCAGCTGGTCGCCGACGGCCAGCACCAGTGAGTGACCGTCCACATAATCGCGCGGCGGCAGGCGCTGGAGCAGGGTCGCCATCGGCACCACCAGCACGCCGCGCTTGAGCGTCGGCAGGCGGTGCAGGGTTAGTAGGCGCTCGGAGACCAACTCCGGCAGGGGCGAGAAGACGTCATAGGGCAGGGTCTCCCAGTCCGGGAAGCCGAGCAGTGGGATGGCGTCCGCGGACCCTTCGCCCAGGAAGAACGCGAGTGCGTCACGCAGTCGGGTCGCCGCCTGCACGTCCTCCACCAGGGCCAGCACCAGGCCCGGGTGGCGCTGCGCCGCCGCGGCAATCGCCAGTGCCCGGGCCGCCCCCCGCAGCCGGCCCCACAGGAGTCGCTCGCCGGGGCGCTGCGGCAGGGGGGGTGTCAGGGGTGAGCACAGTGCGGCGTCGGCGGCGGCCTCGGATACGGCAGGGGGAGTCATCAGGATTCGGGGTGCGGGTCAGGGGGGCGGGTGGGGATTTTCTCACAGTCCTTGAAAAATCGCCCCCTGGGCGATTTTTCACGCGTTCAAACACCGGTCGGGCGTGCCTCCAGGGCCATGGGCGCCGGCGACCACAGCGCGGTGGCCGTGGCCGTCCTCTTGCCTTTGCCGCCGTCACCGGCGTGTGCGGGGAGCAGCGAACCGGCCAGGAGCAGACCGGCCAGCAGGCCGGCGGTGAGGAGTGCGGACGTGCGGATGGTCATCGCTGATGCCTCGTGGGCTGTGAATGGGGTGGTGAGTGGCGCTCGGCACCGGCGCGGGGTGCGTCTCCTACCAATAAGTTAGGGCATTGCCGGGAACCACAAGGCGCGGCGTAACTGCGCGCCCGGCTCGCCGCCCATCACCTCACCCCCGTTGCGGCACCGGTCTATGCCTGCTACAACGGTCCCTTCACGCCAGGTCCGCTGCGCCGCAACGAGGTCCTGATCGAACTGGCCGAGGGTCGATAACGCTCACCCGCCCGGCGCCGTCTTGAGCGCCTCCAGGCGTGCGGCGGCTTCGGGGACGCCGCGCGCCTGGGCCTTGCGATACCACTCCTGCGCCTTGTCGGGCCGGGGCTTGGGAAGCGGGGAGGTGCCGGGCGCCCAGTGCAGCGGGTCGTACATTTCGGCCAGGGCAAAGGCGGCGGGGCCGTCGTCGTGGTTGGCAAGGGTCCGCACCAGGAAGAACCAGGGGTCGAGATGGCCGGCCTCGCGCAGATCTTGGGCCAGTGCCCAGAGGTCAGCGGCGGGCAGTGCGACCTCGGCGGCGATCAGTGCCTCCACCAGCGCGAAGGCGTCCGCGGGTCGGCCGGCGACCCGCAGTTGTTTGGTCAGGGTCACCAAGGCGTCGTTCGGCAGCCCGCTCGCGGGTGGCGCGGCGATCAGTGATCGGGCGGACTTAAGGGCCTCGTCATAGCGTCCGGCCTGGGTCAGGGACTCAATGTTTTCGGCCATGGTCGCGGGCGATCCGGACTCAGGCGGCTTGAGTCGCTGGCTCCCGGTCGCCACTGAGGCGGTGGTTGCGCCGGGCTGGTCCCGGCCGGGCGGTGGGGTCGTCTCCAATGGGCGCAGAATGAAGTAGATGCCCGCCGCCGCGGCCACCGTCAGCACGGCGCCGCCACCCCAGAGCAGCGGGCCCATCCGGCCTCGCGGTGCCGGCTCCGCGGGGGGCCGCCAACCGTCTGGGGTGTGGGACCGCTGGGCGACCGGGGGGTGCGCCGGCCACTTCAGCAGCAGGGTATCGAGGCTTGCGGGTCGGCGCGCCGGGTCGGGCTCCAGCATGGCGCTCAACCACGGGCGGATGGGGGCCGGTATCTGCGTCAGGTCGGGCACCGTCAGACGGGCGCGCAGGGCCGCATCAATGCTGTTGGTCATGTCCAAGGGGTGGCCGAGGGCCGCAGCGGCGAGGATCAGACCCAGGCTGTAGATGTCCGAGCGCCCGTCCACGACCCCGCCGAACATCCCGAACTGCTCCGGGGAGGCAAAGCGGTATTTGCCGGCGAATGAGTCACCGATAATGGTCGCCTCAGCCGGGTCGGTGAGTTTGCTCAGTCCGAAGTCGATGAGTTTGGCGGCGGTCACCCCGGCGTCCGGCAGGATCACGTTATCCGGGGAGATGTCGCGGTGAATGGCCCCGTGTCGATGGGCTGCCGCGAGTCCCGCGGCGAGCC
The DNA here is from genome assembly GCA_903837595.1 of uncultured Thiodictyon sp. Classification (GTDB taxonomy): domain Bacteria; phylum Pseudomonadota; class Gammaproteobacteria; order Chromatiales; family Chromatiaceae; genus Thiodictyon. The sequence goes on from CAILVI010000387.1 coordinate 42,743, forward strand.
GGTCACGCAGTATCAACACCTCCTCGGGGGGGAGCGGCCCTTCGCGTAGTCGCTCCGCCAGCGAGGAACCCTCCACGAACTCCATGACCAGATAGTCCCGCCCCTCGGCATCGCGCAGGAAACCCTCGTAACTCACCACGGCGTCGTTACGTACCCCGCGCAGAACCTTGGCCTCGCGGTAAAACAAGTCCATCACCTGGCGGTTGGCGGCCATCGCGGGGCGGATCACCTTCACCGCGTGCAGGCTGCCGAGTCCGGCATGACGGGTCAGGTAGACCTCGCCCATGCCGCCGCCGCCCAGCAAGCGCTCGACCCGGTAGGTATTGACCAGCAAGGTACCGGGCGGGATGTCGGTTGGCGAGGGTGGCTGCGTCGCCTCGGCGGCGGGGAGTGGCGGTGCCGTGGGCGCTGAGTCTGGCCCGGTTTCCGGCCCGGTGGGCATCATGGTGCGCAACTGCGTGGCCGCCGTGGGATCGGCGCTGCCGGTTCCGGTCAGCCTGGTCGATTCGCTGTTCATCTGCCCCCCGGTTGCGTTCATGTGCGGACCAATGCCCTGTCTTGGGACCTCCCGGTCAGGCACGGGCGCGGGGTCCGTGTCCCGTGGCGGGCGGCTGGCTGCGGCTCATCCCGTGCCGGGCATTGTAGCCGACAGCTGCGCTGCGCGGGGTTACCGTCCCTCCCCGACGCCGCATCCGGCGCCGGGTTCAAGGCGCCGGCGGTGGCAGCGTGTCGACGCTCGCGCGGGTGGATTAGGCCTGGGTCCCGGTGTCATACAGGTGCCACCTGGCCTGGCGCCCCCCAACCGGGCAAGTACTCCGAGGGCGCCGCGAGTGGGTCGCGACCCGCTGGTGTGCGCGGTCCAACGATGCAGGGCCAGCCGATCCTAATCATGACCTTGGTTTATACTGACGCTCCCTTCGTCAACGAGTCAGGGCTCGACATGGAGTTCAGCATCACCATCGCGCGCCATCAGGGCGCGGCACCCGCAACCCCCACCCGCCTCACCATTGGCGAGAGTGGGTGTATTGTCGGTCGCAACCCGGGCAGCGACCTGATCCTGAGCGATCCGGATCGGGTCGTCTCCGGTCGCCATCTCCGCCTTGAGCTGCGTGACGGCAGCCCCTGGGCGATTGACCTGGGGAGCACCAACGGGACCTTCCTCAACCAGGCTGAAGAGCGGCTGCCGGTCCAGCAGCCGGTCCGGTTGGCGGACGGGGACACCCTGAACATCGGCCCCTACGAACTGGTGATCGCTGCGGGTGGAACCGGGGCCGCCCGATCCGATCCCTTCGGCCTCACGGGCGATCAATTCCTGCCCGGCCTCAATGGCCCCGATCCGACACCGGACATCATGGACCTGCTGACCCCGGGCGGCGCTGCTGCGGGCACCGGCCCGGCCCCGCCCGCCCGTGCCTTCTCTCTGTCAAAGAGGTCGGACCCGTTTGCCGATGCCGTGGCCCTGGACCCCTTCCTCGGCGGCCCGGCCGCGCCCGCCGAGGCGGGGCTGGCGATGCCCCGGCCCACCCCCTTCGAGCACGTCCATTTCCGCCCGCCGGAGATTGGGCCCGCCGCGCGGCCAGGCGGGGCGCCGGCCGGGCCCCTGGTGCCGGACGATTATGACTTGCTCGCCGACGATTCGGGCGACCATGCGAGCGATCCGTTCGCGGATTTTGGCGCCCCGCTGCCGCAGCCTCCCCTGCCGGTAGCCCCGTTGCAGCCCGTGCCACCGCCCCGGGGCGGGCCGCCCGCGGACCCTATCCTGTCGGTGGAACCGCCGACACCATCGGCCGTGCCGGCCGCTGTAATGTCACCGGCGCCGCCCGCATTGGCCCCGGTCGTGGCGGTGCCGCGTCCGGCGCGTCCGTCCCAGATGGCGCCGGAGCCGGTTCCGCAGCCCACCGCGCCGATCGCGGTTCCCGTCACGCCCCCCGTCGCCGCGCCCGGCGCGGCACCGTCGGCGCTGGACACCGGGCTCGGCAGCTTCCTTGCCGGGCTCGGGGTCGGCTGCGCCGAGTCGATCAAAGACCCGCATCAGTTCTTGTACGACGTCGGGGAACTCCTGCGGGAGCTGACCCAGGGGCTCACGGGGACCATGCAGAGTCGCGCTGAGTTCAAGAGCGAACTGCGCCTCGGGGTGACCACTATCCGTGCGGCGGAGAACAACCCCTTTAAGTTCTCCGTGGGAGTGGACGAGGCCCTGGAGCGGTTGCTGTTTCGCTCTGCTCCGGGCTTTCTGCCGCCCGTGGAGGCGGCACGGGGCGCCTTCGAGGACATCCAGGCGCATGAGATGGCCATGATCGCCGGTCTGCGCGCGGCCCTGCGGGCGCTGCTGGCCCGCTTCGAGCCGGCCGAGTTGGAGCGGCGCCTGGGGGCGGCCTCCGGGCTCGACAAGCTCCTGCCGATGGCGCGCCGTTCGCGCTATTGGGATCTTTTCACCGAGACCTATGGTCAAGTGGCAGCGGATGCGGCGGATGACTTCATGCAGTTGTTCGGTGACGCCTTCACCCGCGCCTATGAGGACCAGGTCCACCGCCTGGCCCAGGCGCGTCGGCAGCAGGGCAAACATGGCTAGGACCGGCTGCCGTTCCCTGATAATCTCTGACGACCACGAGTGACGAGGCCAGCGACGAGGGTAGCGTGATGAACCGACCGGCAAAGCAATGGCAGCGGGCAGTCAGTGTCCTGATGTTGGCTGTGGCGGTATTAGCCGCACCCGTCGGCGCCGCCGGCTTGGCCGACGCGCCCGCGTCGGCCCCCAAAGACTCGCAAGCCGCGCAGCGTCAGCAGGCCGTCGACGCGGCCAAGACCGCCGCGGATGTCGGTGGGAAAGCGAAGTCGGTCTGGGATAAGCTCGGCGAACTCGCTGGCAAAGCACCTCCGGTCGCACCCCCGGCCGCACCCAAGGGGGACAAGCCGCCGCAGTTGCACCTTCAGGTGCTCGCCGCCCCCGACGCCAACCGGGGGCCGGGGAAGCGTGGCCTGCCGATCGTGGTGCGGATCTATCAACTGAAGGTCGAGGGGGGCTTTGCGAGTGCGGACTTCTTCAGCCTCTATGACAAGGAGTCGGCGACCTTGGGTGCTGACCTGATCGCTCGGGAGGAGGTCAGGTTGGTGCCGGGGCAGCGGCGCTCGCTGGTGCAACCGTTAAACCCCGCGGCCACTCACTTGGGCGTGGTCGGTGCCTTCCGTGATATCGACCGGGCCGATTGGCGGGCCTTGGAGGTCCTCAAGCCGGGCCAGGACAACACCGTTCAAATCGACGTCGGGGCGACCACGATCACCGCCCAACAGCGCTGAGGAGGCACTATGGCCCAGGACAATCGCGTCCTTTGGTCGGAGGGGCTGTTCTTGCAGCCCCATCACTTCCAGCAACATGACCGCTATCTGGAGCACCTGGTGGAGTCCCAGGCGGGGCTCGGCTGCCCCTATCCCTGGGGGCTCACACGGCTCGCCATCGATCGGGACCTGCTCGCTCAGGGGCGGCTCGCGGTCACCGACTGTGCCGGTCGGCTGCCGGACGGCACCCCCTTCGATGCCCCGGCCAGTGATCCACTGCCGCCGCCCTTGCTGTTGGAGGCAGATGCTGCGGGTCAGATCATCTACCTGGCCTTGCCGCTGCGCCGCCCGGGCGCGGCGCAGAGCGGCGCGGCGAGCGCCCCGGAGACCATGTTGCGCTATCGCGCCGGGGAATTGCGGGTGCTTGACGACGCCCTGGGTGCGGATACCGAGACCCTGTTGGAGGTGGGGCGGCTCGATCTGCGCCTGCTGCGCGAAAATGATGCCCGCGACGGCTTCGCCTGTTGCGGTCTTGCCCGGGTCCTGGGGCGGCGGGCCGACCTCTTGGTGCAGCTCGATGACACCTATTGCCCACCCTGTCTGGAGCTGTGCGCCGCCCCGCGGCTCACGGGTTTTCTGGAGGAGGTCACCGGGCTGATGCACCGCCAGGCCGAGGCGCGCGCCGGACGGGTGCGCGGGGGCGGGCGCGGCGCGGTCTCGGACTGGGCGGATTTTCTGATGTTGCAGCTGATCAACCGGAGCGAACCGCTGGCCATCCACCTGGGCCGCATCCAGGGGTTGCACCCGGAGCCGCTTTACCGCTTCTTGCTCGGGCTGGCCGGGGAACTGGCGACCTATGCCGCGGACAACAAGCGCCCGCCGGACTTCCCCCCCTACCGCCATGACGACCTGGACGCCAGCTTTACCCCGCTCATGGCGCGCCTGCGCGATTATCTGAGCCGTGAACTGGTAGAGCGCGCGATCCAGATCCAGATTCAAGAGCGCAAGTTCGGGTTCCGGGTCGCCCTGGTGCCCGACCGCAACCTGCTGGCTGAGGCGCGCTTTGTGCTCGCGGTCCACGCGGACATGGACTCTCAGGCCCTGCGCAACCGCTTTCCGCCCACGGCCAAGATCGCGTCGGTGGAGAAGATCCAGGAGTTCGTCAGGCTGGCCCTGCCGGGGGTCCCGTTGCGCGCCATGCCCACCGCCCCGCTGGAGATTCCCTATCATGCCGGCTCCGACTATTTCGAGCTGGACCGCACGAGTGAGTATTGGACTCAAGTGGTCACCGCGGGCACCCTCGGCCTGCATATCGGCGGCGAGTTCCCGGGCCTGGAACTGGCCCTGTGGGCAATCCGGGAGTAGACCTTGACCAACGACGACCCCTTCTTCGACCCTGCCGACGCGGGTGCCACCGTGATCCGGCCGACGCCCGGGGCCCGCCGGCCCGCTGGGGCGCCGCCGTCTGCGTCGCCCGCCCCCTGGCCCCCAGCGGCCGATCCGGGGCAGGCGGCATGGCCGCCGTCGCCCGCCCCAGCACCGACCCCGCCGCCAGTGCCCACTGCGATGATCGCCGCCGACAACCCGCTGGTGGCCTGCGCCAGCGACCTGCTGGCCGTGGCCGGCGAGCTGCGCGGGAGTGCCTCCCACCGCGACCCCGATGGGCTGCGCGAGCGCCTGGTTCGCCAGATGCGGGATTTCGAGGCCTGTGCTCGCGGCCGCGGCCTACCCGAGTCGGTGGTCTCCCCTGCGCGTTATATCCTGTGCGCCCTGTTGGACGAGGCGATCCTCGATACCCCCTGGGGCAGCCACAGCATCTGGAGCAAGCAGGGTCTGCTGGTCAGCTTCCACAACGAGACCTGGGGCGGTGAGAAATTTTTCGACGCGCTGGACCGCCTGCTCGCCTATCCCGCGGGCAATCTGCATCTGCTGGAGTTGATGTATCTCTGCCTGGCCCAGGGGTTCGAGGGCCGCTACCGCGTGCGCGACGGCGGTCGTGACCAGCTCGAGCGGGTGCGCGCCAACCTGTACCAGGCCATCCGCAGCCAGCGCGGCGATCCGGAGCCGGAGCTCTCGCCCCATTGGCGCGGCGTGGCGCCGCACCGTGACCCACTGATCCAGCAGGTGCCACTGTGGGTGCTGTCCGCGGTGGCGGCGCTCCTGTTGCTCGGGCTCTTTACCGTCTTCACCTTTGCGCTCAGTCGGGACTCGGACCCGGTCTATCTCGCCCTGGCCGCCCTCGACCGGGGCCTCTCGGTCTCCACGGAGCGCCCCCGTGCGCCGGCGCCGCCCCCACTGGAACCGCCGCCCGGCCCCGGCCCGGGCGCGGTCACCCTGCGCACCCTGCTCACCGACGACATCGGTGCCGACCGTCTGAGCGTGGCCGAGCGACCCCAGGGGCAGACCATCATTATCCGCGGTGAGGGTCTCTTTGCCTCCGGTCAGGCGAGCCTGCTGCCGGGTGTGGCGGCGCTGATCGAACGCATCGGGGCGGCCCTGACCCAACTGCCGGGACCGGTCCTGGTGACCGGTCACACCGACAGCGTGCCGATCAAGTCACTGCGCTTCCCCTCCAATTTTCACCTGTCCCAGGCGCGGGCGCAGGAGGTTGCCGTGCGGCTCGGGGCCATCACGAAGGAGCCCGGGCGCTTTACCGCCGAGGGCCGCGCCGAGAGCGAGCCGGCGGTACCGGAGAATCCACGGGATGCACGCAACCGGCGGGTGGAGATCACCCTGCAGCGGTCTGTTCCTCAATCCACGCGTGATGCCGGGGGAGTGACGCGATGACAGGCCTGTTCGGATTTCTCACCGCACGCTGGTTCTTGAGCCTGTTGGGGACGATCGCCCTGGCGCTGCTGGTCTGGTTCCTCGGTCCCCTGCTCGGCTTTGCCGGCAGCGTGCCCCTGGACCCGGAGTCACGGCGTTGGTGGGTCATCGGTACCCTCTTCGTCCTCTGGGCATTGTGGCAGATAGGGGCCTGGCTGCTCGCGCGGCGGCGCAACGCCCGCCTGGTGGAGCAATTGGCGGCGGGTCCGCCGGACCCGGCGAACCTGGCTTCGGCCGAGGAGGTGGCGACCTTGCAGCGCCGCTTCGACGAGGCCCTGACCCTGCTCAAGGGCAGCGAGGGCAACAAGGGACTCGGGGGGCATTGGGTCTACCAGCTCCCCTGGTACCTGATGATCGGCCCGCCGGGCTGTGGTAAGACCACCGCGCTGGTCAACTCGGGGCTCAAGTTCCCGCTGGCCGAGCGCTTGGGCCAGGGCCCCATCGGCGGGGTCGGCGGCACCCGCAATTGCGACTGGTGGTTCACTGATCAGGCGGTGTTGCTCGACACCGCCGGCCGCTATGTCACCCAGGACAGTCATGCCCAGGTGGACAGCGCCGCCTGGACTGGCTTCCTCGGGTTGCTGAAGAAGCACCGCCCGCGTCGGCCCATCAACGGCGTCCTGCTGGCGATCAGCCTGGCCGACCTGATGCAGTGGTCCCCGGCCGAACGCGACGCCCATGCACAGGCCATCCGGGCGCGTGTGCAGGAACTGTACGGCACCTTCCGGCTGCGCTTCCCGATCTATGTGCTCTTGATGAAGGCCGATCTGGTGGCCGGCTTCATGGAATTCTTCGCCGATCTGGGCAAAGAGGGCGGTGAGCAGGTCTGGGGCATGACCTTCCCCTTCGCCGCCGCCGCGGATGCCGCACCCGCCTTGGCGGGCTTCGGCACCGAGCAGGGCGCCCTGCTCCAACGGCTCGACCAGCAGTTGCTGGGGCGGATGCAGGCGGAGCGCGACCCGCGTCGCCGCGGCCTGATCTTCAGCTTCCCGCGCCAGTTCGGCTCGCTGGGCGAGACCATCGGGCAGTTTCTAAACGACTGCCTGGATGCCACCCGTTACGAGGCGCGCCCCTTGGTGCGTGGCGTGTATTTCACCAGCGGCACCCAGACCGGCACCCCCATCGATCGGGTGCTCTCGCGGATCGCCGCCAACTTCGGGTTGGGCCGCCAGGGACTGGATGCCTTCCGCGGGACGGCCAAGAGCTTCTTCGTCACCCGTCTGCTGCGCGAGGTCATCTTCCCCGAGGCGGCGCTGGCCGGGCTCGACCCACGTCTGGAGCAGCGGCGGCGCTGGTTGAAATGGGGTGCCTATGCCGGTGCGGGCCTGCTCACACTGAGCGCTGCCGCTGCCTGGACCCTGAGCTACGTGAGTAACCGTGCCTATATCACGGAAGTCGCCGGCCAGGCCGCTGCCATCCAGACCCAGATCGATGGACTCAAGGGCGCCGCCGGGGTGACCGGGCGCGACCTGCTCGCGCAACTGCCCCTGCTCAATGCCGCCCGGAGCATCTCCGGGGGCTATGCGGAGCGCGACTTGGGCACCCCCTGGCGTATGACGTTCGGGCTCGATCAGGAGGAAAAGCTCGGTCCCCAGGCCAGCCGCACCTACCGCCGCATCCTGCACAAGACCCTGCTGCCGGCGATCACCCTGCAGTTGGAGCAGCAGATCAACCAGGCCATGGGTGATCCGGCGCGGTTGTACGATGCGCTGCGCGCCTATTTGATGCTGGACGACGCCGAGCACTATGATCCGGCGGTACTCAAGGCATCAATCGAGCAGGACTGGGCGGCGCGCCTGCCGCGTGAAACGACTACGGAGCAGCGCGCGGAATTGAGCGAACACCTGACTGTCCTGCTGGACACCCGGCCGACCCCGCTCCCGCTGGCCCTGGACGGTGACCTGATCCGCAAGGCCCGGGAGGCCTTGACCAGTAGCCGGCTCGCGAACCGCATCTATGACCGGCTCAAGGACTCGGCGATGGGCGCGGGCCTGCCCGACTTCACCATCAGCCGGGCCGGTGGTGACCGGGCTCCACTGGTCCTGGCCCGGCGCAGCGGCAAGCCCATCAGCCAGGGCATCCCGGCGCTCTACACCTATGAGGGCTACCATCAGCAGTTCACCAACACGCTGATCGGCCTGATCATCGCCGCGGCGCAGGATAGCTGGGTGTTGGGCCCGCAGGGGCGCGTCAGCCCCGGCACAGCGGAGGCCCGGACCCTGGCGGCGGATGTCAGGGAGCTGTATCTGCGCGACTATATCAACCGCTGGGACGAGTTACTGGCAGACCTCACCCTGGTGCGGCCGCGGGACCTGCAGGACACCGCGAAGGTGGCTGAAACCCTGGCGAGCCGCGACGATTCGCCGTTGCGCAAGGTACTCGGCGCCGCCGCCCGGGAGACCGAGCTCGACCGCGTGCCGACCCCCACCGCCACGGGGGGGATCGCGACGGGCGTGGGCACGACCATGGCCAATGCCATTGCCGACCGGGCGGCGAGCAGTGTGGGGGGGATCGCGGGTGTGGGTGCATCCGACCTGCGCAAACGCGTCGGCGACCAACTGAACGAACCCCGGCCGGCCGGGGTCGAGGCACCGGAGACCGCGGTGACGCGACACTTCGCCTGGTTGCACGACCTGACGCGCACCGGTGCGGACAAGAGCGCGCCGCTCGATCGGGTCCTGGAGAATGTCGGCCAGCTCGGCGTCCAACTGAAGGCGGCCGACGCCGCGGCGACCAGTGGGCAGGGGAGCCTTGCCGCCGGCGCCGGCAAAGAGATCCAGGCCGCCAAGCAGGCCGCCGCCGCGGCGCCCCCGGTGTTGAAGGGTCTGCTCGGCCCCCTGGCCGATGACAGCGCCACCCTGGTGGCGGGGGGGGAGCGGGTCCGCCTGAATAATCTCTGGAGCGTCAATGTCCTGGCCTTTTGCCGGGACGCGATCCGGGGGCGTTACCCCTTCGATCCGGGCAGTACGCGCGAGACACCCCTGGCCGACTTCGGCAAGCTGTTCGGCCTCGGCGGGCTACTGGATGCCTTCTTCAAGGAGCACCTGGCGCCCCTGGTGAACAGTACCGCCCGGCCCTGGCGCTGGCGCAACGCCGACCTGGGGATTCCCGCCGGGGTCTTGGCCCAGTTCCAGACGGCCGCGGTGATCCGCGACGCCTTCTTTGCGGCCGGTGGTCAGGTCCCGGCGGTGGCGTTTGAGCTGACCCCGACCACGCTGAGCGATCAGGCCACCCAGTTCACCCTGGATCTGGGCGGTCAGATCCTCAGCTACAGCCACGGCCCACTGAGGCCCCAGACCCTCAAGTGGCCGGCTCCCGATGGGCTCGGGCGGGTGCGTCTGTCCTTTGCCGGGGTCGATGGCAAGACCCCCAGCCAGACCGTCGAGGACGCGTGGGCCTGGTTCCGGGTCCTGGACCGGGCGCGCTTGCAACCCACCGGGCAGCCGGAACTGTTTCGTGTCACCTTCTCCTTGTCGGGGCTGGCGGCGAGCTTCGAGTTGCGCGCTACCAGCGTGCGTAACCCCTTCGTCGATCTCAAAGAATTGCGCGGCTTTAGCTGCCCGGAGCGGCTGTGAACAGTACGACAGGCACCACCGGTTTCTATGGTAAGTTCCCGAGTTTGGGGGACTTTGTCAATCGCCGCCTGGCGACTGAACTGATCGCACCCTGGGATCAATGGCTGCAGGAGTCGCTGGCCGCCAGTCGCGCACAACTCGGCGACGGCTGGCTCGACCAATACCTGACCAGTCCCTTGTGGCGTTTCGTGTTGAGCCCCGGGGTGGCGGGGCAGGGGGGCTGGGCCGGGGTGTTGATGCCGAGCGTGGATCGGGTCGGGCGTTACTTTCCGCTCACCCTGGCCGCGCCCCTGCCGATCGGCACCAACCCCTTCGAGCTGCTGAGCGCGCAGGACTGGTTTGAGCAGGTCGAGGTGTTGGCCCTCTCGGGGCTCGTCGACCCCTTTTCGCTGGAGGCCTTCGACGGCCAGGTGTTGGCCTTGGGCAACCCGGGTGCCGGCCCGGCATCCCTCGGTGCGTCGCCGCTCGCCGGCGGTGGGGGGCGCTCCAATGCCTGGCACCTCAGCGCCCCCAATGATGGCGACTTCGGGGGCGCCCGCAACATGCTCCTCGCCCAAGCGTTCGACCAGGTCTTCCTGGCGTACAGCCTTTGGTGGAGCCAGGGCTCCGACCAGGTCGCCCCCTCGCTTCTGGCCTGCCAGGGGTTGCCGCCGCCCGAGGGCTTCAGCGCACTCTTGACCGGCGACTGGGGCGGTTGCGGTTGGCGCCAACTCGGTGCCGTGCCAGCCGCCGCTGTTCCGGAGGTCTGAGATGGAGACGCCGATCACGCCTTATCGCTGGACCTCGGGCGGCCTCACCGATCCGGGCCGGCGCCGCAAGGTCAATCAAGACAACTTCCTGGACCGCCCCGACCTGGGGCTCTGGGCCGTCGCCGACGGCATGGGCGGGCACCGGGACGGCGGGCGGGCGAGCCGCACCCTGGTGGAGGCACTCGCGACCCTGCCGCGCCCGCGGCTTCTGGGCGCGGCGGCGGACGCGGTGCGGGGGGTACTCACGAAGGTCAACCGGCAACTCGCCGAGGAGACCGCTGCCGATGGTGGCGATGTCGTCGGCAGCACCATCGTGACCCTGATCGCGGTCGGTGACCACTGCGGTATCCTGTGGGTGGGGGACAGTCGTGCCTATCGACTGCGCGATGGTGTAATGACGCGTGTCAGCCGCGATCACACCCAGGTACAGGCCTTGGTGGACCAAGGGGTCCTGGCCCCCGAGCAGGCGGAGCATCATCCCTATTCCAATGTGCTGGCGCGCGCGATCGGTGCCGAGTCCACGGTCGAGATCGATACCCTCATCGCTCCCCTGCGCGCGGGTGATCGTTACCTGCTGTGCAGTGACGGACTGGACAAGGAAGTGAGCGACGCGCAGATCGCCGCCGTGCTGGCCGACGGGGCGCCGGGACAGGCGGCCCAGGCCCTGGTTGAACGCGCGTGCGAGGCTGGTGGGCGTGACAATGTCACGGCTGTGGTGGTCCAATTTGATTCCGCCTAGGAGCGCCAGCGCTTTTTTCAAGAGTTGGTCATCGTTCCGGCCGCCGCGCCCCGTTCTCGTGACACCGCTCAACCGGTGTCACGCCTGTGTCTGGCGCTCCGCGCCGGGAGCGCCGGCGCCGGAGCTATGATCAAGGCCCCTACGCAAGACAGAGTACGTGGCGCTTCCTTAACGAGTGAGGCAAGAATGACAATCGACCAAATTGAAGCGGCGGTGACCCAGCTCGCGCCGGACGCGCTTGACCAATTTGCAGAGTGGTTCGAAGAGTATCTGTCTAATCAATGGGACAAAGAAATAGAGGGCGATGTGTTGTCCGGCCGGCTCGATGCTGCCGCACAGCGGGCCGATGATGATTTTACGGCAGGGCGTTGTACCCCCCTGTGAGCCATTTCGCCTCCCCCGAGTTTTGGTTTCATTACCGTCGGCTCCCTTTGGACGTGCGGGAGTTGGCGGATAAGAGCTTCGGACTCCTGAGACTCGACCCACGACATCCCTCGGTGCGGCTGAAAAAGGTCGGTAACATCTGGTCTGCGCGGATTGGCCTGCGTTATCGGGCTTTGGCGAAAGAGCGCGCCGAAGGTCTCGTCTGGTTTTGGATCGGTCGGCATGGGGCCTATGACAAGCTGATTTAGCTTGATTCGAGTCTGGTAGGGTCCGCTTTGCGGACCCTTTGCCCGACGGATCGTGCCGGGGTTCGGTCCGCACAGCGGACCCTACCCCCTTGGCGAGCTTGGCGTGACGCCGCCTTTTTTGCAGAATCAATCGAGGCTGACCTGTACCTGCGCCGCCACCTTCAGTGCCTTGGCCTTCGCTTCGGCGATATCCGCCCCGCGGGCCAGTGCGACGCCCATGCGCCGCCGGCCGTGGACCTCGGGTTTGCCGAATAGTCGCAGATCCGTCCCCGGTTCGGCCAGTGCAGCGGCGAGGTTGCCGAAGCGGGGGTGGTCGGACTCACCCTCCACCAGGATGACGGCGGAGGCGGCGGGGCCGAGCTGGCGGATCGCCGGGATCGGCAGCCCCAGGATGGCGCGGGCGTGCAGGGCAAATTCGCTCAGATCCTGCGAGATCAGCGTTACCATCCCGGTGTCGTGCGGGCGCGGTGAGACCTCGCTGAAGATGACCTCATCGCCGCACACGAAGAGTTCCACACCGAAGATACCGCGCCCGCCCAGGGCCGCCGTTACCTGTCCTGCAATCTCCCGAGCACGCGCGAGCGCCGCGGCGGTCATCGGTTGCGGCTGCCAGGACTCGCGATAGTCGCCGTCCTCCTGCCGATGGCCGATGGGCTCACAGAAACTGGTGCCGTCACGGTGTCGTACCGTGAGCAGGGTGATCTCGTAGTCGAAGGGGACGAAGCCCTCGACGATGACCCGGCCGGCGCCGGTGCGGCCGCCGCCCTGTGCATACTCCCAGGCGTCGCCGATCTCCTGCGGGAAGCGCACCAGGCTCTGGCCCTTACCGGAGGAGCTCATGATCGGCTTCACCACGCAGGGCAGGCCGATGTCGGCGAGCGCGGTGCCAAACTCTTCCGGGGTGTCGGCGAACAGATAGGGTGAGGTGGGGATGCCCAGTTCCTCCGCCACCAGCCGGCGGATACCCTCGCGGTTCATGGTGAGCAGCGCCGCGCGCGCGGTGGGGATCACGGTGAAGCCTTCCGCTTCCAAGGCCACCAGGGTATCGGTGGCGATGGCCTCGATCTCCGGGACGATGTAGTCGGGGCGCTCCAGCTCGATCACCCGCCGCAGCTCGGCCCCGTCGAGCATGGAGAAGCTATAGGCGCGGTCGGCCACCTGCATGGCCGGGGCATTGGCATAGCGGTCGCATGCGATGACCTCGACGCCTAAGCGCTTCAATTCGATCACGACCTCACGGCCGAGCTCGCCGGCCCCGCACAGCAGGACCCTGGTCGCGGTGGGGGTGAAGGGGGTGCCGATGGTAGGCATAGGGGGCTCCTGAATCCAACTGTTGGTGCGTCTCGACGATGGCGTCGGCGAACATAGCAGAAAGTTGGCGGGCCGACTCGTGCTCAGGCGCGGATCACCGCAATCTGCCGCCCCTGGGGGCTCGACTGCGCGTTCGTGGCGGTGCGCTCGGCGATGGGCGGCTGACCGGTGCGGCGGTCGAAGATGATGAGCCAGCCCCAGTTGAGCCCCAGACCGGCCAGATAGCCATCCAACTGGGTGAGACCCTCGGCCAGCGGGTCCGGGGCGCCATTGCGCCAGACCTTGAGTTCCATCGCCAGCGTCATTGCCCCATAGCACAGACACAGGTCCATGCGCCCGGAGCCGATCGCATATTCGCGCTCCAGGGTGCCTCCGCCGTGGATGACGCGGTGCAGGAAGGCCATCAGCACCAGGTGCGGGGCGATCTCGTGATAGGGGGCGCTGCCCAGGAGCGGTTGACCGTGGCGGCGCCAGAAGGCGAGAAAGGCGTCGAGCAATTGCGCTGGGTTGAGCGTGCCGTCGGCGTTAAGCCAGGTCGGGCTGATCTGGGGCAGCGAGGCCTGGGAGGTAAAGGCCAGTGCCCGGGGCAGCACCTCGCGGTAGATGGGGTTGGCGATCGTGAGGCCCTGACCGGGCGCCATCCGGCACAGCCCCAGGTCGATCAGATAGTGGATGTCGTCCTCCGGCACCTGACCGAGTTGGGTGCCGGCCAGCATCGGCTCGATCACGCGGCGCACCCGCTCCTCGCGCAGCTTGTCGGCCAATTGGTCCAGGTGGGTGACCCGGTTGATGATCAGATACTCCTTGGCCTCGTCGATCAACTCCAGCGTAATGGGCCGCGTGCGGTCGCGCCCTTGGGGCATTTCAAAGCAGGCGCGATAGGCCAGTGCATTGACCAGCCAGGGTTGGCCCCGGGTCAGGTCCCAGACCCGCGCCAGGGCCTCGGGGGTGAAGACCTGGCCGGTTTCGATCGTGTGCTCAGTCAGCAGCGCCGTCACCTCGGGCGCCGTGAAATCCCCGAGTCGCAGCGATTTCGCCTTGATGTTGAACGCGCTGCCGCCGGTGATGACCGCGGACTCGGAACTGGCATGGATGCGGTAGTCGCGCAGATCGCGCACCCCGCACAGGATGACGGTCTGTGGAAAGGCCGTCGGTCGCTGTGGATAGCCGGCGCGCAATTGGCGCAGCAGTGCAATCAGGGTGTCGCCCACCAGGGCATCGACCTCGTCCAATAACGGCACGGTCGGTCGTGCCGCGCCCTGGCACCAGCGGTTGAGGAATTCGCCCACTGCCGTCCCGCCGGTGGAACTTTGAAGCACCTCCCGGGCCAGCCCGGTGGCGGCGGCGTCACCCAACTGATCGCGCGCGCCGCGCGCGATCTGCTCGACCACCGCGCCCATGCCCTTGTCCACCTGCTCCCGATACGCCTGGGCGACCTCCAGGTTGGCATAGACCGCCCGGTAGCGCTCCCCCTGGTTCAGATACTCCAACAGTGCCAGCAGACAGCTTGTCTTACCGGTTTGGCGCGGGGCGTGGAGCAGGAAATATTTCTTCTGCTCGATCAGCCCCAGGACCTCGTCCAGGTCCCAGCGTTGCAGCGGCGGCAGACAGTAGTTGTCGGCGGCCCGGACCGGGCCTTCGGTCGTGAAAAAGCGCATCGGATACCTTGCAAATGGCGGTGCGGATGCCCCGGATCTGCCGAACATAGCACGCAGCGCGGCGCACTGCCTGGATCGGTATGCGGGCGAAGCCCCCAGTGCGGCCCAGCCTCGCCGTCGGCCGCGGCGCCGCGGTGGTTGGCGAGGTCGCGTCGCCCTGGGGTGCGGCGCCCCCAGGTTCCCTCGCGTTTGGAATCGTCCTCCCAGCGCGTCGAACCCCGCCTGCGGCAAATCAATAGTTTATTTTTGCAATTCCTTGAATGGAAATAAGTAGTTTCACTGACTACAATTCGGCACGGGTATCGGCGCGCGGCCGTGCGCCAGGCGCCGATCATGAAGCGATCAGCCCTGTTTGATTACACCAGCGGCCCCGGCGCCCGCCGGGCCAGCCGGCGGGGGGCAATGTACGCGGCCTGCTGGCCGTCCTCTGTCTCCTCCTGCTCCCGCTGCCCGCCACCTGGCCGGTCCGCGGCACGCCCGAATCCGTGCCCACCCCTGCTGCCACGCCCAGGTCCACAGCGGCGCCGCCCATCCCGCTGGCCGAACTCGGCCAACGCACCGACGCCCAGCAGGCCGCGCCCGCGCCGGTGCTCGATGGGGAGCGCGCCACCCCCTGGCCGTGCCCCTGCAGGCACTGCGTGTGGAGGTCGGCCCGGCGGGCTTGAGCGTCGACTCCACCTCGGCCAGCGAGGGCGCGGGCCGCTTCCGGCTGACGCGCGGCGCCTTGAGCAAGGGCGGGGCGCCTACACCCGTGGGGCCCGGTGTCGTGTCCCTGCGCGGGCAGACCGCCGTGCTGGACCGGGGGCCGTTCACGGAGGCCTTCAGCGCTGGCGCCGACGGGCTGCGCCAGGACTTCGTGGTGGCGCGCGCGCCCCCCGGGGACGTCCCGCTGACCCTCACCCTGGCGCTGGAGGGCGCGACCGCTGGTGATGCGGTCGAGGGTGTCGCGCTGACCGTCCCGGGCGGGCGCAAGCTCGTCTATCACCGCCTCCAGATCACCGACGCCGACGGCCAGGTGCTGACCGGTCAACTGCGCCGGGTGGATGACCGCACCTTGGTCATCACGGTGGCGGACGCCCAGGCCCGCTACCCGATCACCAACGACCCCACCATCAGCGATGCCGACTGGCAGGTGTGGAATCCAGGGATACCCGGTGCGAACAACGCCGTGTGGGCGCTGGCCTACGATGGCACCGGCAAGCTCTACGTCGGTGGCGACTTTACCGCCATCGGCACCGTCCTGGCCAACCGCATCGCGCAATGGGACGGCAGCGCCTGGTCGGCGCTGGGCAGCGGCCTGGACAACGTGGTCAAGGCCCTCGCGGTGGCCGGGACGACGCTCTATGTCGGTGGCAACTTCTTCACCGCCGGCAACAAGTCATCCACCACGCTTAAGCCGGGCACCGGCTATTGGATCAGGAGCCTGGCGACCCCGCCATCCTGGCGTGCTCGCGCCTCACCGACCGGCAGACCGGCAAGGTGATCGATCCCACCGACCCGGCCTATGCCAACGGCTACCCCCTCACCCTGACCGCCAAGGTGCGCTCACTGACCTGGGATTATCTCGGCCAATGAGCCGGGGCGCGCGCTGGCGGACCCGGCGCGCGCAAGTACCATCTGCCCACCCATGCGTGTGCACATCTCAACCGCGAGCACCGACTCATGCCCACCTCCCCTGACCTGGACGCCGCCCGCCGCTACCTGGAGGCGTTGCGCGGGCAGTGGCACGCAGCCGGACTGCTGAACGCCGGGGCCGGCGTCGGATTGGTGCTGCGCCCCGAAGCCGCCCTTGGCGCCACTGCCCCCCGGTGAGCTGGTGGCGCTGGGGCTGCCGCTGTGTCTGAAGCCGGGTAGCTGGTCGGTGTTGGCCGGGTGTCGACCGGACCTGGCCCAGGCCCCGGTGGTGCAACGCTGCGGCCAGGCGGTGCGCCTGCTGCCGCCCACGGGGCGACCGGTGATGGGGCCGCCGACGCCGGCCCCGTTCCTGTTTCCGCGCTACCGACCCGGTGAAGCGCCCCGCTGCGAGCCGCTGTCTCCCGAGCGGGCGCTGCAAGGCCTCATCGAGGCCGAGGCGGTAATCCGCGACCTCACCCAGGCCAAGCTCGATGCCCTGGTGCGCTGGGTGAGTGCGGTGCCGGCCTATGCCCTGACCTATCCGGACCTGGGCAGCGCACTGCAACTGGTGCGCGGGCGACTGGACGCCCATGGTCCGCACGCCTAGGGCGACGCCCTAGTACGACCTGGCCGCGCTGCTCGACCCGGTGGGGCATTGCACCGATCCGCTGGCCGATGCGCGCATGCTCGATTGGCTTGGGGTCTATCGGCTGGCTGCGGCCGAGATGGTAGCGCCCAGTCTGTACGCGGCCCTGGCGGCGCGGGGGCGGCTGGACGCGGTCCCGACGCCGGTGCGCGCCGCCCTGGCGGAGCTGCATCGGCTCAATGCTGCGCGCCCTGCTGCGTGAGACGGTGCGGTTGCTCAATGCCGCCGGGATCGTCCCGATCCTGCTCAAGGGCGCCATCGCCCTGTTGCTGGGGCAATATCCCCAGGCCGCGGCGCGGATGATGACCGATCTGGACCTGGCGGTGCCTGAGCCCCAGACCGGGGCCGCCGCTTCGGCCTTGCGCGGTCACTGCTGGAATTCGCGCACCTGCGGGCCAGTGCGCAGGCCAGTGCCCTGGACTGGCCCGCGCTGTTGCGGGACCTGGACCGTCTTGGCGCCGGCGATGCCGTCCGCGCCGAGCTGCTGGCGGTGCGGAGCCTCTTCGGTCAACCGCTGCCCGACGGCGTCCGGCCGAGCTCTGCCGCGCGCCGCGCTGCGTGCCGCGCTGTGTTCCGCTTGGAACCATCCCCGCTTGGGCCGATGGCGGGAGCGGTTCATCAAGCCCTACCGCGGTCTGCTTGCGCTCCCGCGCCGTCTACGCAGGCTCCCGCGCTGCCTGCGGCCCTCCGCCTGGCATCCGGCGAAAGTTTCCTACCTGCGTCGGCGGTGGTTCCAGGGGCTACCCGTCGGCGACTAGGGTGGGGCGGTGCCCGGAGGTGGACTTGCCGGTCTGGCGCGGCACCGCGGGTGCGTCAGGCGCGCGCGACGCCTTTGCCGGCCGGAACTGGGGCGGTAATTCCCCCCCCCAAGAGTTGTCGTCTTGCTGCATCATACGGGCCCAACACGAGGACCTGTATCCCCCATGCCCGCCGCCACCATGCCACCGACCCCGCCACTCCTGCCGGACCTCCAGGTCCTGCGCCAACGGGCGTTCGACCAGGTCATGCTGATCTTCGCCGTGCTGCTGACCGTGGCCGGCGCCCTGTCGTTCTATCGCAATCTGTCCATCGACTGGAATCCGCAGGTTTTGGTGAACCTGGTGGCGGTGCCACTGGCGTGGTTGCTGATTCTGGGGCGCCGACACCTGCCCTATCGCCGGCGGGTGGTGCTCCTGATCCTCGGGCTCTGGGGCCTGGCGATCAACGCCATGCTCATGGTCGGTCCGGCGGCCAATGCCAAGTCGCTCGTCATCCTCGTCGTGCTGGTAACGATGCTGTTCCTGAGTCCGCGGGCGGGCTGGCTGAGTGTGGCCATTGGGGCGGCTATCCTGGGTGCGATCGGGGCCGCGGCCGTGACCGGCCTGGTCAATTTCGACCTCGACTATCCGCGCTATGTCCGGGCGCCGTCGGTCTGGCTCAACACCGTCTTCACCTTCACCGCCTATAGCGCCGTTACCGCCTTCATCGCGGCCCGGCTGCTGCACTCGCTCAACGCCACGGTCCAGGCCCTGAACGCCCAGACGGCGACGCTCCACGAGACCCAAGGCCGGCTGCGCACCGCGCTCAATCACCAGCGGGCCATCTTTAGCAACAGCTCCGCCGGCATTGCACTGATCGACGGCGCGCGCACCATCCTGGAGCCCAACCCGTGTTTCTGCGAATTGCTCGGCTATCGACCCGAGGCGCTGATCGGCCAGTCGACCCGGCTGATCCATCGTGACGGGGCCGCGTTCGCGGCGAGCGCCGAGCGCTTCTACAGCGGGCTGCGGCGGCAAGGCGCCCACAGCGAGGACATCGAGGTCCGCCGCCGTGACGGCTCTTGCCTCTGGACGCACGCCAGCCTGAGCGCGCTGGACCCCGCGGCCGTGCAGGCGGGCGCGGTCCTGGTGCTGGTGGATATCGACCAGCGCAAGCGCGCGGAATTGGCCCTGGCGGCGGCCAAGGACAGAGCCGAATCGGCCACCCGGGCCAAGAGCCGCACGCTGGCCACCGTCACCCACGAATTGCGCACCCCGCTGCATTCCATCCTGGGGTTTGCCGAGGTCCTCGACCGCATGGACGGGCGCGACGCCGAACTCGACGGCGACTCGCCGCCGCGGCCCCGCCAGGCACTGCTGGCCACCATCGCCCGCAACAGCAGCCACCTGTTGGCAGTGGTCAACGACGTCCTGGATCTGGAGCGCGGGCGTGTGACCCTCGACCTGCGCCCGACGGCCCTGCATCCCCTGCTCGGTCACTGCCTCGGCGATCTGGTCCCGCTGGCCGACATCAAGGGGCTCAACCTGCGCCTGGAACTCGCCCCCGGGCTGCCGCCCTGCGTGCGCCTCGACGGGCGGCGGCTGACACAGGTCTTGATCAACCTGCTCGGCAATGCCATCCGGCTCACCGTGCGGGGCGAGGTGCGGCTAGCTGCGGCGGCGGACGCCGACCCCGCCACCCCGGGACAGGTCGAGCTGCGCCTCACCGTCGCCGACACCGGCCCGGGCATTGCGGCCGCGGAGCAGGAAAGGCTCTTTGCCGCCGTGGTCCCCACGGGGCCTGACACCGCCGCCGGCGTGTCGCCGGAGCGCGGACTAGGACTCATCATCAGCCAGGGACTGGCCCGGCAGATGGGCGGGCGGATCGAGCTCGACAGTGCCCCGGGCGCGGGTAGCCGCTTTACCCTGATCTTACCCGCGGTCGCGTTGGCGCAGTGTGAGGACGGCGACGCAGCGGACGCGGCGGACCCGGGCGCCGAGCCCGTGACCGGGCCGCCAGCCGCCGGCGCGCTCCCCCCGCCGTCCGAGGCCCTGGCGGAATTGCGCGCGCTGGCGGAGTTCGGACGCACCACCCGCATCGAGGATTGGTGCCGAGACTGGTCCGCCCCCGAGCGCCGGCCGGCCTTCGCGGCGCGCGTTCTGCGCTTGGCCCACGCCTTTGAGCACGCCGCCATCATCGATCTGGTGGACGCCGCTGCCGACGCCGCGGCGGCCGACGCCGCGGCGGCCGACCCCACCGAAGGGCGTGGACCATGATCGACGTGCCCATCGACGCCACTATCCTGGTCATTGACGACGAGCCGGACAACCTGCGCTTGGCCCTGGAGATGCTGCGCGGCCACGGGCTGGAGATCGCAAGCGCCCGCGACGGGGCCGCCGGGCTGCGCATCGCGCAGCGGTTGCGGCCGGATCTGATCCTGCTCGACATCTGCATGCCCTGCCTCGGTGGCTTCCAGGTCTGCCGGCAACTCAAGGCGGACCCCGCAACCCGCGATTGCCCGGTGATCTTCCTCACCGCGCTGGACCGGATCGAAGACAAGGCCCAGGGCTTTGCCGCGGGCGCCGTGGATTACATCACCAAGCCCTTCGACGCCCGCGAGCTGCTGCTGCGCGTCGCCAACCACCTGCGGCTGGCCCGACGTATCGCGGCGACGCAATCGGGGCACCTGCGGCCGCCGCCCGAGGCCCCCGCCGCGCCGCCGGACCGACCGCTTGCGACCCTGCTCAAGGCCCGTAACCTCCTGCTCAGCGACCTGCGGGCACCGCCCGACCTCGATACTCTGGCGAGTCACTGCGCCACCAATCGCACCAGCCTGCAGCGCCTGTTCCGGGCGCACTTCGGCCTGAGCGTCTTCAGCTACCTGCGCGAGCAGCGGTTGCAGCACGGGCAGCGCCTGCTCGAACAGGGTGGGCAGCGCGTCGACACCGTTGCCGAGGCTGTCGGCTACACCAACGGGCGCGATTTTGCGCGTGCCTTCAAGCAGCGCTTCGGCGTCGCCCCGGGCGCTTGGCCGGGTCACGCCGACCCTATCGCCTCGTAAAGATGCGCTGCGCTGGCGTGAGGACGGTAACGGTTGCGCCATGTCCCGATGACGCGCGCTGCCAAAATGTTGCGGCGCTGCGCCTAGAGCGTGCCGCGCTGCGCTGTTGCTATGACCTGACTCCGACTATGCTGCGAATTGCTTGAGTCGCCGCTGGCCGCGCCCCCGGCTGAGCGCCAAGTCTCAGAAGGCTCTTCTTCGGCGGCGATATCCTTATCTGAAGCGAGTCCCTGACCGCCGGAGGCCATGATGCACACACCCCGCGCGCGCGCTTTCCCGACGCGTCTGCTCGTTCCCGGCGTCCGCCCCATGAGCGCCCCGCCATCCAATGGACTCATCCGCCTGCTGCTGTTGCTGCTGCTCGGGTTCGGGGGGCTTTCTGGTGTGCTGGCAGGTCCGGTCGATTGCGGTGACCGACCCATTACCTTCGCCTATTACAAATACGGCTTTTTCTATTATGAACAGGACGGCCAGGGCCGGGGTTTCGACCTGGACCTCATCGCTGAGTTGACGGCGCGTACCGGTTGCACCTTTACCGCCCAAGTTATGCCGCGCGCACGCGTCTGGGCGGACCTGGAAAACGGCCAGCTCGACATGAGTGCGGCTGGTGTGCAGACCCGGGAGCGTGACCGTTTCGCCTGGTTTGTGCCTTACTTCATTACCAAGAACTATGTGCTGATACGCGCGCCCGCTCTGCGTACGGTGCATAGCGCGGCGGATTTTCTGGCGCAGCCTGCACTGATATTCGGCGTCGTGCGCGGGTTCAAACATGGTGAGGCCCAGGACCAGTGGCTGGAACAGTTGCGCCGCAACGCGCGCATCGAGGAAAGCGCCGGCATTGACGTGCTGCTGGAGAAACTCAAGCGCGGCCGGATCGACGGCCTGTTTGCCCAGCCCCCGGTTTACCAGAAGATCATTGCTGACCTTGATCTGGCGGGTGAGGTGGTGGTGCAGGATTGGTTTGGCGATGATCCCGGGATCCGCGGTAACCTGATTTTGGCCAAGAGCCGCTTTTCCGCGGCGGATGCCCAGCGGTGGCAGGTCCTGGTGCGCCAACTGCGCGACGACGGTACACTCAAGCGCATCTTCGCCGCTCACATGCCGGCGACAGAGGCCGAGCAGTTGCTCAATTTCTAGTGGCCCAACGGGTGCCCCGCAGCACCAGAGGCAGCGGATGACGGGTGTCTTTCACTCCCTGACTGGACGCCTCTTCAAGCGGGTGTTCGGCGGCTATGTCGTCCTGGCCATCGTCGTGACCGGCATTCAGCTGGCGCTGGAATATCGGTCGATCCAGCAAACCATCGCACACGATCTTGCCTCGCTTGCACAATCCTTCAATGGCGGCGTCACTGGTGCGCTGTGGGAGTTGGACGGTGCGTTAGTGCAGACCATGGCGCAAGGCATCGCTCAGTCGTCGATTGTCACGGGCGTGCGCGTGGCGTCCGCTGATGGGGAGGTCACCGTGGCGATCGGCGCAATTCCTCCCCTTATCAGCGCGAACGTGGGCGGCCTGCTGGCCCCTTTTCAGTTCGATGCCAGGCCCTTGATCAAGTCAACGCCGACGGGGACGCGCCAGCTCGGGGAACTGACGATCTATGCGGATCGCTCTGTGGCGATTGCCCGCATCAAGTACAGCTTTCTTGTCATCTTAACCAACTCAATCATCAAGACGGCTGGGCTGTGGGTGATTTTTCATCTGGTCATATCGCGCAGTCTGGCGCGCCCTTTGTCGCAATTGACCCAGTTCGTTTCCCGACTGGAATTCGCCGCGCAATCGCATGAGCCGATGACGTGGGACTACCCCCATCGCGATGAGTGGTGGAGGTTGCTGCGAGCGATGCGAAAGATGCAGGAGCGGATGTATGCCGCGCGCGAAGAGTTGGCGCAGATGAATTCCGGGCTCGAAGTGATGGTGAAGGCCCGCACGCAGCAGTTGGCCGAGGCGCTCGACTTCAGCGAGACCATTCTGCTCAACTCGCCAATACCGATGGGCGTCTACGCCGCTGGTGGTCACTGCGTGCTGGTGAACGAGGCCTATGCCGGATTCGTCGGGGCGACCCGCGAGGCCCTGCTGGCACAACAGTTTCACACCATCCTCGCCTGGCAGCAAAGCACCCTGCTGGGTGACTGCCTGACGGCCTTGCGGTTGCAGGTGCCGCGGCAAGGCGAGGTCAATACCCTGACCTCCTTTGGCAAAGAGGTGTCGTTCGAGTATCGTATCTTGCCGACCCAACTCAAAGGTGATGACTATCTCCTGGTGCAATTCTTCGACCTGACCGCGCGCAAGCGCATGGAGGAGGAACTTCGCCATCTCGCCTTCCATGATTCGCTCACCCGGCTGCCGAACCGCCGGCTGCTGCTGGATCGACTCGAGCGGGCATTACGCATCGGTCAACGTCAGTTGAGTCATCTCGCGGTGCTGTTCCTCGATCTCAACAGATTCAAGCAACTCAACGATACGCACGGCCATGATGTCGGGGATCAACTGCTGGTGGAGGTGGCGCAGCGCCTGCGGCAGGCGGTGCGCGACGGCGATACCGTGGCCCGCCTCGGCGGCGATGAATTCGTGGTGTTGTTGGAAGGATTGGCGAAGGATCTGGGCCGGGCCACCGTGCAGGCCACCGCGATTGCTGAGCAGATCGAGGCGGCATTGTGCGCCGAGTATCTGCTCGGCAGCGTGAGGCATCAGGGTTCGGCCAGCATTGGCATCACCCTGTTGCGCGGCCAGGACCTGGACCCGGATCAGGTCCTCAAGGACGCGGATGCCGCAATGTATAAGGCCAAGCGGCGCGGTCGGGTGGCGGTGGCGCAGTGAAAAACGGCATTACTGCAACAGCCCAGATCTGGAATGACTGCGGCCGATTTTTCCTCGGCCCTGACCAGCCGAGCACGGCCGTATCCTCCCTGGCGACCTTCAGGGTCGCTATGTCCCCCAGTGCAGCTTTGGGCAGCGATGCGCTGGGGTCTCGCCCTGGACATGACCCCGACCTCCAAGCCGCAGCTCGGCCCCATGTTGGCGCCCACCTGGGAGACCTGGGCGCCGCCGAAGAAGACTCGCGCCCGGTCCTGCGGCACCGACACCGGGCGGTTCAGGGTCAGGGTGCTACCGGGCGGGATCGGCGTCCAGGGACCGCCGGCCGCTTCCTCGACCAGCGTCGGCCGACAGCCGGCGAGCCCCATGGCCGCGGCCAGGACTGCGGCCACTGCGGATTGATACGAACACCACAGACCCATCGGCTTGCCCTCCGTTCAATCTTTCCAGGTCTACCGCTTCGTCTGGTGCTCAGCGAGCAGCAGCGCGGGTGCGCGGGACGCCATACTGGTCATGGTGTCATCGGCCGGGTTGTTGAGTATCAAGGGGACTCGGGCGCCGACCACCACCCCGGCCGCGCTGGCGTCCGCCAGGTGGATCAACTGCTTGACCAGCATGTTGAATGATGGTCGATGGCAGCGTGATTCCCGAGTGGGGGGGGCGGCGCGTGAAGGCTAGAATAGTAGCCCGAGGCGCAGTAGCCGCTGTCGGCGACCGTGCGGCGAAAAAGACTGGATGCGGTGCGCGATCACCGTGCTGCGCCTGGCGCCGTGAGGGCGCGCCTTATCCACCCTACAAATCAGCAAAGGCGCTCTACCCATGACCGAATCGCTCGATCCACTGGCGGCCCGTCTTGGTCAGGCTCTGTTGACTCAGGGCCTGCTCCTCGCCACGGCCGAATCTTGCACCGGCGGCTGGATCGCCAAGGTGGTCACCGACATCGCCGGGAGCAGCGCTTGGTTCGACCGCGGGTTCGTGACCTACAGCAACGCTGCCAAGACCGACATGCTGGGGGTGCGCTCCGCGACCTTGGCGGCCCACGGGGCGGTGAGCGAAGCGGTGGTCCTGGAGATGGCGGCGGGTACCTTGGCGCACAGTGAGGCGCAGGTGGCGGTGGTCGTGAGCGGCATCGCCGGACCCGACGGGGGCAGCGAGGACAAGCCCGTGGGCACGGTCTGGTTCGCCTGGTCGGTCCCGGGTGCACCGCCTTGGGCGCGGTGCCTGCAATTTGTCGGCGACCGGCGTGAGGTGCGACACCAGGCGGTACGCCTCGCCATTGAAGTGCTGCTGGAGCGGCTGGCGGGGCACGGTGGCTGAGCGCTGGTTTTTCGGGTTGTGGCCGGACCCGGCGACGGCCAAGGTCCTGGCCGCGCGGGCCCGACCACTGATCCCGCCCGGCGCCCGCGCGGCCCATCCGCTTGATCTGCACCTGACCTTGCGCTTTCTGGGTGAGTTGAACCCCGACGCATTGCGGGCGGCGCAGCTGGTGGGGGACACGGTGCAGGCCGAGTCCTTCTGTCTGCATTTCGATCAGGCCGGTTGTTTTGCGCGTGCCGCGGTCCTGTGGTGCGGGCCGACCCAGACCCCTACCGCCTTGTTGGAACTGGTGACCCGGCTGGAGCGGGGGCTCGCCGCCCAGGGGTTCGTGCCTGAGACTAGGCCCTACCGCCCGCATCTGACCCTGGCGCGCAAGTTCCGCGGGGCTACGCTGGGTGAGTGGGGTCCCGCTGTAGACTGGGCGGCGCGGGAGCTGGTGCTTGCACGCGGGTGCGCCGGGCAGGTGCCGCGCTATGTCGCGGCGTACCGCTGGGCGCTTGGGACCGGCGGCTGAGCCTGCGCCGGCCGGGCCGGGCGGCCCCACGGGCATCGTGTGCGGCGGGTGTGCGGCTACCAGCGCCGCCGGGACGATGGTGCCCAGGTTCGCGGCGTGCGCACAGATCCCATTCGGCTGATCGAAAACGACCCAATCGATTACCTGGCGGCGGGCGAGAGGGCCTGCCGGATCAGCCGGACTACGAGGTGCAATCCAGGTCAGTGGTGGCCGGGGCGTTGCGTGTCCAGGACGAGGTCATCCGCCATTACCGCTTCGCTGCCCTGGGTTGCAGCAGTCGCCCCCGCACTCGGGAAAGACCTCCGGGGACGCGGCGAGGTCCCGGGCGGCGTCGCCGGTGGCCAGCGGGGCATCTCGGCGAATACCTTGCGGTGTGCCGCGCGCAATCCGGAGCAGCAATCCGTGCTCCCCCATTGGCAGCCGGTACTTGCGGTCTCCGCCAAGACTCCCATGAGGGCCGCCTTTTGCACCTCGTCCAGGGGTTGGGGCTGCGCCCAGCATTGTACGGACGGCCGCCTGAACGGCGGACCCGGCGGCCCCAAGCAAGGCATAGGCGGCGGCTGTCAGGGGCGGGATCTTCATCGTGGGATCGCTCGCATGGGAAGAATCAATGGATGTCCGGGCGAGGCACGCACTGGTGCTATCGCGGCGCTGCGCCAAGGAGCCCTTAGGGCGCAAGGCCGAAGGCGGTTGCGCTGGGTCGATGCCCTCGCAATGGCGGATCGCCCCGAGGCCCTTGACTGCTGGTGGTAGCCGATCCTCTCCCAAACCCCAGTCGCGGCATGCCATCGCGAGGGCGCGGTGCTGTACTCTTCGCCCTCTGCTACGTGCCTCGCCGGCTCGCAGCCGGCACCATCCAGCCCCCACCGGAGATGACCATGAAAGCCAGAGCCGCCGTTGCCTGGGAGCCCGCGCGCCCCCTGTCCATCGAGGAGATCGACGTCGAGGGTCCCAAGGCGGGCGAGGTCCTGCTCAAGGTCGTCGCCTCCGGGGTCTGCCATACCGACGCCTTCACCCTGTCCGGGGCCGACCCGGAGGGCGCCTTTCCGTGCGTGCTGGGCCACGAGGGTGGCTGCGAGGTGCTGGAGTGCGGACCCGGGGTGACGGGCCTCAAGCCCGGCGACCATGTGATCCCGCTCTATATCCCGGAGTGCGGCGAGTGCGCCTATTGCCACTCCACCAAGACCAACCTGTGCCAGTCGATCGCCGCCACCGTCTGGACCGGCTACATGCCGGACGGGACCCGGCGCTTTTCCCAAAACGGCAAGCCGATCTTCCATTACATGGGCTGCTCGACCTTCTCCGAATACACGGTGGTGCCCGAGATCGCGCTGGCCAAGATCAACCCGGCGGCGCCGCTGGACAAGGTCTGCCTGCTCGGCTGCGGCATCACCACCGGCATCGGCGCGGTGTTGAACACCGCCAAGGTCGAGGCCGGCGCGACGGTGGCCGTGTTCGGCCTGGGCGGCATCGGCCTGTCGGTTGTGCAAGGCGCGGTGATGGCCAAGGCCGGGCGGATCATCGTCATTGATGTCAATCCCGCCAAGTTCGAGATGGCCCGCCTACTCGGTGCGACCGATACACTCAATCCGAGGGAGCTCACCGGCAGCGTCACGGAGGCCATTGTGGAGATGACCAACGGCGGCGTGGACTATTCGTTTGAGTGCATCGGCAACGTGGACGTGATGCGCGAGGCCCTGGAGTGTTGCCACATGGGCTGGGGGGTGTCGACCATCATCGGCGTGGCCGGCGCTGGGCAGGAGATCCGCACCCGGCCATTCCAGTTGGTCACCGGCCGCACCTGGAAGGGCACCGCCTTCGGCGGCGTGAAGGGCCGCAGCCAACTGCCGGGCTATGTCGATCGCTACCTGGCCGGCGAGATCGAGGTGGACCGCATGGTGACCCACACCATGCCGCTGGAGGACATCAACCGCGCCTTCGATCTGATGCACAGCGGCGAGAGCATCCGCTCCGTCATCCTGTTTTGAGCACGCGCCCAATGCAACAGATCGAACAGATCCGCGAATTCGGCGGCTGGCTCAACCGCTATACCCACGACTCAGAGCGTTGCCGGTGCCCGATGACCTTTTCGGTCTATCTGCCGCCGCAGGCGGAGGCTGGCCCTGTACCCGCCGTGTATTTCCTCTCCGGCCTGACCTGCACCGACGACAACGTGCGCGTCAAGGCTGGCGCCCAGCGCTATGCGGCCGAGTTGGGTCTCGCGCTGGTGATGCCGGACACGAGCCCCAGGGGGTTGGACGTGGCCGACGCGCCGGAGCGTTACGACCTGGGTCAGGGCGCCGGTTTCTACGTGAACGCCACCCAGGCGCCCTGGGCCGCGCACTATCGGATGTTCGACTATGTGAACCTGGAACTGCCGGCCCTGTTGGAGCGCGAATTGCCGCTGATTCCGGGGCGCCGCTCCATCATGGGTCATTCCATGGGCGGCCACGGCGCCTTGATCAGCGCGCTCAAGCTCCCGGGCGTCTACCACTCGGTATCGGCCTTTGCGCCGGTCTGCCACCCGGTCGATTGCGGCTGGGGTCGGGGCTGTTTCAGTGCCTATCTGGGCGATGACGAGGCGCTATGGCGCGCCTGGGATGCGACCGAATTGATCCGTGCGGGTGCCGAACCGATCTCCTTGCTGATCGACCAGGGGACCGGCGATGAGTTCCTCGCCGCCGGCCAGCTCAAACCCGAGGCCCTGGCGCGTGCCTGCTCGGCCCGGGGCTTTCCACTGACCCTGCGGATGCAGCCCGACTACGACGACAGCTATCACTTCATCGCGACCTTCATCGGCGAGCATCTGGCTTACCATGCGCGGGCATTGGCGTGAGATTGCTGGTATCTGGCTGCGGGCCTTGGTCGTCGTTCCGGCCATTGGAGGTCGAGGCTTTAGCCGGCCCGGTGCACAGGCACCACGGACTTCTCTTTGATATGTCAGGGGCTGCCACCGGCTAACGGCCATGGTGCCCGCGCCACCCCGCAAGATGAAAGTTGCGGGCGCCTTGGCCGTTCCCCCCACCCCGCCCTCCCCCAATAGGGGAGGGAGAATTGGAGCGCGCTCCCGGCGCGACTTTCACGGTAACGGCCATGAAGGGGGTTCCCGACACCCCGGAACATGAAAGATACTGCACGGGAGACGACGGAGAAAGGTCGATCAAGCTTTTGGCGATTTGATCCCGATCGGTAACGTGACCAGCCAGCACTGCTTCGTACCCCGGAATGGCTCGTTGTAGACCGCACGGTAAACCGACCCAGGCGCCCTGCGCCTGAGGTGAACTCAGTGTTGGCATTCGTCGTCTCCTGTGTCAACCATTACACCCAGGGGGCCATCATGGACCTGTCACCGATTTTCCGTTGCGCCGCCGCGCTGGATGTCCACCAAGCCAAGATCACCGTGTGTGCTATCTGAGGATGCGACCGGCCAGGTGGTGGCCGAGCTGCGGGAATTTGGTGGTTTCAAGCGTGACCGTCGCGCGATGGCGCAGTGGGTGGCCTCCTTCAAGCCGGACGTGGTGGTGATGGAAAGCACGGGAATTTACTGGAAGAGTCCGTATGCCGCACTGGAGCAGGTGGGGATTCGCGCACTGGTGGTGAACGCCCGGCACGTCAAGCAGGTCCCAGGACGTAAGACGGACCTGGCCGATGCCCAATGGCTGGCGATTCTCGCTCGCAGCGGATGGCTGCACGGTGGCTTTGTGCCTCCGGCCAACTTACGTGAACTGCGCCTGATCGCCCGCCAGATGCAGACGCTCACCGGCATCCTCGCAGGGGAGAAGAACCGTCTGCACAAAGTGTTGACGGATGGCGGTATCCGCTTGAGTGTGGTCGTCAGCGATCTGCATGGGAAAGCGGCGTGGGCCATGATCACGGCGCTGGTGGCGGGCGACACCCCGTCACAGGTCTTGCACCATGCCAGCCAGCGTCTGAAGGCGACGGAGCAAGAATTGCTCGATGCCTTGGACGGGGATCTCAGCGAGTCCCATCGCTTCGTCCTCGCCCAAGTGATGGATCACGTGGATGATTTGGAACGGCGCATTGCCTGCTTTCGTGCCAAACTGTTGGCCGGGCTGGCGCCACAACAGGGGTTGTTGAACGCCTTACAGACCATCCCCGGACTGGATGAATTGGGGGCGGCCCTGCTGCTGGTGGAAATCGGCGATGACATGCAGGCGTTTGGGACGGCGGAGAGGCTGGCCTCGTGGGCGGGGGTCTGTCCGGCCAATCATGAGTCGGCGGGCAAGCGCCAGAATGGCAAACAGCGCAAAGGCAATCCCTACGTGCGCCGGCTGTTATGCGAAGCGGCCCAGGCCGCCAGCCGGACCCGTTGCGGCCTCGCGGAGAAGTTCAAGGCGCTGCTCGTGCGTCGCGGACGCAAACGCGCGATATTCGCGCTGGCTCACAAGTTGTCAAAGTTGGTCTTCATTATCATCCCCCGTGGCGATTATTACCGGGATGCCACGGTCGATTATGAAGCCATGAGCGTGGCCCGTAACGCCCCACGCTGGATCAAGATGCTCACGAAGCACGGCTACCTCGCCGCCTGAACAGCCGGCCAGGGCCGCAGTTTTTTCCGGGCCGTCCAAGGGCCAGGGCGGAGCTTCGTCCGCAGCGCCCCAATCTTTCACGGTAAGCCTCGACCTCCGGTGGCATGCGGACCGCCACTGGCCGAAACGATAATCAAGGCCTGGCTGCGCACCAAAACACCCGTAGTGACTAAAACACCATCGCTTCCGCTGGCGGCCTTGGGCGGTCGTCGCTACGCGGCGCGCCGGTCACCTGATAGTATAGGGTTGCGCGAACCCGAATCGTCAACGGAGCTGCCCGATGTCCGCATTATTCAACCCCTTCACCCTCAAGGGCGTGACCTTACGCAACCGCATCGCCATTCCGCCGATGTGTCAGTATATGGCGGTCGACGGGCTGATCAACGAGTGGCACCGTGTTCATCTGGCGGGGCTCGCGCGCGGTGGCGCCGGGCTGGTCATCACTGAGGCCACGGCGGTGTCTCCGGAAGGCCGGATCACCCCGGGCTGCGCCGGGATCTGGAGCGACGCGCTGGCGCAGGCCTTCGCCCCGGTGGTCGCGTCGATCAAGGCAGCGGGTGCGGTGCCGGGTATCCAGATCGCCCATGCCGGGCGCAAGGCGAGCGCCAATCGGCCATGGGAAGGTGACGACCATATCGCCGCCGAGGACCCGCGCGGCTGGCCGACCATTGCCCCCTCGGCGATCGCCTTCGGCGCCAATCTGCCCAAGGTGCCGCAGGCGATGACGCTCGGGGATATCGCACGGGTACGCCAGGACTTCGTTGCGGCTGCCGCCCGTGCGCGGGAGGTCGGCTTCGAATGGCTGGAGCTGCACTTTGCCCATGGCTATCTCGGTCAGAGCTTTTTCTCGCCGCATTCCAATCATCGTGCGGATGCGTATGGCGGGAGCCTCGAGAATCGCAGTCGCTTCCTGCTGGAGACGCTGGCGGCGGTGCGTCAGGTGTGGCCCGGGCACCTGCCACTGACGGCCCGCTTTGGTGTCATCGAGTATGACGGACGCGATGATGAGACACTCGCCGAGTCCATCGAACTGGCGCGCAATTTCAAACGTGAAGGGCTGGACATGCTGAGCGTCAGCGTCGGCTTCTCCACCCCGGCGGCTACTATCCCCTGGGCGCCCGCATTCCTGGCGCCGATTGCGGAGCGCGTGCGTCGCCAGGCGGACCTTCCGGTGGCGTCGGCCTGGGGCATCGATACGCCGGAACTTGCCGAGCGCGTGGTCACGGATGGCCAACTCGATCTGGTGATGGTGGGTCGTGCGCACCTGGCCAATCCTCATTGGTCCTACTATGCTGCCCGTCAGCTCGGGATCGAACGTCCGGCCTGGGTACTGCCGGCGCCTTACGCCCATTGGCTGGAGCGCTACACGGTCAACTGAGCCCCACGCCCGCCGACGACCACCGCCTGATCACCCGGAGCAACGGGTCTGCGGTGGCAGGCCTGCCCGATGACCACCAATCGGCCGCGCGGATCGCGCCCGCAGGCGATGGACCCTAGTACACGAATCCCAGCGCGGTGCGCAGCGTGACGGCGTCGCCGATGAAGCGGACGGACGTGATGGTCCCGTCCACCGACTCCATCAGGGTCACCTTGCCCGGGGCGCGTGGCAGCATGGCCGTCTCAGCAGCGGTTCGCCCCAGCAACATCGGGTATGGCCGTTTACGCATCTTTGGCAGCGCGAAGGCCGCGGCCACCAGCCCCGGCATCCCGCTGATGTCGGCGACGTAGCGTACCTTTGCGGCGTCGAGTGTCTGTGCGGTCTGGCCGTCGAGTGCGGTCTCGACCACTGCCGAGGGCGTGCGTTCGGCGGCGAAGATCAGGTAGTGTGTGCCGGGTGTGACGGTCTGAGGTGCATCATGCTGGTCCTTCAGGGTCAGGACGGGCAGGGGGGAACCGACCTGCAGCGTGGCAGCGGCGAGGAGTGCGGAGAACAGGAGTAGGGAGATAAGAACGGCGGTTTTCATGGAATAGGCTCTGCTGCTGTGGTCGTGCTGGTGACTCTACAGCGAATATGATGTCGTCGGCATCGCGCGCAAACCACAGCAATTTGGGATCAGCCGCCACGGGGTCGCTTGCTTGCACCGCCATGCGCTACCACGTCCGTGAAACCAAGCAAGGTTGGCGATCCTGCACCGTGGTTATGGGTATCCACCACGACGGAGCCACTCATGATTGCACCAACCGCCGGCCGTCTCCTGCTCAGCTATCTGGGGCTGGTGCAATTTCTGTTTCTGCTGACCTGGGCGGTTTACGCGATCTTTCTCGGCGATCTACTCGTGAGGCTCGGCTTGCCGAAGGAGTTCGCGCCGCGTCGGCTCCTTCTCCGCGCACCTCATCCTGCCGTTGGCGGCGCCGCTGTGGGGAACTGGGGCGCTGCTGTGCCTGACCTGGCTGCGGGCGCCATCCGGTGCGTCGTCCCTGACCTGAGTGTCATCCTGGCGGCATGAGCGTAGGTGTGCGCGCGATGGCGGATCGCCCTGCGGTTATCCGTTGCAGTTTGCCATACAGAGAGTCTGTTGCGTCTCGCAATTTATCGTGCAGTGTTCTTGCATTGCGGCACAATTCTCTAAGCATTGAATATCCCCCAACATGCACGACTCGGTGCACTGCGCTTCGATCGGGATGCAATTGCCCGCGCACTGCCTTTGCCGGGCGGCGCATTTTCCCGTGCACGCGCGGAACAAGTCCGAGTTAGCTGCGAGGACCAGGCGTCCGGCGTGATGCGTTTTTTCCGCGTAGCCTTGGTACGCTGTATCGAAATTACCCGTATCGTTCCCGGCGATAACGATGGCGGAAAACAGCGCAAATAGGACAGTTGACAGAACGATACGCTTCATGGGTTGCTTGCGTCACTTGGTGAATGAGTACCTAGGATACGCCTGGCAGGCTAAAAAGCGAGGGGTCCAGGCTCAGGTGCTTGGTGAAAAAGGCCGTTGAGCCTGGTGTCTCTTGGTCCCTAAGGCCGCCGATGGCTATTTTCGTGGCTTTGCCTTCTTGGCGGTGCCGCCCTTCTTGAACGAGGGGATACGAAACCCGGGACGTTTGATCCGGCTGAGGAGTTGGGCCGCGTTCAGGGTCTGCGGGTGCTTGGCGCCGAGGAGTTGCCGGAAGAGGTCGTAGGCGGCCTGGGCCTGCGAATAGGCTTCGTTGGTCTTGCCGAGCTTCAACAGATAGCCCGCGGTGGTTTGCAGACCCCTGGCCGTGGCGGGGTGTCGCAGGCCGAACAGTTCGTGGTAGATGGCAAGCCCCTGTTGGGCCAGATCCAGGGCGTGCTGCTGCTCGCCCTGCGCGCTCAAGTAGGTGGCCATGGTGTTGAGGCTGATTGCCGTGTCGGGGTGCCGGTCGCCGAAGAGGCTGCGGTGGATGGTCAGGGCCTCCCCGGCCAGTTCCAGTGCCCGCTGCGGCTCGCCCAGGGCATTAGTGAAATAGGCGACGCTCGCCAGCGACGCGGCGGTCGCTGGATGGTTGTCGCCGTAGAGGTCGCGGTGGATGGCCAGCGCCTGGCTTGCCATGTCCAGGGCGTGTTGCTGGTTGCCGAGGTTATAGGTGTAGGTGGCGATGTTGCTCAGCGACACGGCGGTGTCGGGATGCCGCTCGCCATGGAGTGCGCGGCGGATGGCGAGCGACTGCTCGGTCAGTTCCAGGGCGCGCAACGGGTCGCCGAGCATGTCGGCGTAGTGGGCACAATTGGCGAGCGACCTGGCCGTATCCGGATGCTCATCACCATAGAGCCCACGGCGCAGCGTGAGTGCCTGCTGCACCTCTTGCTGTGCGCGCTTCGACTCCCCGAGCGCGTCCAGCGCGAAGGCCAGGTCATGGTGCAGGCAGGCCAGCAGTGCCTGGTCATCACACCCGTGCTGTTTGTGTTCGGCCAGTCCCTGTTCAAGCAGCCGCCGGACCTCCTCCGGCTGGCCGCGCTGCAAGGGCACATAGATTCCAAGCCAGCTGAGCCGGGTGGCAAGCGTTGGTGCACATTGCACGGCGTGCTTATGCCATTCACGCAGATGGTCCAGCTCGGCCTCGAAGCGCGGCAGCTGTTGCGGGTCATCAAGCAGGGGGCTGAACCAGGCAATGATCCGCGCGCACTGTTGCGCCGCCCAGTCGGGCCGATCGGCGATCGGCGCCTGCTCGCGGCGGGACTGCGCGACCCGCCGGTGCAGGGCATAACGGTCGGTCCCCGGCACCGGCCGGAGGATGGCGAGCTGCGTGCCGAGCTCCAGCGCGGCGGTGAGTTCGGCGCCGTCTGCGGCTCCCACCATCGCGACCAGCAGGTCGCGACCCATGGGTGCCGGAGCACTCCAGGCGAGCACGTCCAGGACGGCCGGCAAGAGCGGCTGCTTGGCGCAGCCCTCCATCCCGATGCGCAGGACGCAATCCAGAACCGCCCCGTGCCCGCTGTCCTGGCGTAGCCGTTGGAGAGAGTCCTGGAACCGCATCGCGCCATGCGCCAGCTGGGCGCCGGCCAGTTCCAAGGCCAGCGGCAGGCCGTCCAGGGTGCGGGCAATCTCGCGGGCGGCGGTGAGTTCCGCGTCGCCATCCGGGGCGCGGCCGGCCGTCTGGATCAGTAGCCGCAGGGCTGCCGCCGGGTCCAGTCGATCGATGACGACCGCCGTGAACTGCGGTTGCCCGGTGTGGCTGGTAATCAGGATCTGTGTCGTCGTGGCCGGCTCGGGCAGGTAGTCGCGCAGCGCCGCCGGGTCTTGCACGTTGTCGAAGACGATCAAGCAGTCCGCGACGCTGCGCAGCCGGTGGCGGGTGATCTCCAGGACGTAACGGCGTTCGGACTCGGGCGCGATCCAGCCGGCCTTGACCGCCAGGTCCGCGAGTTGGGCCTCTAGGTCCCCATCGGCAGATAGCCAGATGACGCCGTTGGGATACTGATCCCGATAGCGATAGGCGTACTCCACGGCCGTCTGGGTCTTGCCCAGGCCGCAGAGGTCGGATGCCGCCGGCTGGGTGATGTTGGTCCGGCGCCTGGCGCTGAGCTGTTGCCGCACTTCTTCCAGCACCGTCTCCTGGCCGATGAACCGATCGCCCAGCTGCCGGTAGGGGACCGAAAAGACCGGCCGGCGCGGATCGTAGTCGGCGACGCCCTCGGGAGCCGCATCAGGGGTGAGATCGGTCGGGTTGGTGCTGTGGTCTACGGTCATTCTTCAACTCCAGGCGGATTGGCGCGGGCAGTATAGTGAATTTTCTTGCGACACCGCGCCTGCGGTGTCCCGCCCTCCACACTTAAGCGAGTTTCGGATCTCTGGACGATGCGACCCGACACGCCTGGGGCCGCCGTTGCGCCGCGACGCGGCCGCTACGACGTGCTTGCGACCGGCGGCGCAGCCAGGAATAGAGCCCCGTGACCGTGACTCCCATCAGGGCCAGGGCGGACACCAGATTGAGCACACCCGACCAGGCGCCGGCCCAGGTGCCTTCGTGCACCTCGTCCACCCAGCCGGGCTCCCCGGTGAGCGCGACCTGGCCGTTGGCCTGCACCACATGGAGCCGCTCGCCCGCGGATGACGTCGTCTTGACCATGGCAGCGCCTGCCTGAAAGCGCCGTGCCATGAGGATGGTGCCGTCGGCGGGCAGCGGCACGGCCTGGATCGCCTGCGCCAGTGAGATCGGCTCACCGGGTGCGAGTGCGGGTAACGCCGGCTTACCCACATGCAACGTCATCAGCAGTCCGGTCACCGGCAGCAACGCGAGCAGCGGCAACGCGAACCAGCCCATGCCACGGTGCCAGCCGCCGAGGGTGTTGCGCAATTTGGGCAGGCCAAACACGAGTCCGGCGGCCAGGATGGCGACCAGGGCATAGGTGGCGATCTCCACCAGCAGGCCCGCACCGATCAGCAGATTCTTGTGCAGACTCAGCGCCACGGCGAACAGGTCGAAGTCCTGGCTGGCGGGGGCGGCCCGCGTCGCGACCTCGAAGGTGCCCGCCACGGCCGGGTCTTTGGACTTCAGGCTGATGGATCGGCCATCGGCCGAGAGACTCACCGCGGCGGCCCGGCCGGCCGGATCGATGGCGTCGAGCGCCGCGGCGACCGCGGTGACGCTGGGTCGGGCGGACTGCTGCGCGGCGCTGCCGGCGCCCAGGATCGGCTTGAATGCGAGGATGGCCCCGGAGAGCAGGATGAGCAGAAAGACCGGGGCCAGCCCGAGGGCCAGCCAGCGGTGAGCGATCAAGAGCGGGCGCTTGAGTTGTTTCGGAAACATGGTGTGGGTCCTCGGCAGAATTGAACAGGGGCTCCCGCGATCGTGGCGGGATGCTGTTACCTTAGCCGGGGGGCGCGTTAATCCGGGTTAGTCTTGTGTAAAATCAGGTAAAGATGTGCAAGAACAGGTTAAAGCCCTTGGTTTTCAAGCACGGATCGCGATGATGGTCGACTTGTATGGCAACTGCAGCGGGTGGCGGCGATGACGCAGGTTCTATTGGTCGATGACGACCTCGAGCTGGGCGAGATGTTGAAGGAATATCTCGACCGCGAGGGCCTCACCGCGACGGCCGTGCAGGACGGGGAGACCGGCGTGCGTCATGCCCTCTCCGGCGACTATGCACTCGTGGTGCTGGACGTGATGATGCCGGGGTGCAACGGAATCGAGGCGCTGCGCCGCATCCGTGCACAAGACCGGCGGCTGCCGGTCCTGATGCTCACGGCCAGGGGCGACGACGTGGACCGCATCGTCGGCCTGGAGCTGGGCGCCGACGACTATGTGCCCAAACCCTGCACCCCACGTGAACTGGTGGCGCGCATCCGGGCCATCTTGCGGCGCACCCAGGGGCCGGAGCCGGCCAGTGCCTCGTCAGGCCCCTTGACGGCCGGGGGGGCACTGACGCTGTGGCCGGAACGCCGCGGCGTGGAGTGGCAGGGCGAGCCACTCGAACTCACCAGTACCGAGTTCAATCTGCTGGAGGTGCTGCTGCGTCATGCCGGTCGGGTGGTGAGCAAGCAGGAGCTCTCGCAGCAAGCCCTGGGCCGCCCGTTGGCCCGTTACGACCGCGGTATCGATGTGCACCTGAGCAGCATTCGGCACAAGCTCGGACTGGACGGCGAGGGGCGTTCGCCGATTCAGACGGTGCGCGGCCTGGGTTACCAGTTGGTGCGGGAATGAAGGGCATGGGGCGGCTGTTCTGGAAATTCTTCCTCGCCTTCTGGCTGGCGCTGCTCGTGGCCAGCCTGGGCGTGGGCACCGCCGTCTGGCTCCACCAGCAGGCGCTCGCGACGAGCGGGCAGGAGTTGGCGGGCGGGGGCCGCGCGGCCTTTCTGGTGTCGGCCGCCGCCAACGTCTTCCGGCATGGCGGCCGTCCGGCGTTGCGCGATTTCCTGGATGAATCGCGCGCCCTGCAGGCGGGCGCCCATGTCTATGTGGTCGATGAGGCCGGGCAGGAACTGCTGGGGCGGACGGTCCCCCTGGACTTGCTGGCGCAGGCCCGCACGCTGGCGCAAGCGGATCGGGAACCGCGGATTGCCCGACTGGAACGGGTGGCGGACCACGACTATCTGTTTTTCCTGCCTGCCGATGGCCATGAGCCGCTCCATCACATGCCGCTCGCGCTTCCGATTGGCATCGGCATCCTGGCGAGCCTCGCCTTCAGCGCCTGGCTCGCCTGGTATCTGTCGACCCCGATGCGCCACCTGCGCGGTGCCTTCGACGCCGCGGCGGCGGGTAGCCTCGACACGCGCATCGGCCCGCAGATGGGGCGGCGGCGCGACGAAATCGCCGATCTCGGGCGCGATTTCGACCGCATGGCCGGGCAGTTACAGGCCCTGGTCAGTTCGCAGCGACGGTTGTTGCACGACGTCTCCCACGAGCTGCGGTCGCCCTTGGCGCGCCTGGAGGCCGCCATCGGCCTGGCACGGCAGCGCCCGGGGCAACTCGATGACACGCTCGATCGCATCGAACGCGAGGCGGTGCGACTCGATCAACTGGTCGGAGAGCTGCTGACCCTGTCACGGATGCAGGCGGGGATGGCGCGGGCCGCGGACGAGGCGGTCGACTTGGTCGAACTGCTGCGCGCGGTGGCCGACGATGCCCGGTTCGAGGCGCAGGCGTCCGGGCGTGAGGTCCGGTTCGTCGGTGAGGGCGAGGCGCTGGTCAACGCGAACGTCGAGCTCCTGCACCGCGCGCTGGAGAACGTGGTCCGCAATGCGGTCAAGTTCACGGGCGAAGGGAGCGCGGTCGAGGTGGAAATTACCCGGCAGCCCGACCACAGCCGGCTGTTGGTGACCGTCTCAGACCGTGGCCCCGGCGTTCCCGAAGGAGAGTTGCAGGCCATCTTTGAACCATTCTTCCGCAGTGAAACCAGGGCCAAGACCGCCGGCTTTGGCCTGGGGCTCGCCATCGCCCGGCGGGCCATCGAGACGCATGGCGGGACCATTCGCGCCCGCAACCGCCCCGGCGGCGGGTTGCAGGTCGAGATCGTCCTGCCGGTGGCGGCTTCCGGCTGAATACGGACGCTGAGGCGGGGCATGACTGGGCCGCCCAAGGTACAAGCGCTATCGAACGACTGGCCTTTCCGGTGTGGCCCACATGGCGTAGTTTTTGCTTATATCAGTTCTTTGCCGCGGCTGTGGGACAAACGCCCCGGCCGTTCATCGGAACGGGATTTTCACGCGTGATACAGTTTCTTGATCGATCGGGTACGACCGCACGGCCGGCACCCGCAGCACCCTATTGTCCGGGCACGGCCCGGCCCGCGGTGCGCCCCCTCACCCATGGCCCCCAGGCCGGACGCGGGGTGTTCAATGCCGCCTGAGTACCGGGGACTGCTCGGCATCCTGGCCGGGCTTGCGCTCCTGATCTGGCTCGCCTATCGGGGGTGGAGCGTCCTGCTGGTGGGCCCCGCGGCGGCCTTGCTGGCCGCGGCCTTCTCCGGTGCGCCCTTGCTCGCCAGCTGGACCCAGACCTTCATGGAGGGCGCCGCCGGCTTTGTCGCCAAGTTCTTTCCGATCTTCCTACTCGGCGCGATCTTCGGCAAGCTGATGGACGACAGCGGCTCGGCGCTTGCTATCGCCCGCACCCTGACCGATCGGCTGGGGCGCGACCGCACCATCCTGGCCGTCGTGCTGGCCTGCGCCCTGCTGACCTATGGCGGGGTGAGCCTGTTCGTGGTCGCCTTCGTGGTGGTCCCGGTGGCGGTGGCCCTGTTTCGCCAGGCGAATATTCCCCATCGCCTGATCCCGGCCACGGTGGCGCTGGGCGCCTTCACCTTTACCATGACCGCGATGCCCGGCACGCCGTCGATCCAAAACGCGATCCCGATGCCCTATTTCGGCACCACCCCCTTTGCCGCGCCCGGCTTGGGGCTGATCGCCGCCGCGATCATGCTGGGCTTCGGCCTCTGGCGGTTGGGCCGGGTCGCGGCCAGGGCGCGCCGCCGGGGTGAGGGCTATGGTCCGAACGGGAGCCACGCGGTCGGTGCCGGGGATCAATTGGCGCGCGAGCGGGTGACTACGACCGACACCTTCGACCTGGCCGAGTCCGCCCGCGGCCACCAGAGCGCGCACCTGCCCCCGTTCTGGCTGGCGGTTCTGCCGATGCTGGTGGTGGTGGCCGTCAATCTGACGATGAGCCTGGTGGTGTTGCCGCGGCTCGCGACCGGATTCCTGGCCGAGAAGCGCTGGGGGGCGACCTCGTTGGCGTCCGTCGGCGGCATCTGGGCCGTGGCGAGCGCGCTCCTGGTCGCGATCCTGGTGCTGATCCTGGTCAATCGGCGACGCCTGCCCGCGCTGCGCAAGAGCGTTAACGCCGGTGCCAACGCCTCGGTGCTGCCG
This sequence comes from uncultured Thiodictyon sp., assembly GCA_903837595.1. Lineage (GTDB taxonomy): Bacteria > Pseudomonadota > Gammaproteobacteria > Chromatiales > Chromatiaceae > Thiodictyon. The sequence goes on from CAILVI010000387.1 coordinate 82,531, forward strand.
GCGCTCAATACCGCCAGCGTCGTCGGCTTCGGTGCCGTGATCGCCGCGCTGCCGGCCTTTGCCTTGATCAGCAAGGCCTTTCTGGCGGTGGGCGGGGGACCTTTGGTATCGCTGGCGGTCGCCACCAACGCCATCGCCGGCATCACCGGCTCCGCGGTGGGCGGCCTGATGATCAGTCTGCAGGCCCTGGGCCCGACCTACGTGCACCTGGCCGCGCAGGCGGGGATCGCGCCCGAACTGATGCACCGGGTGGCCGCCATCGCCGCGGGTGGGCTCTCCAGCCTGCCGCATAACGGGGCCGTGGTGACCCTGCTGGCGATCAGCGGCGCCACCCACCGCGGCAGTTATCGCGATGTGGCCATCGTGATGCTGATCGGGAACCTGCTGGCGCTGACCACCATCATCGGGCTGGGGCTCGTCTTCGGCGCGTTCTGAGCGATCGGCCGGGCGGTGGGTGCCTGCGTGCCGCCGGCCGACGCCTGTCGGCTATCGCACAATTACGGCTGGATTGTGCGATCTGCGACACGGGGGGCATGGAGTATGACCCGGCGACGTATCATGGTGGACCGCCCCGCGGGCATCCGCCCTTGCCCTGCCTGCGCCCCCCTGGCCCGCTGACCCACCCGACCCTGGATCGCCACCGCACATGAACCGCATCCGCAACGTCCTGATCGTCACGCTCGTCGCCGTCTCCGCACTCTGGGCGCTGGCAGACACGCCGCTGCCTCAGCCGCTCGGCTGGTTCAGTTTCCGCAGCGTGTTCGTCCAGTACACCGGGATCATCGCGACCGTCGCGATGAGCGTCGCGCTGCTGTTGGCGCTGCGCCCGCAGTGGCTCGAGCGGCGCCTTGCCGGGCTGGACAAGATGTACCGGCTGCACAAGTGGCTGGGCATCACGGCGCTGGTGGCCGCCGTGCTGCACTGGTGGTGGGCGCTGGGCACCAAGTGGATGGTCGGCTGGGGCTGGCTGACGCGCCCGGTGCGGGGTCCGCGCCCCGATCCGTCGCAACTCGGGGGCGTCGAGGGCTGGCTCAGCGGCCAGCGCGGACTGGCCGAATCGCTCGGGGAATGGGCATTCTATGCGGCGGCCCTGCTGCTCGTGCTGGCCCTGGTCAAGCGCTTCCCGTATCACCTGTTCCGCCAGACGCACCGCTTGATGCCGGTGGTCTACCTGGTGCTGGCCTGGCATGCCCTGGTGCTGACCAAGATCGACTACTGGCGGCAACCCATCGGCTGGGTGCTGGCCCTGCTGCTCCTGGCCGGCAGCATCGCCGCGGTGTTGGCGCTTTTTGGCCGCATCGGCGCCGGACGCCGTGTACCCGGCACCATCGAGGCGCTGACCCACTACCCGGCAATCGATGTACTCGAGTCGCGGATCGCCTTGCCGCACGGCTGGCCCGGTCACGCCGCCGGTCAGTTCGCCTTCGTCACCTCGGACGCCCGCGAAGGCGCGCACCCCTACACGATTGCCTCCGCCTGGAACCCCGACACACCGGGCATCACTTTCATCACCAAGGCGCTGGGCGACCACACCAGCCGCCTGCGTGGGCGACTGAAGGTCGGCATGCCCGTGACCGTGGAGGGACCCTACGGCTGCTTCGACTTCGAGGACGGCAAGCCGCGGCAGGTCTGGATCGGTGCCGGCATCGGGATCACGCCCTTCATCGCCCGGATGCGGCAACTCGCAGACAGGCCCCAGGCCACGGTGATCGACCTGTTCCATCCCACCGCGGTCCATGAGCCGGCCGCGATCGACAAGCTGGAGGCCGATGCGCGGGCGGCCGGTGTCCGACTCCACCTGCTGGTCAGCGGCAAGCATGGCCGGCTCGATGCCGAGCGCATCCGTGCCGCGGTGCCGGACTGGGCGGCGGCCAGCCTCTGGTTCTGCGGGCCGCCGCGATTCGGCCAGGCGCTGCGCCGGGATTTTCTCGAGCAGGGCCTCGCGCCGCGGGATTTCCACCAGGAACTGTTCGAGATGCGCTGAGCGCGAGACCGCCCAACTTTGCAATTGCTGACTCAAACCCCGGGACGCGCGAGTTGATGCCGCGTCTCATCCCGGCCGCCTTGCGTCGCCCGACCGTGCTATGGATGACGCTCAACCCTGAAGTGAAGTAATCTGAGCCGGGCTTCCAAATTCCCGTGGGCAGACCAACGCCGATGAACGCCATCCAACCAAACCGCGCGCATCCTACCGAACCGGTCGCCTACCGCCTGACGGTCGATGCCTATCACCGCATGATCGAGGCCGGCATCTTCGCCGAGGACGACCACGTCGAGCTGATCGAGGGGGAGCTGCGCGCCATGCCGCCCATCAATGCCGGTCATGCCGGTAAGAACAAGCGCCTCAACCAACTCTTTTCCCGCCGTGCCCAGGACCTGGCCATCGTCGCGGTCCAGGACCCCTTGACGCTGCCGGAGCACTCGGAGCCTGAGCCGGACCTGATGTTGCTGCGTCCCCGTGACGACTTCTACGAAGGCACCAACCCCACCCCGGCCGATACCCTATTGGTCGTCGAGATTGCGGACACCTCGTTGCGGTACGACCGCAATACCAAGCTCCCGCTATATGCCCGACATCGGGTTCCAGAGACCTGGCTCATCGACCTCAAGCGGCGCCGGATCGAGCTGTACCGGGACCCGGGACCGGACGGTTATCGCCAGGTCCTGCTGCCGGATCGGGAGCAGTTCATCGCCCCGGGACTGCTGCCTGAAATGCGCATCCAGGTGGCCGAGCTGTGGGCCTAGGCCAAGGGCGTCCATTCGGCACCGAACCGCGGAGGGTCTAGCCAATGGATCGACCCGATGCGCCCCCCACAATCGATGACGATGACCCGACCGACCGCGCGGTCTCCGCCCTGGTCGCCTTTCTTGCCAACGTCTCCCTGTTCTTGCCGGTGGACCCGCAGAGCGAATCGGAGCGCCGCTTGTGGCGGGCCTGTGAGCTATGCACCTATCTGGAGTACCGGTTCGATGACCCGCCGGACCCCCGCTCGTTGTCGGACGACGCCATCGCCGACTGGGCGCGGCGCGGGCTGACGCGCGAAGAGCGCCCCGGCGATCCGGCCAGTCTCGGCGACTATCACCCCTACTGGGTGACCATCGACGGACGCACCCTGGGCACCGTGGCCCTGGCGATCCGGGACCCTGGTTGGGGCCAGTGCAACCTCTGGATTGCGGGCCTCTATCTGTTCCGGGAGGAGCGCCGGGGCGGCTACGGCACCCTGATCACCGCGACCCTGGAGGGCATGGCGCGCCACCTGGGGTTCGGCGCGGTCCGGTTGGACACCGATTGGTTGTGGCAAGGCGCCGTTCGTTTCTATCTCCGGCAGGGATTCTGGGTCGCCAACTGGAAACGCGGCTTCGCTCCGTTTGCGCAGCCCGGCACTCCGCTTCGCTCCGTTTGC